>JAVEYW010000005.1 GCA_034003325.1 Desulfobacterales bacterium
TTTTGAGCATTGTTCTCTCCTTTTTTTGAATTTTTTACTGATACAAAAGAACAATGTATTTATAGCATAACAGATTGTATTTTTAAAGTATTAACGCATTTAAGTTCCTTAAGGAAACGGCATTGAGAATAGCTATACTGCAAATTCAAATCAGAGTTGATGCTAGTTGGATGCCACATTCTATTTGGCGGGTAGAAAACGGAGGTAAATGATGAAGATGGGACAAGATAGTTATTATCGGGGCGGCTTAACAATAGCACGTCTGACTGTGCGGTGCCAATTGCTTTGTGTCGTAGTTTTGGCGATAGCCATATGCACCGGCTGCATAAGTTCACATGTGCATCAAACGCAAGCACGTGAATTGGTCGGCGCGATTGATGATTTGCTTGTTTCGGAGAAATTGTGCAGAGATAGGAATGATTGCACACATAAGCAATATTTTTTTATACGCCCTTCGACAGTCATTGAGATCACCGTATACGGCATCACGGACCGATCAATAGCAAAAAAGATAATTGGCCTGTGTATCGATGCACATGCAAAGTACCCAGAAATACGATATGAGCTAGAAATGTATACTCAAACGAAAGAGGAAACCCTCAAAGGGGAACCCAAAACAACAATACTTCAACTGATCTTGAAAAAGGAGAAATAGTTATGCCGCAGATTCAAATTAGAGCTGATGCTGAGGTGGTGCCACATTCTTTTCTTATGGCTTGCTGCTCCGACGGTAGCGAAGATGGCTTTGGGCTGATATCCCTACACGTCAACGTACCCGTCACTTCATCTCCAACTAGAAGAAGGTGCTACTCATTATTTGGTGAATGATTTAACATTCCGAATTAATTTGGCAATTACAAGTTGACGGAGAAATTAAATGATCGCTATTCACAAAAAGGTATTTCATCAACTATTACTATATTTAATTTTGGTGATTGGGCTTACAGGATGCGATGCATTCAGCGGAATCCCTAAGCCGCCGTTGTCCGTTCTTTTTGCCGTCGAAAACGCCGGCAGTCGTATTTCTTTTAAGTTCGATATCTCCAAAACAGACTTCTATGCAATAAAACTCCGGTATTTTTGTGATAAAAATTTACGTGACGATGTTTGGAAAAATATTGGGGGGCCAGTAGAAGATAAATCGGGAAAACGGGTTGAGCCCGGTGCGCCAATCATCATCCGAATTCGATTGGTTCAAGAAAGCAGCACGACGGACTCCGGTTTAATTGATAAGGAATTTGCAGCGCCGAAGCTTCATTCTTGGGGCGATTGCGAGTTCGATGCACGCCTTACATACCTTAAACTCGCCCCGGGGCGTTATACCTTAACTGCTGAAAGCTTGAAGGATGCTCCGGGGCTTAAAGAGATTAGAACTGAACTTCAAATTACTAAGGCCTATCTGGGCAAATAAAGGAGAAAAATTTGCATGGCATATACAGTAACGGTTTACGTCGCAATTGCCGGTACCCCGCTCAGTGATGGTACGGCATCTCGCTATGATCATATAATGGAGGTATATGATGAAAACAGGGCAAGATAGTTATTATCTGGGCGGCCTGACTATTATAGCCCGTCCCAACGTACGCTGCCAATTGTTGTTGGCCGTAGTTTTGGCGATAGCCATATGCACCGGCTGCATAAGTTCACATGTGCACCAAACGCAGGCACGTGAATTGGTCGATACTATTGAAGATTTGCTAGTTTCGGAAAAACTGTGCGGTGATAAGAATGATTGCGTAGATAAGCAATATGTTTTTATACGCCCTTCAATGGTTATTGAGATCACTGTATATGGCGTCACGGACCGATCAATCGCAAAAAAGATAATTGGCTTGTGTATCGACGCGCATGCAAAGTACCCAGAAATACAATATGAGCTTGAAATGTATACTCAAACGAAAGAGGAAACCCTCAAAGGAATACCCAAAACAACAATACTTCAACTGATCTTGAAAAAGGAGAAATAGTTATGCCGCAGATTCAAATCAGAGCTGATGTTGCCTGGATGCCACATTCTTTTCTTATGGTTCGTCACCCTGACGGTAGCGAAGAGGGATTTGGACTTGTTCCTCGCGATGGCTGGCCCATTGACGCGGGTCACATCCAAGATGATACTAAACATCCTTACAACAAAACATCTCCATGGATGGATATCAGCGACAAACAATACAGCGACTTGATGGATCGCATTAACCATGATCGGCAAGATCCACCTAATTATAACTTTTTTACTGGCGATCAGTGTAACACATGGCTTAAAAGTTTGCTGAATGATGCTGGAATAAGTCCCGAACCTAATACAATTGCATTTCTTGCCACTCTTCTAAACAATCCTTACATCGATGCCGCAGCTTTTGCGATGTTAGACTACTATCTCAATTCTTTCAACGCCTCCAACCTCCTTGTAAGCCCTATTGTCCTTGATCTTGACAAGGACGGCATTGAGACGAGGGCACTTACCGGAGGCGCATACTTCGATCATGACAAGAACGGTTTCGCGGAGAAGACCGGCTGGGTTTCCTCCGATGATGGGTTACTGGCGCTGGACAGGAACGGAAATGGAACTATTGATGATGGAGGGGAAATTTTCGGCAACAACACTCTTCTTGGCAACGGCCAGAAGGCGACAAATGGCTTTGCGGCACTGGTGGAGCTCGATGAGAACCTTGATGGTAAAATCGACAATAGTGATGCGGCATTTTCTCAACTAAAGGTTTGGCAAGATACTGATGGTAACGGTTTATCGACATCTGACGAATTAAGAACCCTGACCGATTTGGGCATCAAATCGATTGGTACTGGGTTTACAGCATCTACTTCCGTCGATGCAAACGGTAATACGCTCGGACAGACTGGCAGCTTCACCTGGAATGACGATACCACATCCACCGCCACCGACGTTTGGTTTGCTAACGACCCTTTGTTCACTATAGCCAACGAATGGCTTGATGTTCCCGGCGACATCGCGGCTCTGCCCGAACTCCAAGGCTTCGGGAGTGTTTACACGTTACGCCAGACGATGGTACGGGATACGAGCGGGCAGTTAAAATCTCTTATTCAGCAGTTCGCGTCGGCGACAGACATCACGGCATGTTGCTCCCTAATGGAACAAATTGTCTTCAAATGGGCTGGAAGTGACGGGGTAAATCCAACGAGCAGGGGGAGTAATATTGATGCCCGACGTCTTGTTGCAATGGAACATCTTTTCGGACAGGTTTTTGTCGGCCCTGCAGCTTACGGCTCTGGTGGCTCTGGTGTCGGGATCACCGATCAGTCTTTAATTGATGCCGCAAATCCCGGCCCTAATGCCGCTAATTCCCTCGATCAGACTTTCAAGGGCCTTCTTGACTTATTCTACGCCCAATTGATGGCGCAGACGCAACTGAAGGATCTGTATGATGATATTATCTATACCTGGGATGATACCACGGATAGTATCACCGCTGATGTGGCAGGGGCCGAAACGGAACTGCTTAATCGCCTCAGCGCCGATCCGGTATCCGGGAAACACTTGCTTGAAGAATTCGTGCGTTCCTTAACAATTTTGAATACCAATGGACATTTCAACATCCCTCAACTTCGCGCGGACTTGGGCGCAATCAACTCCGAATATTTTACAATCATAGACGGCGCGGGGAAAACCAAAATTCAAGGCACGGTAAATGACGATATTCTCTCCGGAACTGCTCAAGAAGAATATTATATTAATGGTGAAGCAGGCCATGACAGTCTCACAGGAGCTTCTTTTGCTGACTTTCTGGTGGGCGAGGACGGCAATGATGTCATCAATGGTGCAGCAGGCAACGACCTTTTATACGGTGGAGCGGGCAACGATTCTATTTATGGCCAAGACGGCAACGATACGCTGTTTGGCAATGAGGGAGATGATATTCTCGATGGTGGCAATAATGATGATACGCTTTCAGGCGGAGACGGAAACGACATCCTCAAGGGAGGAACGGGCAATAACCAAGTAAATGGCGGTGCTGGAGACGATAGCATTAATTGTGATTCCGGAAATGATCAGATAACAGGTGGCCAGGGCAACGACACGATTTGGGGCGGCCGTGGTGATGATTCGTATATTTTCAACAAGGGCGACGGTCAGGACACGATCTATGATTCTTATTACAATTACGAAAGCAGCTACAACAGCTCTTTTAAGGCCGGGAGCGACACGCTCAAATTCGGAGAAAACATAACACCGGAAGATGTTGTTATAGGACTTTCAGAAAACAAGAATCTGATCGTACAGTTTATAAGCAGTCCTGGAGACCGGATAACGATCAGGGATTGGATAAATGGGAGCAACCGGATAGAGAAATTTGTATTCAGCGACGGCACGGAATGGGGAATCAATCAGATAGCGGCAAGAGTAAACGGAACGGAGGGTGATGATTCGATATCCTGGTCTGTATCCGGGGCAACTATAAAGGGGCTCAGTGGAAACGACATCATAACGACCGATGCGTATGACGACACATTGGAAGGCGGCTTCGGTAACGATGTAATCTGGGGCGGCCGTGGTGATGATACGTACATTTTCAACAAAGGCGACGGGCAGGATACGATCTATGATTCTTATTACAATTACGAAAGCAGCTACAACAGCTCTTTTAACGCCGGAGCCGACACGTTGAAGTTCGGGGAAGACATAACCCCGGAGGATGTTTTCGTGGGGCTTTCAGAAAACAAGAATCTGATCGTACAGTTTATCAGCAGTCCTGGAGACCGGATAACGATCAGGGATTGGATCAATGGGAGCAACCGGATAGAGAAATTTGTATTCAGCAATGGGACGGAATGGGGAATCAATCAGATAGCGGCGAAGGTAAGCGGGACGGAGGGTGATGATTCCATATCCTGGTCCGTATCCGGAGCAACTATAAAGGGGCTCAGTGGAAACGACACCATAACGACTGATGCGTATGACGACACATTGGAAGGTGGCCTCGGCAACGATGTAATCTGGGGCGGCCGTGGCGATGATACGTACATTTTCAACAAGGGTGACGGGCAGGATACGATCTATGATTCTTATTACAATTACGAGAGCAGCTACAACAGCTCTTTTAATGCCGGGAGCGACACGCTGAAATTCGGAGAAAACATAACACCGGAAGATGTTTTCGTGGGACTTTCAGAAAACAAGAATCTGATCGTACAGTTTATCAGCAACCCCGGAGACCGGATAACGATCAGGGATTGGATCAATGGGAGCAACCGGATAGAGAAATTTGTATTCAGCAACGGGACGGAATGGGGCATCAATCAGATAGCGGCGAAGGTAAGTGGGACGGAGGGTAATGATTCCATATCCTGGCCCGTATCAGCGGTAACAATAAAGGGGCTCGGCGGGAACGACACCATAACGACCTATGCGTATAACGACACATTGGAAGGCGGCCTTGGCAACGATGTAATCTGGGGCGGCCGTGGTGATGATACGTACATTTTCAACAAGGGCGACGGGCAGGACACGATCTATGATTCTTATTACAATTACGAGAGCAGCTACAACAGCTCTTTTAATGCCGGGAGCGACACGCTGAAGCTTGGTAATGGGCTTGTAAAAAATGAAATAGGCATATTTAACAGCGGAACAAATCTAATAATTAGTTCTGGTGAAGATTCCACGGCAACAATACGCAACCAGTCAAATGCCAACAATGCTATAGAAAAATTCGTGCTTTCAGATGGTTCGTATCTGACTTCCGCTGATGTGAACAGAATAATTCAGGATATAACAGCTTTTGCAAACAGTTATGGGATTTCTATGGCAAATGTTGATGACGTAAGAAACCATCCGGATCTGATGAATATTATAACGGCAAGCTGGAGAGCTCCGCAGGCTTAATCAGAAAATATTCTAAAAAAAAAGAGGGGGCTTTAATCCTAATAGCAGTATAATCAAGTCCCTTCTTTTTTAGCTGGAATTTCAGTGTTTATTAGATCACCATGATATGGTAATTTTTCAAAACTCATGGCATGTTGTTCACGAAAATGGATCAATCCTTAAAATGCCATATGTATTCAGTTGGTTGAAATTTAAATTCACTTGACCTTGGCCGAACTGAAACGGTCTGAAAGAGGCTCAACGGACTAAAGAAATAAATATGTCGCCTTATTTACTGATTGTTACAGCTGTAAAAGAAGAAGCCGCCTTGCTGGCGGCCACCATTGAGTCGCCGCGAAGCGTTCGGGCCGGTCAAAGAGAAATGACCGCTGGTGTTCTGGTTGATACGCCGGTAAACCTGCTGGTTGCCGGTCCCGGGCAGGTCAACACGGTTCAGGCACTGACATCGGCCATAGAATGGCAACGACCGGCAGCAATTCTTCAAGTTGGTTGCGCGGGCGGATTTAAACAGGCGGGGATTAATATCGGAGATATCGCAATCGCCTCCGAGGAAATCGATGCCCATCTGGGGCTTGAGCCTGAGAGGCCGACGGAAATACCGGTCGATCCGTTGCCGTTTTCGATCGGGTGTTATGGTGGATTTGAAATCAAGAATCGCTATGCGATAGGTGTTGAATTGACTCGAAAGGCACAGTCCGTTATCAGTCGGAAAATGGCCGGGATGAATATTACGGTCAATCTCGGGCCTTTTTTGACCGTTTCCACCATTACAGCCTCGGACCGGCGGGCTGAGCAGTATTTTGATGCCTACCAGGTGTGCATGGAATCCATGGAAGGCGCAGGCGCTGCCCATGTGGCCCTGCATTATGGCATTCCGTTTTTAGAAATCAGAGCCGCCGCTAACGTTGTGGGCAAAAGAGAGCGGAATCACTGGAACTTGCCTCTGGCATGGGAAAGAAGCCAGGCGGCGGTAATGACCTTGCTCAAAGGGGGCATTTTTTGATGAATCGACCATTGACGCTTGGCTATTCCACCTGCCCGAACGACACCTTTATTTTTTATGCGCTGGCGCACCAAAAAGTGAATCTCAATGAATTGACCTATCAAATTACCCTGGCGGATGTGGAATCGCTCAATCAGCGGGCAGCCGCCGGACAATTGGATATCACCAAGTTATCCTTTGCCGCGATCGGGCATTTGCAGGAAAGTTACGGCCTTCTTCATTGCGGAGCGGCTCTGGGGCGCGGCTGCGGACCCTTGATTGTGGCAAAGCCGGGAGTAGAATTGGCGCAACTGGGCGATACGCCGGTTGCCGTGCCCGGCGCATGGACCACCGCCTGCTTATTGTTGAATTTGTTTTCCCCGCATCCGGTCCGGACGAAGGCCATGACCTTTGATCAAATTATGCCGGCGATCAGAGCGGGCGAAGTTGAGGCGGGGGTGATCATTCATGAGGGCCGTTTTACCTATCGGGAATACGGGCTCACTTGCCTTCTGGATCTAGGGCAGTGGTGGGAAACGCAAAGCGGTTTTCCCATTCCCCTTGGTGGCATCGCGGTGCATCGAAGTTTGCCCGAGGCGGTGATTCTTAAGGTGCAAAATACGTTGAAAGCCAGCATTGACTATGCGAAGGCAACCCCCGAGAATGCGGCGGATTACATCACCCGGCATGCCCAGGAGATGGCGCCGCAGGTAATTTCCCAGCATATCTCACTCTATGTCAACGAGTTTACACAGGATTTGGGGGCAGAAGGCCGGCTTGCCATTAAAACGCTGTTTCAAAAAGCCGCTGAAAAAGGGTTGATGCCTTTTCCCACGTTGCCGCTGTTTGCCTGTTAAACTATTTTTTAATCGGTCAGCAGGTCCTCCAGAATTGAAGAAACCTGGAGCATGTCGATTTGCGGCCGCAATTTCCCCCTTATCGAGTCTTTTCTGCTAAGAATCAACAAGCCCATCTGTTCAGGCGTTTTCGCCGGTGCCCCGTGTGATCCCTTAATCAGGGAAGTATTCAAGGGGATCGATTTTGTCTTCGGATCAAAGAAAAGCTCAAGGGGGTCGTATCCCGGTTTGCGGTGAATATCGACAGTTCCGGCGAAATCGGGCGCTTTTTCGAGGGCGTGCCACCAGTAATAGGCAAACCACCGGTCTGAAGCGGATACGGCAATCAGTTCCCCAGATCGGGAATGATCCATATGATAGGTTGGTTTATGCGCCGCATCGATAACAAAGTCGACACCGGGGGTGCCAGCCAGAAGATTGTAAACAGCCGGTTCATCCGCCATATCTTTAATGTAAATATGAGCAATCTGGTGATCCACCATGGCAAAGGCGCGGCTCATCTCTATATCCAGATACTCCCCGCCTTCTATGTCACGAACCGCTAAAAACCCGGCATCCCGCAACAGCCGGTTGGGCAAAATGGCTTCGGAAACATCGGTTAATGCATACTCCGACAAAACCGCGACAGTTGAATCTTCGGTTATCCCGAGGTGGTCCATTTCATCCAGAAAACTTCCGATCAGTTGATCGGCGACTTGAAGATCCCGGTAGACCGCATCATGTTCCGGGCCGAATCGCTGGCAGGAATAATCTAAATGCGGGATGTAGATCATCATCAGATTGGGCCGATGTTTTTGCAGAATGGAAATGGCGGCTCGCGTGATCCATTTCGAGGATTCAGGCGAGGCGAGCGGTCCCCAATAATTCATCAGGTTGAAAGGCCCCAATTCCTCGGCCAGGGCCTCATACAACCCCACGGGCTTGGAATAACACCACTGAATCATTTTATGTTCCGCATGAATCGGTTTAGGCGTCACTACGAAATCCGCCTGCGCATGAAGGGTGTTTTGCCAGAATAATACGGCGGTTTTAAGGTCCGGCGATTTTGTTTTGATTCGCTCCCATACCGGAGTCGCCTGAAGCAAGGATCGATACTGGTCCCAGAACCCGACTTCCATCCGCTCCCGGTCATAAAGGCCGTTTGCGATCATGCCGTGATGATTTGGGAAAGTTCCGGTGACCAGACTGGCTTGCCCCGGCATGGTGAGGCAGGGAAAAACGGGATTAAGCGTTGCGGTGATGCCGGTCGTCATCAGACGGGAAAACGCGGGCAGTTTTTCAAGATAAGGCAAATATTTCTGAGAAAGACCAACGACATTGAACACAAAGAGATACTTGGACATGAATCACCTCGAGAAATTTTCAGTTTAAAACCGGCTCACGTCATATAGAATTTTCTTGAAACATAGAGCCCTGGTGCGATCAATAGCCAGACCACCAGCGCCTCGTGAAACGGCCGAACCCCGGTGACGAGAATGCCGTCCAGAACAATCAGGGAAACGAGCAGCCATTTCATGGTTTGCTGATAATCTTTCGGTGTCTGCCGAATCAACAGCCGCAGAACCGCAGTAGAAAGGACAAGGATCACCGTCAGCATCGAATAAAGTCCGGCCGGATTGGGAAGTACGCCCATAGCGAACAGAATCTTATAAATGGCAAAGACACTTGCGATGCTAAGGGATGACACAATGACCGCCAGGGGATTTTTTCCGCTTGATTCGCTGCCGCTCAGCACCGTGACGCCGAAAATATAAACACCGGTTAACAGGGGGATCGCCAGGGACGTGCCATTCAAGGGCAGTACGCTGAATCCCAACAGGAGATTGAGGTACCGGCAAAAGCCCATGTTTGCCGGCGCTACCCAAGGAATTTTTTTTACCCCGCCGTCATACGCAACAATGGCCGATGCCAGCAGAACGGCAATCAAAAAACTTGTCCGCCGCGCGGCATAGGCAAACAAAAGGCCGCAGCCCAAGCATGCGATTCCCGTTATCAGGGCCACTTGCAGGGGAACCTGGCCCGAGGGGATGGGCCGATCCGGTCTTTCAATGGCATCGACGCGATAATCAAAAAAATCATTCAGCGCCATACCCGCGAAAAAGAAAAACGAGGTGCTTAACATGAGAAGCGCGAGAACCGGTAAATCTGACCAACCCGCCCCCGCCATCAGAAAGCCTGCGACAATATCGGCATGGGCCGTAAACACCCCCGGCAACCGGACCAGCTCAAGGTAGCTGCAGAACTTTCTATTCATATCCGCAAACGTCTTTAAGATACTGCCGGGATTTCCGGGCGATTTGCGGCGCGCAGTCCTGGTAGGTGTAAAGTTCCACCGTTACGAACCCCCTATAGTCAATTTGCTCGATGGCTTTCAGCACCTGCTTGATGTCGATACCACCTTCGCCGAACATCATATGCCGGTGCTCGCGGCTTGCAGGAATGTCCTCGATATGAAAATGCCCGATGAATTCTTTCAACGCGAGCACCTTTTCGACCGGATTTTCTCCGACACAATACGCATGGCCGATATCAAGATTAAGGCCGATGCGGTCTTTTCCGAAAGCGTTCGCAAACGCGAGAAACTGGTCCGAGGTCTCGATCAGCAGGTTCGGTTCAGGCTCGATCAGCACCCGAATGCCTTTTTCTTCCGCATACGAGACGGCGCGGGAAAGGCCCTCCATGAAAATTTCCGTGGCGATGGCTCGATCCATGCCGTCCAGCGGGCCGCCCGGCTCGGTGGAGATGGTCCGGGCGCCCAATGCAGCCGCAATATCGATGCATTTTAAGGTATGAGCCACCCGAAGCGCCCGGTAGGATTTGTCCGGTTCGATCCAGGACGGGTGCAGAAAATCCTGAATTGCGCACATCATAAAGGCGCTGATGTTGGACACGGCCAGCCCGTTTTCATACAAAAGCGCCCGAATCGATTTCAGCTCGTCCAGCGAGACATCTTCCGGCCACAGGTGTGGCCGGTCGCACATGATCTCGATTCCCGAATAGCCCGCATTGGAAATAAAGCGAATCGTTTCCGATAAGCTGTGTTTTTTAAACGCATTGGAACTAAAGGCGAAATTCATATTCAGTCAGAAATCCTTACCATTAGATACAGTATCTTGCCGCCGGACCTCAGTTCACCTTTTTTAAGGGAATTATATTGGGTTTTTGCTCTGATGCCCGGTGAGACGCGGCATATTCAATCAGCATCTGGAATTGTTTGTGCATATCGTATTGCTCAACCCCTTCCGGCGATTTGAAAAAGCTGGCCAGATGTTTCATCAGTCCGGTCTCATGATTTTCTTTTGCAAAAATGCCGAGCCGGATCAGATCGAGCACCAATGGGGCCGCCAGTGCGGAATCGCATCCCTGCCAAGTGAACTGAAGGCTCATTTTTGTATTTAAAAAACCTTCAAAGTGAATGAAATCCCATGCCGTTTTACGGTCGCCCAAGGACGGGACAAAATCGATAGCGACTTGAGAATGAGGTTTATAGCCGAGAATTTTTGACAACACCTTGTCCTTGCTGGTTACCTTGCAGGACTTGTTTGAGGGGTTGGACAACACCCGTCCATCCATGTTTCCGAGCATGTTGTATCCCTGCCAGCTCATTACTGAGAGGTTCCGGTAGGCAAACATGGGAGCAAGAACGGATTTGACAAGGGTTTCTCCGGTCTTACCGTCATTGCCCATTATCGGAACCTTTCGGTTTTCGGCCAGCTCAATTAAGCCTGGTACCATTGCGCTGGCCGAAGGGGTGAAATTGACATAACTACACCCGGCATCGATGGCGGCATAGGCATAGAGCGTTCCTGCCCGAATAGCCTCAAATTCATTGTTTTCGATAATCTCCGTTAAGCGGGCAAGCGTGATGGTGCTGCTGTCAACCGACAAAAGCGGCTCGGTGGAGGATAGGTTAACAACTGCAATGTGTTCAAGTCCGTGCCGTTGCTGAAAATTTGAGATATCACGTTTCAGGCGTCCGATGGTTTCTCTGATGCTTTCCGATGGTGCTGTAATGTTGGGATCCGCCAGGTCGGAGATTGCCTGGCCGCTGTTCAAGGTTGTGCCGGCGAAGATATTGGCGGAAATCAAATCCAACGCATTTTCGATGTAATCAAGATCCCGTCGGGCGATCGGGCCGATATCGGACAGAATTTGGTGGATGATTCCGGGTGCTATGTTGCCTCGGATATCCCACCCTCCGAAAACGAGATCTTCCGGCGGTGTCAGGTTAAGATGTGAGAACGCATCCAACGCCGTGACCATGCCGGTCGGCTGGCACAACCTCTTTTTGATGGCAAGGGTACCAACCATCAATGTGGTAGACAAGTGGCCACGGGCTCCGATAATCAAAACGCCAATTTTTTTTTTCAAAACAAACTCCTAAATAGTGCTGATTGGGATAGTTGCCTCTTCGGATAATCTGGTCAATCTTAAAGTTGTAAAGATGGTCAATCTTAAAGTTGTAAAGATGGTTAAGAGAATATTCTACGACAACCTTAATCCACGCAACGATTTGTTTGCAAGCAAATGCACCCCAAGTGCATTGCTCGTAGCCGGAGAATTTTAGGGGGATAGGGGGGTAATACACAGTGGGGATGCTGTGTATTACCCTGAAAAGGGAACTGCCAAATCTTAAAAGCAATAACTGTGCCTGCATTCATAAGAAAATGGGCGAAAATCATTCCGGGATATTTAACTATAGTCTCTCTAACAATAAAGAAAATTATAACCAACTGTTATTTTAATAAATAAGTAAGTCTTTGGGACGGTGGTTGGCGCACCCGGCATCCTGTTCAGTTATAGAGCCGGAAATTAAACCGTACTCTCGAAAATAAATATGTGAATAAAAAGTGTCAGTAAATGGGCAAATAATGTCATTTATTATGAGCCGGTTTTAAAAAAAGAGAAGATGGATCATATCATCCACCATGGCACGGCAAGAAGGTGCCCTTTCAGTTTCATTGGTTTTTCAGTCGTGCAGCGGACTTTCACCGAACTTTTTCAAGCACCCCATGCCCGTTCCTTTTCGAGGGTCGGTCTCAGGTGGAATTTCGGGTTTTGGCCGAGAAAATAACACGGATTGTTATAAAAAACGGTTTCGATATGGGACGCTGAATGCCCTCTTTTTCGCATTTCAAAAATAGCATCATGCAAGGTGATCGGGTCCGAAGGGCCCCAGTCACCGGATGCATCCACCATTATTTTTTCAAGGCCGTAGATTTCAATGGTGTCCACCACGCGGGCCGGAGAGTTTTTGGTGACCGGGTAGATCGTCATGGATGCCCAAAAACCGGCGTCCCTAACCATACCGATCGTATGTTCTTCGCAATGGTCAAAGGCCACTTTTTCTGGATCGACCTTTCCATGGCCGGTCAGGTAGTCGAGCATCATCTTGGTGCCTTTTAATTTATCTTGCAGATGTGGCGTATGAATCCAGATAAGCTGGTCCAGTTGAAGGGCCAACTCCACCTGCTCGGCAAAAACGGTCATCTCGTTGCGGGTGTTTTTGTTCAGCCCGATTTCACCGATGCCAAGGGCGGTGGGTTTGCTCAAAAATTCGGGGATAAAGGCGATCACTTCTCTGGCAAGAGAAAGATTTTCCGCCTCTTTCGGGTTCATGCAGATGAAGCAGTAATGTTCAATGCCGTATTGAGCGGCGCGGGTTGGCTCAAAAACGGAGATATGCGTGAAGTAATCGTGAAAGGCCTGCGCGGAGGTCCGGTCGTAACCGGCCCAGAACGATTGCTCGCAGCAAGCCACGGTATGCATTCTGGCCATCCGCTCGTAATCCTGCGTGGTTCGAGCGATCATGTGAATATGGGGTTCAATGACTTTCATATTATCCCTCTTTCCAAAAGGTTAATGCCAGTCTAATCTCGGCATGGCTCAGTGACCAATGGCGCGTGAGGTCCGCTGAACCGATTGGTTAACTGAGAATGTTTTTTGTCTGCGTTTCCCTGCGCTTGAATTGGCAAGGGAAAGGCAGACCCGCCTTAATTCATTAAGTTAGCCCGTTGAGATACCAACATCGGGCCACAATTTTTTCTCACACCTGGTCCGAAAAAAGCTTAAGGAACTGCTCTGACCGGTTTCTGGTACCGTGTTTGAGAATTTCGCATGCAGCGATCAGTTGTTCAATTCTAGGGTCTGCCATGGCGGCGGGTCCGCCTTGCGCCCTTTCGATTCGATCTAATATTGCCGCTGTTTCGAGTAGATGGGATCTGGCATTTAGAAAGTACATATCAAGAAGCTTTGATGCCGTGTGTGGGGAACCGAGTTCTGATATTGTTGAATTCGTCGTCATGTGCTCCCTCCATTTTTCATAACGCGGTTGTTTTTCGCTGATGTAGAATTGCTCTTATAGGTACCCTGACTCTGTTGTTACCATTCTTTCCAAATATACGATAATCCGCCGAAAGGCAAATATTGAGCGCGCAACGATCGCGCAACAAGAAGCACTCGTGACTTGATTCATATCGCCTCCCAAATTGAAATATTATCACCCACATTACATTGGGAAAAAAAGTAAATAAAAAGCTATGGAATAAAGTTCATAATAATGATTAACGGAGATGGAAGTTTTTTATAAAATCAAATAATATAAATAAGTTATTATTTTTTTAGTTGGAGGAGAATGTGGCACTAAAATTGCTAATAGCCAAAGTATCATTCAGGAATATATCGGTTTATTGGCAAAAATAACAAACCGATAGCGGGACGGAAAAAGTTCAAAAAGATGCAAAACTTGGCTTTGAACGATAAGGGGTTTTGATTGGGGGTGATAAAGAAAAACCGGGGATGAATGTATCGATATGGTTCTATCAGTTTGACTTAGACAAGGGGGTCTATGTTTTTTGGCCGAGCAACAGGGGTATAAAAGAAAGGGGAACTGCATATGAAAATTAAAAAAGTTTTTTTAGCAATCACAGTGGTCATGCTGTGCCTCGGTATGACGCTTCCTGCCATGGGAGTTGTCACCAACTTTAGCCAGGATGTGAATACGGCAATTGACCGGGGGCTGGCCTGGCTGGAACCCTACTTTATAGCGCCGCAACCAGGTGGCGGCTTCTCATCAGAAGGAACGAGTGCCGTCGGGCTGGTCTGTTTGGCGCTTCTTGAAAAGCGAGTAAGCAATGACCAAAATGCTGAGGCACAGGGATACGCGAATGCAAATGCGGCGGATAAGGTCCGGATTGACAATCTCATTCAATACATCATAACCAACCATACGAATGTCGGGTTTTATGCTTATCGTGATGGTGGCAACATGATGGCCCTGTCAGTTTTTTTACGCACAGGAGGGGGCCTCACAGGAGAAGCAGGAAAGCCGTCCCAGGCCGCTGCACTGAACAGCCTAAATATTATATTTGACAGAGTGAAAGTTGTACAAAATGCTGCGGGTTACTGGTATTATTATGGTATTGGCGGCAATGATTCATCGACAACGCAGCTTATTGTTGCAGGGCTTGCAGCGGTGCGGGCGGTCTATAGCGATCCCCTGTTTGCGGATGCAGGGCGCCTTGCCGAATTGAACGCGCTGACCGCAAAATCAAGAACGGCTTATATTACCAATGCACTGCCGGGAAGTTCCTTAGGCGGCCCGCTTACCCCTGACGAACTTGGGCACTCATATAATTCGGGCGGATATTCTACACCACAACAGACCGCATCCGGACTCTGGATTCAACTGGTCGGAGGCGCGGATCTCAATGACCCCACAGTTCAGTCTTATTTGCGTTGGTTGTATAATCGCTATAATTATCAAACAACTGCAGCCTACAGCCCCTGGGGGTCGCATTCTTATTATTATTTCCTGTGGTCTTCATCAAAGGCCTATACTTTTTTGGAAACCTCGGGTGTGGTGCCCAACTCTCCAAGCAGCCTCACGCCTGCCAGCATGGGCACTTTGCCTGCGGGTGATTACCCCGCCTATGCCCCCAGATTGGTTCATCTTGATCCGGCGACTGTTCCGCGGCCCGCTGTTTTTGGTGCAGGGGGGGCAGGCTATTATGCCGATCCGAACGAACAACCCCGCTGGTATTTTGATTATGCCTATTCGCTTATCGCTAGCCAGAATGCTGCTGGGCAATTGTACCTCGGACAAACGTACTGGAATAATTACAGTGCGCAAGCGTATGCCCTGCTTGTATTGCAGCGCTCCGTCGGCGGCGGGTGTCTGGACTCTGATGGGGACACGGTCTGTGATGCCGACGACAATTGTGTACAGGTAGTAAATCCCAATCAGGAAGATGCGGATGCCGATGGCGTAGGCGATGCCTGCGACAACTGTCCTGATGTTGCCAATCCGGATCAGTTGGACTCCGACGGAAATGGCGTAGGCGACGCGTGTGAATTGATTCAAGCGATCTGCGATGTGGATGGTGACGGTGATATCGATCGTGAGGATACGAATGCGATTATGAGGATGCGAAACCAGCCGGCGAGCGGTCCGGGTGATCCGATGGATGCGGACGGCGACGGTATCATCACCCTTAAAGACGTCAAGCTCTGTATCCGCCTGTACACCAACTAAAACCGCTTAACCACGGCCGCAAATCGATTTCGCTCAGCATGACGGGATTAATTTGCGGCCGTGCAAAGATAAGCAATAACGCAACAAACGGAATCAGGAGGTATAAAATCATATGAAAAAACTAAGCATGGTATTATTAACGTTGTTTTTAGTCATCGGGTTATCCGGCACGGGTAATGCGGCACTGATGGGGGATTTGTTGAACGGCACTTCAATCACGGTCGGGGATAAGCTTTTTGATAATTGGGCCATCGAGGTGCTGATTGATGACGCTGGTACTTTCGATCCGACGGGCATTGAAGTTATCGGGATTAATGATAACCCCTTAAACCCGGGGCTTAGCTTTCTATCAAACGGTGCTTTTTATGTAGAAGATGGCGATTGGCTTGATATTGAAATCAGCTTTAAGGTGACCGTCCTGAATCCCTCTCTTTTTATTAACGGCGTTACTCTCGATTTTTCGGGTATTATGACGATATTGGGTGATGCGACTTGGGGCTCTCTGGCAATCGGGGAAGATATAGCCACTGATGCATCATTACTGAGCCCCTTTGGTGGTGATGTGACATCCTTTGATCCATGGGTTGAATGGGATCCAGGGCTAGGGATTCAAGATTATCCAGATTCAGCGAATTTTAATCCGCTATCGGAAATTTGGGTACGGAAAGATATTTTTCTGATCAGTTATGAGGGCGGTACGGTTGACCTAATCGATTTTACGCAGCATTTCTCACAAACTCCGGTTCCCGAGCCGTCCACCATGTTGTTGCTGGGTTTCGGTTTGGTGGCGCTGGGAGGATATGTGAGAAGAAAAAGACAATAAATTCTTTTTGCAGCCAATTGCTACGATTTCAGAAGGGATGTGGTTGAAAATCCGCATCCCCTCTGGTTTTTTTAAGCAACGAATTAAGGACCGCGATTTTCAGCCATGACAAGCCACCAGCCTGCCCGACGCCGCCTATTAATTCAGATCTTGATGCTTTTAAGCGCCATTTCGCTTTTTTGTTTGCCGGCGCACAGGGGAAGCGCGAGTGCCTCCTCGCTTGGTATCGAAGTGAAAGGGGCTCTTATCGATATTTAGGCGGACCATATGCCGGTGATAGAAATCCTCAAATCCCTCTCCGACAAGATGGGCCTTCAGGCGGCGGATCATGATTTCGCTACTTGAATCACAGTCTTTCCCAGGCCGGAGCACCGCATCTTTCGGCAAAGGAGCTTAAAGCCACTTTAGTCGATCATGCCGCCGGAAATCTCAGCCTGCTTAATGCCATGGCCGCGCAACTGCGGGTCGTTGCGGCTTAAAAAAGAGCTGTCTGTTCTGGGCGGAAAATTGTTTTTAGAGGTCTTTTCGAGGCAGCCATCCAAATGAACTTTGATTTTAAAGAACTCAAATCGAAAATCGCTATCGATCAAGTCCTTCGGGCTTACGGGCTTAATCGATCCATTCGGCGAACGCGGCGGCGATGGTGTCGGCATAGAGCATGCCTTTCGGCGTCAGGGCGCAGGTTTGGTTTGTGATGGAGAGATAGCCTTCGATCGACATTTTTTCAAGAACGGTGCGGAATTGGTCGGCGAACCGGACATTAAACCGGCGGTTGAATTCTTCCATCTGCACGCCATCCGATTGTCGCAATCCCAGATATATCGTCTCGATCATGAGTTGCTCGCCGGAAAGCGTCTCGGCCTCAAATGCCGGCGGCTGACCGCTGTTAAGGCGCTCGATATAGCCGGTTACATGTTTGAGATTCCATTTGCGTTGCGGTGGTAAGAAGGAATGCGCGGCAGGTCCGAAACCGAGATATGGCGCATGAAGCCAGTATTTTTGATTGTGCCAGGAACGGCGGGTTTTTCCTTTGGCGAAATTGGATATTTCATAATGTTCATAGCCGGCCGTGCTCAGCGTCCGGTGCGTGACACTAAACAGTTTAGCGGCAAGGTCTTCGGATAGGGGATGAACCCTGCCGTCGCAACGGTATTGGTCCAGCGGTGTTCCCGGCTCAAAGGTCAGCAGATAGCAGGAGAGGTGGGCCGGTTCAAAGGCCAGGGCGCCGGCGATTTCATCTTGCCATTCTGTTTCGGATTGCCCGGGCAGCCCGAAGATCAGATCCAACCCGATGTTGTCAAACCCGGCGGATATGGCCCTTTTAATGGCGAGCCGGCCTTCGTCGGCCGAATGCACGCGGCCCAGAAATCGAAGGTTGTCCTCGCAAAACGATTGAACGCCGATATTTAGCCGGTTGACGCCGGCATCCCGGTACATTCGAAAATGGTCGTGCGTGAGGGTGCCCGGGTTGACTTCGATGGTTATTTCAGCTTCGGGTTGAAGGGGGAGCGTCTCTTGCACCGCTTCGATGAGTGACGCGATGGCCGCCGGCGGCAAAACGGATGGCGTGCCGCCGCCGAAATAAAGAGTGTCAAATAAAAGTGAATGGTTATTGGCCAGTTTGATTTCCCGAATCAGGGCGGAAACAAAGCGTTCCATGTCATGCCGGTCCGTGATGGAGTAAAAATCACAGTACCGGCATTTTTGAATGCAAAAGGGAATGTGAATATATATGCCTGCCAGGGGGGGGGGAGTGCCCATTTTTATTTATAGCCCTCGAGGATTTTTCGGCTTCGCTTTACTGCGCATAAATCCCCGCACATGGTGCATACTTCCCGGTCAATCGGTTGGGATGATTCCCGGTAGGCGCTTGCCTTTTCGGGGTCCATTGCCAGCGAGAGCATTTTTTCCCAGTCGAGATTCTTTCGGGCCTCGCTCATTTGAATATCCCAATCCATGGCGCCGGGAATGCCTTTGGCGATATCCGCTGCGTGGGCGGCGATTCGGGTGGCGACAATGCCTTCCTTGATGTCGTTTAAATCCGGCAGACGCAGGTGTTCCGCAGGGGTTACGTAACAGAGAAAATCCGCGCCGGCCGATGCCGCCAGTGCGCCGCCGATGGCCGAGGTGATGTGATCGTATCCGGGCGCCACATCCGTGACCACGGGGCCCAACACATAAAATGGTGCGCCGTGGCAGAGCTTTTTTTCGATCTGCATGTTGGTCACCACTTCATTTAGCGGCACATGACCCGGGCCCTCGATCATGACCTGCACATCCCGTTCCCATGCCTGCAGGGTCAGCTCTCCCAGAAATATAAGCTCCTGAATTTGCGGCGCGTCCGTTGCGTCTTTGAGGCAGCCCGGGCGAAGACCATCGCCCAGACTCAGGGTAATGTCGTATTCCCGGCAGATCTCAAGCAGCCGGTCAAAATGTTCATAAAAGGGGTTTTCCCGTTGGTTTTCTTCCATCCATTCGAGCAGCACGGACCCGCCTCGGCTGACAATATGGGTCAGACGGGGGTTTTTCCGAATTCGTTCCACCGCTATTCGGTTGAGTCCCGCATGAATGGTCATAAAGTCCACACCGTCCTGGGCATGCGCCGTCACCACATTGAAAAAATCATCCACCGTTATGTCTTTGACAGTTTTCCCGTAACGGGCTACCGCGTCATAGACCGGCACCGTGCCGATCATGACCGGGCAGAGCTCAACCACCTTTCTTCGAAACGCCCGGGTATCGCCGAAGGTGCTTAAATCCATGATGGCGTCGGCCTTCATGTCGATGGATGCCTGAACTTTTCTTAGTTCCAGATCAATATGGCAACAGTCTTCGGAAACGCCGAGGTTGACATTGATCTTAGTGGTCAGCCCCAACCCGATACCGCCGCCGATAAGCGAGGCATGGTTTTTATTGGCTGGAATCGCGATCTTGCCGCTCGCCACCCGTTCCAGCAGGTCGGTTTCCGTGATTTTTTCTTTTGCCAGGACATCCTTCATCTGAGGGGTAAGAATGCCCTTCCTGGCGGCATCCATTTGGGTGGTGTATGTCATGATGGTTTTTCTCCTTGATTGTGGACTTATTCCAAATCCGTCCGAATTACGATTGGTTGCGAGTGCATCAATTTCATTTCGCGTTTCTTGGCGCGGGGGTGGTCTTTGGCGATAACATCAGTCCTCGGACATCGCCGAGATGAGCCCTTTTACCTTGCCGCTGATATCCGCCGCGCCGACGATGTCCGTCACCAGGCAGACTGTCCGGGCGCCCCGGCGGCGAACCTCGCGTATGTTCGTTTCTTTTATGCCGCCAATCGCCACAAAGGGCATGGGCACATGGGTGACGACCCATTCCAGATACTCAAGGCCCACCGGCGCACATACATTGTCCTTGGTATGGGTTTCATATATCGGCCCGACTCCGATATAGTCCGCGCCATCGGCTAAGGCAGCCCGTGCTTGCACCGGAGAGTGGGTGGACAGCCCGATCACCTTATCGCCCACCAGTTTTCGGACCTCGGCCACGGGCAGGTCATCTTGACCCACATGCACGCCGTCGGCATCCACCAGCATGGCGATATCGATAAAATCGTTGACGATAAACATGACCCCATGATCCCGCGTTATTTCGCGGAGCCGGCGGCATTCCTCGTAAATCGTCCGAATGCTTTTATCGGCATGCTTTTCCCGATATTGAAGTACCGATACGCCGCCTCGAATCATCTCCAGGGCGACCGCCACATTGGACCTGCCGTTGGAGAATTTTTCGGCGGTAATTCCGTAAATTCCGGTTGGTAATGGTGTTGGCATGCTTACTCCCAGCTATATTAATTCCCAGTCCTTAAATACCGGTTGAAACCCCTGATCTCGGATGGCCTGAATGATTTGCGCCGCATCCCGCTGGTCCGTGATTTCAAACTGGGCCGTGCTGCTTTCCATGGGTTTGGTATAACCGCCTACGTCCGTTCTGGAGCCGGCGGACATGCGGGTAACGCCCAGGAACATAAGCCGGTCCCTGAAAGCGGCGGACTCCCGGGTAGAAATGGTGATGCCCGCCCGGGGCAGAAACAGCCGATAGGCCAGAATAAATTGAACAAAGGTCTTATCGTCTACCGAATGGGACGGAATGAAACCGCCTTCTGCGGTGTTCATGCGCGGCAGCGACAGGCTGATCTCGGTGTTCAGGAAGTTGTCTTCAAGGTATTTGGCGTGCAGGCCGGCCATAAAGGCTTCACGCCGTATTTCACCCAGGCCGAAAAGCGCGCCCACGTTGATCATGCGAAAACCGGCCTTCGCGCCTCGTTCCGGTGTATCCAGCCGGTATTGATAATCCGTTTTTTTCCCGGCCAGATGGACCTGTTTATAGATATCGCGATCATAGACTTCCTGGTAAATTGTCATGCCATCCACGCCTGCGGCCTTCAGGCGGATATATTCGTCCGTATCCATGGGAAACATTTCGATGGATACCGAAGAAAAGCGTTTTTTAATGATCTGAATGGCCGCTTCAATATAATCGATGGGGGTTATTTCCCGGTTTTCACCCGTCAGCACCAGAATATGCCGCATTTCAGTGCGCGAAATGGCCTCGGCTTCCGCTTCGATTTCATCCAGGGTCAATTTTTTCCGACGAATGTTGTTGGTGCGATTAAACCCGCAATAAACGCACTCGTTGCTGCAATAATTTGAAATATACAATGGAATGTAAAGCTGAATGGTCCGGCCGAAATATTGAATCGTCAGTTGCCTTGCCTTTTGCGCCATCGGCTCGAGATGGGGGAGGGCGGCGGGCGACAGCAAGGTTAAAAAATCCTGCCAGGTCAGCTTGTCCTTTGACAGGCTTTGCACCACCTGCGTATCGGACACGCTGTTAAAAAAGCCTTTAAAATCAAAAGACTCAAATTGTAATACCCTGCCATAAAATGACATTTATAGTTATTCCCTTGGTTGCACGCCGCATTTTTATAAGGATAAAAAACCGGTCAGGGGCGAAGAGGCCACCGCGGTCTTGCGCGCTTCTCTCATTTTGGCCAGAAAGGCCATTCGGCCGGCCGCAACTGCCATGGAAAAGGCTTTGCCCATGGTCGCCGGATCCTCGGCGGAAGAAATGGCCGTATTGACCAGGACGGCATCAGCGCCCATTTCCATGGCGGCGGCCGCATGGGATGGGCGCCCGATGCCCGCATCCACAATAACCGGTACCCGGCAGTTTTCAATCAGCATTTCGATCAGCGCACGGGTCTCAAGCCCCCGGTTGGAGCCGATGGGCGCGCCCAGCGGCATGACCGCAGCCGCCCCTGCGTTTTCCAGCTGCCTTGCCAGCGGCAAATCCGGCAAAACATAGGGCAGGACCGTAAAGCCTTCTTTTGCCAGGATTTCGGTAGCCAGGAGGGTGGCATGATTGTCCGGCATGAGGTATTTAACATCCGTGATGATCTCTATTTTAATAAAGTCGCCGCATCCGGCTTCTCTTGCGATGTGGGCGATTCGAACGGCTTCCTGCTCATTGCGCGCGCCTGACGTGTTGGGTAGTACGGTTACATAGCCGGGAATGAAATCGAGAATGTTTTCGGTTTCAGAGTTGAAATCAATGCGCCGCAAGGCCACGGTGATCATTTCGGAGCCGCTGGCTTCGAGCATTTTCGGAATCAGCGATTTGGCGGCGAACTTCCCGGTACCAGTCAGCAGTCTGTTCTTAAGGGTTTTGTTCCCGATTTTTAACAGGTCGTTTTCCATTCTATTCATTGATCAGCCGCCCCCGACAAAGCTTAGTACTTCCAGGTTATCGTTTTCTTCAAGCCAAACGGTATCCCAGTCATCTTTTTTTATAATGCGGTAATTGTGCTCCACGACCAAGCCTTTGCCGCTGAGCCCCTTGAGTTGAATAAACGCAAGAAGTGAGCAGGGCGTTATGTCTTCAGGGCTGCCGTTTACCGTCACCCTCATTCGGCGTCCTCCTGTAAAATAAAAAAGCCGTTCACCTGCAAAGGCGAACGGCTTTCAACTATTTTAAAGCATATCGGTGTTGAATTAAAATAATTTAAATAGCCGCTTCCCTTCGCCGGCATTACCCGGATCAGGTTCCAAGGGTTGAATTCTTATCAAAAATTCTTCTCAGCTTTCCAGCACCCCTAGCGTGTCTTGCTTCTTCCTATGAAGTCCTTCGGTGTTTGTCAATGATTGATTTTTTTTGCCATGAAAATTTCTTGACAATTGAAAATAAAATTAGGTAATGTCGCATTTGCTACACAAAACGTTGAGGGAGCGACATACTATCTCTGAAACAGCGGAAACAAAGGAACGCAGAATGCAGGAAGCCGTCATTGTCAGTGCCGTTCGAACGCCTATCGGCAGTTTTAATGGAAGTCTAAAAGCCATGGGTGCCACTGATTTGGGCGGGATTGTTATTGCTGAGGCCGTGAAGCGGGCGGGCATTGCAAAAGAGGTGGTCAATGAGGTGGTCATGGGGCAGGTTTTGCCGTGCGGCAGCGGGCAGAACCCGGCCAAGCAGGCAGCGGTCAAGGCCGGTATGCCGGATGCTGCCGAGTGCCTGACGGTGAATAAGGTATGCGGCTCAAGCCTTAAGGCCGTGATGCTGGCCGCTCAAGCCATTGCCGTGGGAGATGCGGACGTAGTGGTGGCCGGTGGCATGGAAAGCATGACCAATGCCCCGTATTATCTTGAGAAAGCTAGATTCGGTTATCGCATGGGCGCGGGTGCTCTTCAGGACCATATGATTCATGACGGGCTCTGGGATATTGTGAATGATTTTCACATGGGCATGAGCAATGAGTTGTGCTCGGAAAAATACAACATCTCGCGCGAGGATCAAGACCGCTTTGCCGAAGAATCCTACCGCCGGGCGGTGTTGGCGGTTGAGTCCGGCATATTTGACGAGGAAATCGTTTCGATTGAGATGGCCCGCCGAAAGGGTGAAATAAAACTGTTCAGCCGGGATGAATGCCCCAAGCCGACCAGTTATGATGCCCTGGCCGGAATGAAACCCGCCTTTAAATCAGGGGGTGTGGGTACGGCCGGAAATGCTTCGATCATCAGTGACGGCGCGGCAGCAGCTGTGGTGATGTCCCGGGCCAAGGCCGAAACGCTGGGGTGCCCCATTTTAGCCACGATCGGTGCGCAGGCATCGGCGGCGATTGAAATGAAATATGTACTGGTTGCGCCCATTTGGGCAATACCCAAATGCCTTGCAAAAGAGCGCATTCACAAAGACGATATCGATTTATACGAAATTAACGAAGCGTTCAGTGGCTCGAGCGTGGCGGTGCTTCGAGAGTTGGGCCTCGATCCGGCAAAGGTCAACGTCAACGGTGGTAGCGTTGCGCTGGGTCATCCCATTGGCGCCAGCGGGTGCCGGGTTCTGGTGAGCCTACTTCATGAAATGATTCGACGGAATAAACGCACCGGCCTTGCCTCTTTGTGTCTCGGGGGAGGGGAAGCGGTCGCGCTAATTATAAAAAGATGAAACCAAATAAATACGGGGACGGTTGAAAACAATGGATGTTAAAACATTTGGGGTAATTGGTGCCGGTCAGATGGGCAATGGGATTGCGCAGGTTGCGGCGATGAGCGGACTGGCCGTAATCATGAGCGATATCAAGCAGGAGTTTGTGGACAAAGGCATCGATACCATTGCCAAGAACCTTGGCCGCAGTGTTGCCAAGGGGAAGATGGCGGAAGCCGAAAAAAATGAAATCCTGGGACGAATCAAGCCAACCGTCGAATTGAAGGATATGGCGGACGCGGATTTCGTGGTGGAAGCCGCGACGGAAAACGAACCCGTCAAGTTTAAGATTTTCCGCGATCTAGAAGTGATTTGCGCGCCGCAGGTGATTCTCGCCTCCAACACCTCTTCGATACCCATTGGCCGGATTGCGGTTCAGACCCGTCGACCCGATAAGGTGATCGGCATGCATTTCATGAACCCTGTGCCGGTGATGAAACTGGTGGAAGTGATTCGCGGAATTGCCACGTCGGATGACACCTTTCAGACCACTTTGGATTTGGCGCTTAAATTCGGCAAAACACCGGCGTCGGCCAACGACTATCCCGGCTTTATCGCCAACCGGATTTTGCTGCCCATGATCAACGAGGCGATTTTTGCGCTTTATCACGGTGTGGGGACCAAGGAAGACATCGATACGGTGATGAAGCTGGGAATGAATCACCCCATGGGCCCGCTGGCATTGGCTGATTTGATCGGGCTTGATACTTGCCTGGCGATCATGGAAACTATCTACAACGGATTTAAGGATTCAAAATACCGGCCCTGTCCGCTGCTGGTGAAATATGTCGAAGCAGGATGGTTGGGACGCAAGACGGGAAGAGGGTTTTACGAATATAACGAATAAGCCGGTGCTGATTCGGCTTTTTTGAAAATAAGTCGTTTTTTTTAACAAGAGATCTCGTTTTTCTAAAAAAGTTGTGTTAAGGTCGCAATTCGCCTCATACGATGGGATGAATTACGGCCTTTTTTTATTTGGGCGAACCAAAGTGGATTGCCTTTTTTTTCAGATAGTTGTCTAATTACATGGCCATCGGTGGAAAGGCCCGCGATATAAAATGAGCGAACGCTCGGTTTGGTGGATATAGAAAGGAGTCAGGCAAGATGTCGTTTAAGCACAGCATTGATGGGTTACGATGCAAGGGCTGCGGCTTGTGTGTCGAGATATGCCCGAAACACGTTCTGGAATTATCCAAAAAGGTCAATATCAAGGGATATATGCCGGCCTATCAGGCGCGGCCCGAAGATTGTATCAAGTGTTCGGCTTGCTGCATCATGTGCCCGGATGTGGCCATTACCATTGAAGAAATAGAGGATGAGACTGCGGAATAACCGGAAGGAAACACTATTTATGGGCAAAGTATTGATGAAAGGAAACGAAGCGATCGCCGAGGCGGCCATTCAAGCGGGGTGTTTGAATTATTTTGCTTATCCGATCACCCCTCAATCCGAGGTGGCGGAATATCTTTCCAGGCGGCTGCCGGAAGTGGGGGGGCGCTTTTTGCAGGGAGAGAGTGAAGTGGCGGTGGGATATATGATTTTTGGCGCTTCCGCTGCCGGAGAAAGGGTGTTTACCACTTCCTCGAGCCCCGGCATCAGTTTGATGAGCGAGGCCATCAGTTATATTGCGTCGGCGCAGTTGCCGGCGGTGTTGGTCAATATTGTCCGGGGAGGTCCGGGGCTGGGTGGCATATTGCCTTCCCAGGCCGACTATTTTCAGGCAACCAAGGGCGGCGGACACGGGGACTATCGACTGATTGTCCTGGCGCCGGCGAGTGTTCAGGAAGCTGTTGACATGATGATGGTGGCTTTTCCATTGGCGGAAAAATACCGTAATCCCGTAATGCTGCTGGGTGACGGGCTGATCGGCCAGATGATGGAGCCGGTATCTTTCCCGGACGGTCCTGCCGTTGCGCCGAGCAACAAGGACGAATGGGCCACCAACGGCATGGAAACCCGAAATAGCGATAAACGAAACCTGGTCAGAACTCTTTTTCTTGAGGCAGAGGCGCTCAGTGCGCATAACGAGATGCTTCGGGATAAATATAAGCTGATTGAACAAAACGAGGTTCGGTATGAACTCTATAATATGGACGGGGATTATCGATTGCTGGTTGTGTCTTTCGGTACCATGAGCCGGGTTTGCCGGACAGCCATTGATATTCTCAAAGAGGCCGGAATTGAAGTCGGCATGCTACGTCCGAAGAGTTTGTGGCCGTTTCCAGTTCAGGCCATTCGTGAGGCTGCAAGCAAGAAAAGTTGTGTGGGGGTTGCCAGTATTGAGATGAATATGGGTCAGATGATCGAAGACGTGGATCGTAGTGTGCAGGGCCGGTGCCCGGTCAAATGGTTCGGCAAGGCAGGGGGGGATATCCCTACGCCCGAGCATGTGGTGGATTTTCTGAAGGGAATGCTCGATTAAGGCGCATTTCGGTCTCCACCGAAGGGAATAGATAAAATAAGGAGCATGATAAGATGGGCAAAGCATTTCATAGACCGCAAACCCTCACGGAAA
The DNA here is from genome assembly GCA_034003325.1 of Desulfobacterales bacterium. Classification (NCBI taxonomy): domain Bacteria; kingdom Pseudomonadati; phylum Thermodesulfobacteriota; class Desulfobacteria; order Desulfobacterales; species Desulfobacterales bacterium. The sequence continues at coordinate 27,086 of JAVEYW010000005.1, forward strand.
CCCCTACCCACTATTGCCCGGGCTGTACCCATGGCATAACGAACCGGCTGGTGGCGGAAGTTATCGATGAGCTGGGGATTCGAAAACGCACGGTAGGAGTTGCACCCGTGGGGTGTGCGGTATTGATGTATAATTATCTGAATTGTGATTTTCAGGAAGCGGCCCACGGCAGGGCGCCGGCCATGGCCACGGGGATCAAACGGGTGCGACCGGATTTGATGGTGTTTACCTACCAGGGCGATGGGGATTTGGCCAGTATCGGGTTGAGCGAAATTATTCATGCCGCCAACCGGGGGGAGAAATTCACCACCATTTTTATTAATAACGCCGTGTATGGCATGACCGGCGGTCAGATGGCCCCCACGAGCCTGCCCAACCAGAAAACCACCACGTCGCCATTGGGGCGCGATACTCGGGATATCGGAATGCCGCTGCGAGTGTCCGAACTGCTCGCCACCCTGCAAACACCAAGCTATATAACGCGCCAGGCTGTTTTGCGACCCAAGTACATCGTTAAGGCGAAAAAGGCCATTAAAAAGGCCTTTACCTATCAGATGGAGAATCGTTGTTTCAGCCTGGTGGAAGTTATCAGCACCTGCCCCACCAACTGGGGCCTAACACCGGTGAAAGCGCTTGCGTGGGCCGAGGAAAATTTACTGCCCTACTATCCCTTGGGTGAATTCAAAATGCCGGAATAACAGGAGGACAAACGTATGCAACAAGAAGTGATGTTCGCCGGATTCGGCGGTCAGGGGATATTGCTTATCGGCAAAATTCTGGCATCTGCTGCCATGGAGAGCGGTTATCAGGTGGCCTGGGTCCCTTCTTACGGTCCCGAGATGAGAGGAGGAACCGCCTATTGCACCGTGGTGATCAGCGACGGGGTGATCGGGTCTCCGGTCATCAAAAACCCGAGCCATTTGATCGCTATGAACCGGCCGAGTCTGGAAAAATTCATTCACACGGTCAAGCCGGGCGGCGTGGTCTTGATTAACAGCTCGATTATCGATATTGGTGCGGGCAGGGCGGATGTGGATGAGTTAAAGGTGCCCACCAATGAGATTGCAGCGGCTGCCGGCAGTCCTCAGGCCGCTAATATCGTCGCATTGGGTGCCTTTGTCGCCAGAAGTAAGATTATTGAGTTTGAAGCCATAAAAAAGGCGGTCAAAAAAGAGTTTTCGAAAAAGGTCAAATTGATTCCGATGAATATGGATGCATTGGAACGCGGCCGCGAGGTTGCATTGCAGGGGAAATAACGCGTTTATTGCGTTGTATAAAAAGGCAAGGCTAACCCGGCTGTCACCCTGGCGGCCGGACCGGGCGTATGGGAGAATCGTTATGAGTGTGCAACTGACCAAAGAGCAACTCATGATTCAGTCGATGGTTCGGGAGTTTTCCAGAAAAGTTATCGCTCAAACCGCTGCGGAGCGGGATCAAACCAAAGCCTTTCCGGCAGAAAATATTAGGCAGATGGCTGAGTTGGGGCTGATGGGAATGATGGTGCCCGCAGCATATAACGGCGAGGGCGCCGATACCGTCAGTTATGTGCTGGCCCTGTCCGAGATTGCCTATTCCTGTGCTTCCACGGCGGTTATCATGTCGGTTCATAATTCCATTGTCTGTGATAGCCTTTATCGTTACGGTACGCCCGAGCAAAAAGAGCGGTTTCTCAAACCCATGGCCAATGGCGAGATTATCGGCGCTTTTGCGCTGACGGAGCCCACTGCGGGTTCTGATCCGCTTCGGCAGGAAACAACGGCCGAGCCGGCTGGCGATATCTATGTGTTAAACGGAACGAAACGCTTCATTACCTCCGGTAAAAACGGTGGGCTGATTATTGTGACGGCCAAGACAGACCCGAACCTCGGTCATAAGGGAATCAGTGCCTTTCTAGTTCCGCAGGGGGCGCCGGGAATGAGCGTTGGCCACATGGAAGATAAAATGGGGCTTCGGGCTTCGGATACGGTGGACTTGATTTTTGATAACTGCCGCATACCCGCGGAAAACCTGCTGGGCAAAATCGGGGATGGATTTAAAATTGCCATGACCGGTTTGGACGGGGGGCGTATCGGTATTGCGGCTCAATCCGTTGGTTTGGCGCAGGCCGCTTTTGACGAGGCGGTCAAATACGCGAAGCAGCGTGAGCAATTCGGGCAGAAAATCTCCAAGTTTCAGGCGCTCAGGTTTATCCTTGCGGATATGGCCGTTGACATTGAGGCTGCCCGGCAGCTCATGTTTTTGGCGGCTGCCATGAAAGACAGGGGTGAAAACGTAACCCTTCAGGCGGCCATGGCCAAACTTTACGCATCCGAGATGGTCAACCGAATTACCGCCAAAGCGATCCAGATTCACGGTGGGTACGGTTTTACCAAGGATTATCCGGTGGAGCGGTTCTACCGGGACGCCCGGGTATTTACCATTTATGAAGGAACATCGGAAATTCAACGGGTTGTGATATCCAATCACCTATTAAAGGATAAAAGGGGATAGCGGTCAGGCGCTTATGTTGATGACGGCATCATGTAAAATCGCAGATAACCGGAGATATTTTTAGAAAATAAGCGGGATGCAAATTGTTGACAACTTGTTTATAACGCTTTTAACGTATTGATTCGATTTGTTAAATTTTTCATAGGCGCCCAGTGGCAAATTCTACAGGCCATTGGAAGGTATTGATTAGAAAATATATATAAAAAAACAATTAATTGCGATATGTTTAAACCAATGTCGTTAACGTTTCATAACGGTCATTATTAGGGCTTGACTGAGAAACGCCTTTGGCTTATCTACTTCTCGAACACGATTCGTTGAATCGTGGTTGCCCATCCAGCTCCACCAGATCCAGATAGATATAGATTTTTTTTCGGTTAATTGGCCCAACGGGATATTTCCCGCTTTCAGACACAGCATCAATAGTGTGCGCCGTTCGGGCAGAGGGCTTCTCCCCGGGCGTTCTGATCCGCTATGCAGGAGAGTGTCACGGGATAGTGCAGACAGATGGATTTCCACTAGCTCTTTTTGGTCAGTTCCTATTATGTGAAGTCGCAGACGACCCGGAAATATGATTTTGTTGATGTTTTTTGAGGCTGAAGCAGCCGCACCAGCGTGAATGGATCGACCGACGACAGTCACCGATTTCCTGCAGAATGCTCAAAATGCCAATCGGGCTTCAATACCGCAGACACCCGGATGGCCCGAACGGCGCCTTTACTTAACCCCGCTGATTATTTTTAAACCTATGGCGGGCTGAACGCCTTTGCTTCTCACCGGCGATAGACGGCATTGATCATCATCCCTCGGAAATAATTCTATAGATTCTCTTGCTGTTTCATGTTAATCGAAAAGCGAAAAAATCATTTTTAAGCGCATTGAAATTGAAGCGGAAAGCGCCGTCAACGGGCGACGAAGATGTATATCATGGTTGACTTGGGTGTTGATATCGGCGGACTTAAACTGAAAAACCCGGTGATGAGCGCCTCGGGAACATTTGGGTACGGCCGCGAGTTTGAAACGCTTGTCGATTTAAATCGATTGGGCGCCATCATTGTTAAGGGGATTTCCTTGTTGCCCGCAAAGGGGAATCCGCCGCCGCGAATCGTGGAAACCCCTTGCGGCATGTTAAATGCGATCGGTCTTGAAAATGTCGGGCTTGAAGCGTTTATACAAGAGAAGCTACCGTTTCTGAAAACCATTTTCACCCCGGTAATTGCCAATATTTACGGCCAAACAGTGGCGGCTTATGCCGAATTGGCCGAACGGCTTGATGCTCAGGATGCAGTCGCGGCAGTTGAAGTCAATATTTCATGCCCGAACGTCAAAGCGGGCGGTGTGATCTTCGGCGTTGATCCGGTTGCGGCCTATGGTGTCATTGCTGCGGTTCGGAAACAAACGAAAAAGCCTGTTATCGCCAAACTTTCTCCGAATGTGACCGATGTGACGGAAATTGCGCGCAGGGTGGAAGGTGCCGGCGCCGATGCAATTTCCCTCATTAACACGCTTACCGGCATGGCGATTGACATTTATTCGAGAAAGCCGGTGCTGGCCAACATTACGGGTGGGCTTTCCGGTCCGGCCATTAAGCCGGTAGCGCTGCGAATGGTCTGGCAGGTTGCTCAAGCGGTTAAGGTGCCGGTGATCGGCATCGGTGGCATCATGACGACCCGTGACGCCCTGGAGTTTATGATCGCGGGCGCCAGCGCGGTGCAGATCGGTACTGCGAATTTTATCAACCCTCGGGCAACGATGGAAATACTTGATGGGATCACCTCCTATCTGATACAAATGAATATAACAGCGGTAAGGGAGTTAGTCGGTACGCTCAGCGTGTAGCCATCCGGAATACCTAATTGAAAGGAGATGGGGATGAATTTCAAATCATTTAAGGATATCATAGAGTTCGCGGTTGAAAGGGAAAAGGAAGCAGAGGCCTTTTATCTGGAGGCTGCCGAGATGGAGTCTATGAGTGGTCTTAAAACGCTGCTGAAGGAGTTTGCGCTTGAAGAACGAAAACATCAGGCCATGCTTAAAGGAATCGAAAAAACGAATCTTGCCGGGTACAAATGGGAGTGGATACCGGACATCAAACGCAGTAATTATCAGGTGGATGTCCCTTACGAGAAGGGAATGTCCTATCGGGATATTCTCATTCTGGCCGGAAAGCGCGAAGAAAAAGCCCTTGCGCTGTATAATGAGCTACAGGACCGAGCGGAGTCGCCGGATGTGAAAAAGGTTTTCAAGGCCCTGTGTCAGGAGGAGGCCAAACATAAACTCAAATTCGAAACCCTGCTGGATGATTATATGGCCAAGATGGGTGATTAGCAACAGAATGTAATCATACAAAATCCCCGGTTTCCCGGGGATTTTGTATGATCTTGCCGGTTACAACCCTTGCAGGTCGCTTACCGGATTGGCTTTTAAATATTCCATACGGTTTAACCCGTTAATATAGGCCTTGGCGCTGGCGATGATAATGTCTTCATCGGAACCGCGCCCTAGGGCAAGAAGCCCATTTTCTTTCAAGCGGACAATAACTTCGCCCAGTGCATCCGTCCCCTCGGTGAGTGCGCGAATCGTAAATCGAAGCATGTCTGATTTCGCACCGGTAAGTTCCTTGATGGCGTTGAAGACGGCGTCAATGGGACCGCTGCCGAACTTCGCCCCCTTTACCGAATGCTGATTAACGCGCATTTGAACACTAGCCATGGGCATCACGGTCGTACCGCTGGTGATGTGCATGTATTCGAGTTGAAAGGCATCCGTGGTTCGCAGAATTCCTTCGGTGACGAGCGCTTCGAGATCCTCGTCCATGACATGTTTTTTCTTGTCCGCCAGATCCTTGAATTTTTTAAATACGATTTTCAGTTCCTCATCGGAAAGATCGTAGCCCATCTCCTTGAGGCGATTTCTCAGGGCATGACGCCCCGAGTGCTTGCCCAGAACCAGCCTGTTCGTGCTCAGACCAATCGTTTCCGGTTTCATGATCTCATAGGTCATGGGATTTTTGAGGACGCCGTCCTGGTGAATTCCGGACTCATGTGCAAAAGCGTTGGCACCCACGATTGCCTTGTTGGGCTGAACGATCATGCCGCTGATCATGCTCACCTGACGGCTGGTGGGATAGATCAGTTCCGTGCGAATATTGGTGCCGATCGGGAAGAAATTGGGCCGCGTGTGAAGCGCCATGACGACTTCCTCCAGGGAGGTATTGCCGGCCCGTTCTCCGATGCCGTTGATCGTTACCTCGGCCTGCCTCGCGCCGGCTTGAATGGCTGCCAGTGTATTGGCGGTGGCAAGTCCCAGATCGTTATGGCAGTGAACACTGAGCACCGCTTGATGTATATTGGGTGTGTTAGCGATGACATATTTGACCAGATTGCCGAACTCTTCGGGAATGGCGTAGCCAACCGTATCCGGCAGATTGACCGTGGTGGCGCCGGCCGCAATGGCCGCTTCAAACACGCGGCAGAGAAAATCCCGGTCCGTTCTGGAGCCGTCCTCGGCGGAAAATTCGATTTTGTCTGTGAAGGATTTGGCGTATTGGACCGACTCCACGGTGGTTTTCATCACCTCTTCACGGGTCATGTTTAGCTTATACTTCATGTGCAACTCGGAGGTGGCCAGAAAAACATGAATTCCAGGATGTGCTGCATGTTGGACTGCACCCCATACGCGATCGATGTCCTCTTTTGAGGTGCGGGCAAGGCCTAGAACGCAGGTTTTTTTGAGTTTTTTGGCAATCTGGGAGACAGCCTCGAAGTCGCCTTCGGATGCCGCCGGAAAACCGGCTTCTATGATATCTACGCCCAGTTTTTCCAGTTGGGCGGCGATTTGCAGTTTTTCCGCGGTATTCATGTTGGCGCCGGGAGATTGCTCGCCGTCTCTTAATGTCGTGTCGAAGATGATGACGCGGTCTTGGTTCATGCTATTTTGTCCTTTCGATGGGGTTGCTGATCAGCGGTGCCGACCTGTATTTGACTTTGTTTCAATATCCGGTATTCGACCTTCCATTATCGACCGCATCGTGGAAGCATCGGCCGCAAAGGAAAAAGGACTTTTCCCTTTGCGGCGTAGGACCTCTCTTTGACTTTCGTCGTGCTCATGTGGGTTTCTGCTCTTTTGTGATCGGCCTCTGCGCCGCTCATCATATCAAGCGGGCGGAAAGCCAGGGTTAACATCATTGGCCCTGCGTTTTAAGAATTTACCAACGATGGCGATTCAACTGCCGATGAGTTTTCCACAGCCAGCAAGTCTTTGGACAGCTTGTACTGAAAACTGTCTGAAAGTGCCTGCCAGCTGGCCTCGATAATGTCGGTGGAAACGCCCGTGGTGGTCCAGATATCTTCGTGATCTCTTGAATCGATAATAACCCGAACCTTGGCCGCTGTGGCGTCTCTGCCGTCGATAACCCGCACCTTGTAGTCTACCAGTCGAAGGGCATCTAACCCCAAATGTGGATAAAATTTCTTCATGACTTTTCGTAAGGCATTGTCAAGCGCGTTGACCGGCCCGTCTCCTTCGGCGGTTGTCATTTCCTTCTGGCCTTCGACCGAGACCTTGGTAATGGCATGAGCCCAGGCGTGCTCATCCCGGTCTTTTTCCATGGAGATTCGATAATTTTCCAGCGTGAACAGCGGCTTGAATTGGCCCGTCAGCTTTTGAAGCAGAATTTTAAGGGAGCCGTCTGCCACGTCAAACTGAAACCCTTCCTGCTCAAGCCGCTTTATTTCATTGACGATTTCACGACTGTCCACGCCGTTGCCTTCCAGCGAAACGCCCAGCTCGCGGGCTTTGTATTCCACATTGGTTTTGCCGGACATATCCGAAACGAGCACCCGTCGGGAGTTTCCCACGATGCCCGGCTCCATATGCTCATAAGCCTTTGGCTGCTTGACGATGGCGCTGACATGGATGCCGCCTTTATGGGCAAAGGCGCTACGGCCGACAAAGGGTCTCGAATTCAGCGGCGTCATATTGGCGGTTTCGCTGACATATCGGGATACTTTTTTTAAGGTGGCCAATTGGTCCAAGCTAACGCACGGTCGATTCATTTTACAGCATAAAATCGGAATGATAGAAGTCATGTCGGCATTTCCGCACCGCTCGCCGTATCCATTGATGGTGCCTTGAACCATGACCGCGCCGGCCCGTATCGCTGAGATCGTATTGGCGACCGCAGAAGCGCAATCATTGTGCGCGTGAATGCCGAGCCGCACCCCGGCGCCGGGTTTATGGGGTGTTTGGTGGTCGGCCAGGGCGGCATGAACCCTTTGGACGATTGTTTCGATATCATAATGCAGCGTGCCGCCGTTGGTGTCGCATAGCACCAGAAAATTCGCGCCGCTCTCAATGGCCGCGGCCAGGGTTTGCATGGCGTAGTCCGGATTTTCCTTGTACCCGTCAAAAAAGTGCTCCGCGTCATAAATGACTTCACGATCCTGATCTTTCAGGTAACGGATGCTCTCAGAGATCATTTTCAGGTTCTCTTCAAGCGTGTTGTTCATGATCGCCACATGTAAATCCCAGCTTTTTCCCACAAGGGTGACCGCTTGCGTACCGCTGGCGATCAGTGCTTGGAGGTTTTCGTCCTGTGCGGGGGTGATACCCGGTCTTCGGGTCGCGCCAAAGGCGGTGATGCGGGCTTGGGAAAAAGCGGTTTTTCGCGCCAGTTCAAAGAATTGCATGTCCCGGGGGTTGGAACCCGGCCAGCCGCCTTCTATATAATGAATCCCCAATTCATCCAGTCGCTTAGCGATATTGATTTTTTCCTGAGCGGAAAAGTTGATGCTTTCTCCCTGAGTGCCGTCTCTCAAGGTGGTATCGTACAGAAAAATCGGTTCCATTGCTTTCTCCCGATGTTGATTTCCCGATCAGGCCAATAGGCCGGGTCGGACTTGCCGTGAAAAAAAAACCGTTATCAACTGAGGGGCTGATAACGGTTTTGGTCTTGTTCGGTCGGTATTAATTTTAAGCCATTATCAACCCGTTTCCCCGCAGCAAATAAGATCCTTTGCCGCGAGGTAACTAATAAGGTTAAGCAGATTAATAATGACGATGGCTTTTTTCATCCCATTTTTCCAAAGTAATTAATTTTTTGATCAATACCACGTAAAGCGATAATGTCAAGTTGTTTTTAATGAATACGTCCGCCGGCGAGAAGATGGACATTTGTTCGGTAAAACGATATAGACCAATCGCTGCACAGGAATGGGGTAACGCTGAAATTTGCGGGAGTGTCATGACGGATTGGGACAACATTGATGCGGGTGAGATTGCAAAGTTCGAATCGATGGCGGCGTACTGGTGGGATACGAACGGCGTTCTTAAATCCCTGCACGATATTAACCCGCTTAGATTGAAATACATCGATGATCGCTCACCGTTATACGCAAAACGCGTCTTGGATGTCGGTTGCGGCGGCGGCATTCTGGCTGAAGCCATGGCCCGGAAGGGAGCGCGGGTAAAGGGTATTGACATGGCCGAGGGCCCGCTTCAAGCGGCCCGCGATCATGCCGCATGGGGTGGTTTCGAAATTGGCTACCGGCAATCAACGGCTGAAGCCTTTTCCCGGAAGCATGCGAATGAATTTGATATCGTTACCTGTTTTGAACTGCTGGAGCATGTGGAGAATCCGACTTCCATTGTGGCCGCCTGTGCTCGGTTGGTGAGACCGGGCGGGGATGTGTTTTTTGCCACGCTGGATCGGAATCTCATTGCCGGGCTGTTTGCTATCATTGGCGCGGAATATGTGCTGCGGTTGATTGCCAGGGGAACCCATCAATATAGAAGGTTTGTGAAGGCCACCGAACTTAAGCACCTGGCCGGGGAGGCGGGACTAACATGCCGGAATTTGACCTGGATGAATTATAACCCCTTTACAAAACGTTATTTTCTCGGCAAAACGGGCCGGGTGAACTATCTTATCCATTTTACGAAATCATTCTGAGCCAGTTTCAAAACGCCCCATTTCGGCCGACCTCTGCGTTGCGCTCAAATTTCAATCCTCAAAAATACTTCATGTATTCCTCCGGTTGAAATTTTCGCGCGCCTTGACCTCGACCGAACTGGAACGTTTTGAAAATGGCTCATTCTGAATTCAAAATGTTAGCTATCTTTGGATAAAAGCTCGGCAAGTGCCTTGCCTGAGGCATAGGCTTCCTGCAGAAATTCCGGGTAGCGGTTGATTTCCCCTTCTGAATCGATGCCGCGATAGGTGAGTGCACGCCAAAGCTCCATATCCAGGGTGTCGAAGAAATATTTCATGGACAAAACAAGACCATCGAAGAGTTTTTTCCCCTTGGTGGCGCCAAGGCTGATGACGAGCCCTTTTCTTTTAAATTTCCGTTGGCTATAAGGCATTTCATCAATCCAGTATTTCCTTACCCATTGGGACTGGAATCGATCCATCATGGCCTTGGTGTGCGCACTGACGGAATAGAAAAAAACCGGCGAGGCGATCATCAGGCCTTTGGCCGAAATAATCTTATCGCGCAAGGCTTGAAAGTCATCTTTGATGGCGCATTCCCCCTCTTTTTTACAGGCATAAATTTCAAGGCAGGGGGAGATCTTAAGATCCCGCAGCACCACTTCTTCAACGGATGCGCCGGCATCCCTGGCGCCCAGGACGGCTTGTTTCAATAAAGCCGCTGTGTTTCCTTTTCGGCGCGGGCTTCCATAAACGGCAACGAGCAACGGGGGCATCGATTTTTCCTCAAGTTTCAGATCATTTTTCCGATAACGCAATCGACCGTATGGCCGCTTTTGTTACTTTGTTGTTATTTTCTCAAATTCCGTGCAAACGTTCAAGAAGATTTTCCCACTTGTTTTGTTGAGGCTTGACAAAGCTTGCTGAATATTGGAAAAATCCGCAATTGGAAGCGTGAACGCTGTAACGCGGCGCTGTTGTGACAGGGCGTATCTTGGGGATTGATTGAATCCGCGGATTTCGGAAGTACCGATCAAAACGCTTCGTCATGCGGATATAGATAGGGCAGCCGAATAGAAGGGGTGTTTACCGGGTCAACGTGCGTGATGGAGATTCCCTCATAGGCTTTGATGCCATAATTTCAGATGTTTTTAATGTGATAAGATATATGAGGTGTAAATGTCCCCGGAAGCCGGACGTCGCAGAAAGAGGACGGGACAATTGATCAATGGAGATCAGGGCAAAATCCTTTTTGTGGATGATGAAGAGAGTATTCTTGAAATCGCCAGGGAGTATTTTGAACAGAAAGGGTACCCCGTCATAACCGCCGGCAACGGCTTTGAGGCGGTAAACATCCTTGATCATGAAAAAATCGCCTGCTGTTTTACGGATATCAATATGCCCGAGATGGACGGACTGGAACTGGCCGAACGTATTCGGGCTGTGGATAACACCATTCCGGTTGTTGTCATGACGGGTTATCCCTCGCTGGACAACACCATTCGAACACTTAGAAACGGCGTGGTTGATTTCCTGGTTAAGCCGGTCAGTCTGAATCAAATGGAGCTCTGTCTGCGACGGGTGCTCAGGGAGCGCCGGTTGTTCGTGGAAAACCTAATCCTGAAAAAAGAGGTGGAAGGAAAAGAACGGCTCGAAAAGCTGAATCAGGAGTTGCTCTATAAAGTTGAGGGACTCAACATTTTGAATAAGATACTCAGTGATCTTGCTGTTGTGGGTTCCAACCAGGAGGTGTTCAGCCGGGTTGTCGATATGACATTGGAAATTACACGCGCGGATGAAGCCCGGTTCTACGTAATCAATTGGGCTTTAAATACCCCGGTTGAGGTGGCGGCCGCTTTTTCGCCTCGCAGGCGCAAAGATGGCGGCGTGGGTTTAAGCGAGTTCCCCGGTAATGAGTTGAATTTGTCTCCGGGGACTGACGAAAAAAACGAACTCTCTCAACTAATCGTGGAGATTGCCGCAGATGAGATTCCCCTTCTGATCTCTGAGAATACGGGCGCGCGCGGGTTGCCCGCCGACATCCGCTCCTTTATGATCGTGCCGCTTAAGATCCGAGAAAAAATATTTGGTGTTCTGACTGCCGCCATCACCCACAGGGCGCGCCGGTTCACCGAGAAGGAACTCTATTACCTTTCTTTTTTGACGCAGAATGCGGCTCACAGTATCGAAAATATAGCGCTGTATGAGAATATTTATAGCAATTTATTTGCCACGCTGTACGCCTTTGTAAAGGCCATTGAGGTTCGCGATCCATACACCAAGCAGCACTCTACACGGGTGACGGAGATTTCCCTTCGTCTGGGAAAAGCCATGGAATGCAGCCCCGAGGAGCTGGACATTCTGAAATTTGCTTGTCCGCTGCATGATATCGGAAAAATCGGCATTCGGGATGCCATTCTGCTGAAGCCGGGCCGGTTAACGCGCGATGAGTATCAGAAGATCAAGGAGCATCCTTTGCTCGGCGCGGATATCGTCGGTAGATTGGGTATGTGGGGTCGGGAACAGCAGATTATTCGATACCATCACGAACGCTATGACGGTACCGGATATCCGGAGGGGCTTCGCGGTGATACGATTCCGCTGCTTTCCCGAATTCTTTCTGTTGCAGATGCGTATGATGCCATGGCATCGGACCGCGCTTACCGCCAAAAAATGGATCCCGAGCAAATTTTGCGGATTATTGAAAGCGGTGCCGGCACTCAATTTGACCCGAAGGTAGTTTCGACTTTTTTGTTGCTTCATCATCATGGGAAATTGGAGGATATCACCGGTGAATCGGATTTATAACGCCGGCTGTATGTTGGGACATGCCGTTACCGGTCTTTCACGACAGGTTGCCCTCCTATTGATTAAATGAAAACATTCTTAAGGATTTACAGAACAAACGCTGAATGATATAGACGCGAACAGCGCTTGAGCGCATCTTGTTTGTTATTTTTCTTGTGAACTGAATTGATAGCGGCTGCTCGCCATCGCACACTGTGCCATGGGCGAGAAGGCAATTGCCGGGGATGGATATGGCGGATACCGTTAGACGTGAGCGAAGAGAATACGTCCGGGCAATGATTTCCACCAAAGCGAGAATCACGCGCGTTGACCCGTCCCGGGTGGGTGCTGTACCGGGGCTTGCCGCGGTTCTGCCCGATGAAAGCGTGGTGCGCCCCGGGAAAAAGGGCGAGGATTCATCGGCTGCCTCACCACCTGCCTGGGCGACTCAAATCGCCCGATATCTTCTCAGAATTGATGAGAAGCTCGATCGGATTATTGAAAAACTGGGGTGTCAAGCGCCGGAAGCGTTGGGCCCGGCCATTGTCGATACCGTCAATATCAGCGGCTCCGGAATCGTTCTTGTTCTTTCCGAGGCGGTTGAGATCGGCCAGATACTGGAAATTTCGATGAATTTGCCAGGCTTTCCGTTGGGCGTTTTTGAAGCCTATGGTGAGGTGGTTCGGGTTGAAGATAGAAAGGGTAAGGATAAAGGATTGTTTGACGTGGCCCTCAAGTTTCTTTATATTGGCGAGACAGATCGCGAACAACTTATCGCCTGCTCATTTGCGGCGCAACGGAAAGCCATTCGACAAGTTTGCGACCTCGACTGACGTGAATTAACGCCACAAGCCTTTTTTTGCTTAACATGACTGGAATTCGAGAGAGGAGTCGGAAATGATACCCGTGGCGGAAATGAACAAGCGAAGGAGAGTCAGGGTCGATTTTGCGACGCGAATCCTAATAGACTTTGATCACTCCGGAATTCAGCTGACAGGAGACTCCAGAAACCTCAGCACGAAGGGGATTTACATTTCGACGACGGAGAATGTGCCGTTAAATGCAACGTGCCGTGTTCAGGTGTTTCTGACGGGAACCATCGCGCCCCATTCGCTCACCATGGCAGGTACTGTCGTTCGTAAAGAGTCCGAAGGGGTCGCTATCCTTTTTAATTCAATTGAATTAGATAGTTATATAGAGTTGAAACATATTGTTCGTTATAATACAGAAAATCCCGATGAAGTGGTTTGAAACGGCCTGCGTTTCCAAACCGTTGAACGGTATTTCAGCGTGCCACCGGCCCGCGAGGAATCCGCTGCGGATCGAGTCGAGTTTGATGCGGATATAAAGGAGAATGTCCAATGGATGCTGGTCTGATCAATCCGTTTATTAACGCCACGTTGAACGTTCTTGAGACCATGGCTTTTATTAAAGCACAGGCCGGAAAGCCTTTCTTGAAAAAAGATGATATCGCCAGAGGGGATGTCAGCGGTATTATCGGTATTACGGGTGAGGCGCATGGAACCATGGCGGTAACATTTGATGAAGGCGGAATCCTGAAGGTTGTCTCCAACATGTTTGGAGAAGAAATGACGGAGCTAAACGCTGAGGTGGCTGATGCGGTCGGCGAGTTGACGAATATGATATCCGGCCAGGCCAGAAGAGAGTTGGAAGAAAAGGGGCGAATGTTTGATGCCGCCATTCCTTCCGTGGTTACCGGGAAGGGCCATCGGATTGTTCATATTACACAAGGGCCCAAAATCGCGATTCCTTTTAAGGTTGAGGGTGGGTCTTTTACCATCGAAATTTGTCTGGATGTCGCATAATACACCGTGCCTCCCGGTCGGGTTATTGCCGGTGCATGTTGATAGGATAGAAATAAGATTCGGAGCTGTGGCTCCAACAGTGAAGGGGAGGACCCATCTATGGATTTGTCCATGAAAGTTCTTATTGTGGACGATTTTGCAACAATGCGTCGAATTATGAAGAACATATTGAAACAGATTGGTTTTACGAACATCATCGAGGCGGATGACGGCACGTCGGCGATAGAGGAGCTTAAGAAAACCTCCGTGGATCTGATTATTTCAGACTGGAACATGCCGAAGATGACCGGTCTTGAATTGCTCAAAACGGTTCGAAGCATGGATGGACTAAAAGACCTTCCTTTTCTAATGGTGACGGCCGAAGCGCAAAAACAAAATGTAATTGATGCCGTACAGGCCGGAGTTTCCAATTATGTGGTCAAACCCTTTACAGCAGAGGCTATCTCTGAAAAATTAAAGAAAATTTTTGGGTAAACCGATTTCTTGAACGGAATACCGGCTGCACCTTTCCGTTGTTCCGTGCTACCTTTTTATCTGCAGATACCCGAAGGAAGACATGCCTAATATTCTTGTCGTTGCGGATGCCGATACGGTTGCGCTTATAAAAGGGGTCTTCAGCGAAGAATCTCATCATGTGGTGGGCATTCGGGAAAAAGACCGTGCCATCGGCTTGCTGGATGATGATGCGTTCGATGTGGTTATAACGGATTGTTTAGATTTTTCCGGCGCTGGATCGTTCGGCCCTTCCTTGTTGGATGATTTGGTTTCGAATCATCCTGACATTCCTTGTATTGTTTATGCAAAAGACGTTTCTGTCAGGCATTCCGTGGAAGCAATAAAACGGGGTGCTTTTGATTATCTTACTACGCTAGACCCCCGGGAGGCGATTCGGTCGGTTGTTGATAAGGCGACTTCTCGCAGCGGCGTCGCGGGGTTGCGGCGTCGAAAGGAAGATCAAACACCCGGCTATCGGTTCGGTGAATTGGTCGGTGAGAGCCCGGAGATGCAAAAGGTATTTAAGACCATTGATAAAGTGGCAAAATCCGAAAGTACCGTTCTGATCACCGGAGAAAGCGGCACCGGTAAGGAATTGATTGCCCGGGCCATTCACTACAATAGCCATCGGCAACACAAGCCGCTGATTGTCATCAATTGCGGGGCGATTCCGGGCGAGTTGCTGGAGAGCGAATTATTCGGTCATGAAAAGGGCTCCTTTACCGGTGCGCACCGAATTCGTATCGGACGGTTTGAACTGGCCAATGGCGGCACTATATTCCTTGATGAAATCGGGGATATGAGCCCGGATTTACAGGTGAAGTTGCTGCGGGTGTTGCAGGAACAGACCTTTGAGCGGGTCGGCAGTACCAAAACCATACAGGTGAATATTCGCGTTTTGGCGGCCACGAACAAGGATCTGCTCAGTTCCATTGATGAAAAGAAATTCAGGGAAGATCTTTACTATCGCCTCAATGTCATTCCGATAAAGGTGCCGCCGCTTCGCAGCAGAAAGAGTGACATTCCCCTTTTGATCAATTTTTTTCTCGCTCGGCTCGGGGGACGGCGTCGATATGATAAGAAACGGGTGAAACAGTTTTCAGAACAAGTCCTCGAGGCCATGATGAAATATGACTGGCCGGGAAATGTCCGAGAATTGGAAAACCTCATGGAGCGACTTTCCGTGCTGGTTGAAGGCGATATGGTCGAGTTTTCCGATCTGCCGGAAAGTATTCGGGGGGCTCAGACTTGCCTGTTCCCCTCGCTGACTTCCACGCTGGAAAGCGGGTTGGGGTTTAATGAGGCCGTTGATGAATATCAGCGAGGGCTCATCCTTCAAGCATTAAACCACACCCATTGGGTGAAGGCCAAGGCTGCAGAGCTGCTGAAAATCAATCGCACCACCTTGGTTGAAAAGATTAAAAAGATGAAGATCGAACCGCCCGATATCAGCCAATTCCCTCAGTGGTAAAGTAGCATCCACTCATTGTCAATTGTTTGACGATATGCGTCGGAATGGGGCGTTATATCAGCGAACCATCTGCGCCTGCTTCTTTCCCCGTTATGCGACAGCTTTTTTAAAAGCTATGAATTTAATAAGTTAAACCTTAAGTGAGCCGGATGAAAACTTTCGGTTCCCGGTATTTATTGGGCTTTAACGTTTTGGCCTGCAGTTTGCATACCTGCAGTTTGCATATTGGCTCCATGCATATCAACCATCATGGTCTCTGGCATGACTTAAATGACTTATTTCACCAAAGTGGATCAATCAACCCCTTGCGGCAAATTGCAATTCAACGCTTGTATGCGAAGTGGATTGTTCGCGTTGGCATTGGCGTTTTTCTGCCTGTTTGCCGGAACGGGCCGGGCGACTGTGACCATGCCGACCATCTCGCAGATCAGCATAATGCCTAATTCTGCCGGAATAAAAGTGGTGCTGGATAGGCCGGCGCCATTTCGGGCGGTGTTGGTGGATTCGAAGGAAGCCTTAATTGCATTTAAAAACGTGCAACTTTCGAAAAAGGTTCAAGAGGTTGGGGAAAACGGGGCACTGCATAAGCCGGTGAAAATCGATCGTTTGCCCAATGATGTTGTGGCGCTTGTTGTTGTTACCACTCGTGAAATGCGCGAGATTCAGGCGTCGTGGGACAACAATGCCAATACCATGATAGCGCGGTTTATTTTTGCAGGGGGCGAAATGCGACTGCCGGATAAGGTAAGAAAAAAGGCTTTTAAGAAGCCCGAAAATTTAAAGAATAAAAAAAAGGAATGGGTCGTGCCGGTGAGCGATCTCCTTGGAGCGGGCCAAGAAACCGGGGCAATCGATCCTTCAAGCGTCTCGGAAGTTAACGCAACATCCACCGCGGATGCCGAAGTCGCGCCCGCGACGGCGGTCGACCGGAGATTCGAACTGAATGTGCCCGTCGCGCAAATCCTGGCCAAAGAACCGGCGTCCGATATAGATGTCATGAAGGGCGATATGGACGATTTGCTTTTGATGATGACGGATTCACCCTGCGGGGGAAAGCTGGACATTCAAGGGGCGTTACGAATGTGCAAGCAAAAGGATTGGCGGCAGGCGTTTGATCTTTTAAACGAGGGGATTTTCGCCATTAAAGAAGACGCCTGCCTTGAGCGGGCATACTTTCTTAGGGCTTATGCTTTTTATTTAATGAATCTGGGCGTGAATGAGGGATTATATCCTGAAGTGCTCAATCTTTTTCAGGAGTCTCTCAGTTATTATCCTTCCTCTGTTTATGCGCCTTTCGCCCTGACAGGCATGGGAAAAACCTACAAGGCATTAAAAAATTTTGAGGAGGCCAAAGGGTATTTCAAGATTATCCTTGATACCCACAAAGAGTATTCGGGGAAACCGGAAGTGTTATATGAGTTGGGCCGAATTTATTATGCTGGTAACAAGCCGGAATTGAGCATTTCGATTTTTAAGGAATTTTTAGCTGAGTATGCTGAAAATCCGTTAGCCCTTGATGTTACGCTCGAACTCGGGACAGCCCTTTATGATTTAAATCGCTATTCCGATGCGTTGGAAATGCTGAACGCAGTGTTGGCGAAAGACGTCCGAAAAGCGTTTGAAAATGAAAAATTATTGTGGCTGATCGGAAACTGTTACTATCAATTGGGTAAATTCGAGGATGCTAGAAACGCTCTCACCAAGGCGGTCAATCTTTTTCCCGCCGCCGAATCCAATTCGACCAGCCTCACTCGAATCGGAGACACTTATCGGGATACCGGGCAGCCGGAAAAGGCGAGCAAAATTTACCAACTTGCGATGGATACCTATCCAAAAACGGACGGGTTTATTATCGGCGCTATTCGCAAAGCCGAACTGCTATCGGATCGCTCTGAAAAGCAAAGCATTTTCAGAATGATTATTGAAGGGTATTCGGCGCATCCCATGGCGGACCTGGCCGTGGTGAAGCTGGCGGATTTGTACCAAAACGCTGGCGAATATCGAAACAGCATAGAAACCATTCGGCCGTTGGTGATCGCTCGGCCCAACGCGTTGATTGAAGAGGCCGTTTTTATCATGCAGGCCGCCTTTGAGGGGCTGCTGTCGGAAATGCTCAAGTCAGACGCTTATCCTGAAATAGTGGTGTTGCACCAAAAAGATGGGGCTTTTTTTCGACGGTTTAACAATCCGAATATCTTTAAAATGCTTGGAGAGGCGTATTTAAATGGACATCTTCACACGGAGGCGGCAACACTTCTCAAGAAGGCGGCGAAATTGTACGGCGAAGACGCGCCAGCCGAACTCAGCTATGAATTGGCAGTGGCCCTGCAAGCGGCCAATGAAACGGACCTGGCGCTAACCGAGCTGAATAGATATGCCCAAAATGCTCCTGAAGGAGACCATGTGGCCGATGCCTTTTGCCGTATGGGGCGAATACTGATTGACCGGGGTGAGCCGGAAAATGCGTTTTTGGCATTGAATGCGTTTTATCGGCAAAACCTGCCGGCATCGGAAAAGATTCGGCTTCTGCGCTTGCTTTCTGAAACGCATCGTTTGCAGGGGCAATACGAACAGGCAGCAGATAAGTTGGTTGCCGCAACCGATTTGCTTACAGCCGCCCCGAATAAAGATTCCGATGCGCTGGCCGATATATTCCAGCAGCTCGGCGAGGACTATCTGCAGATCAAATCCTATCTGAAGGCGATTGATGCCTTTACCTCGGCCCTCAAGTATGGGGGGAAAGCCCCCTCTTCTAGAATTTTGGTTCAACTCGGCGAAGCGTATCAAAAAGCGGGCGACACGAATAACGCCAAGCAAATGTTTGATCAGGTGCTAACACTGGAGGACGATTTTTGGAAATATCAGGCAAAAGAGCGGCTTCAACGCCTGGCGATCGAAAATAGAATCGGCTTTTAGGCGTGCGTTGACCTTTTTCTTCTGGGGAATCCGAAGCGGGTTTGTTGAAATGGTTAAAAACCGAAACATACTCATCGTTGAAAGTGATCCAATGGTGCGCCGGGAATTACATCGGGCGTTGGAAGGGTGGGGGTATGCCGTTTTTTCCGTCATTGCCGGCGCGGAAGCCCGCAAAAAACTTCAGGACAGTGCAATTGACATGGTGATAGTCGGCTTTGAAACCCCGGGGGTAAACGGTATTGATTTGTGTCATTTGGCTGCTTCAGGCCAGACCGAGACCGGTGTGCTGTTTTTATCCAATGAAGCGCCCATTGCGGAAGCCGTCAATGTGATGAAAGCGGGCGCCTTTGACTTTGTCATGAAACCGATTAGCGAAGAGCAACTTTATCATTTGGTGCAGCGATGGTTTTGCCGGTCATTGGACGCAGAGAGCGGGCGCGGGCATCAAAACCGGGGTCGCGATATTGTCACTCAGGATCCCGGCATGAAGAAGCTTCTGGCCTTGGCCCGCCAGGTCGCAGACAGCCGGGCTTCGGTGTTGATTCAGGGAGAGAGCGGAACGGGGAAAGAGCTTTTTGCCCGTTACATTCATGAACACAGCAGTCGGCGAGGCGGCCCCTTTATTGCCGTAAACTGTGGCGCCTTACCGGAAACCCTTCTTGAAAGCGAGCTGTTCGGCCATGAAAAGGGGGCTTTCACCGGCGCGATTTCCAGAAAACCCGGGAAATTTGAATTGGCCGACGGCGGCACCATTTTGCTGGATGAGGTCACGGAGATGCAGGCCTCGCTTCAGGCCAAGCTGCTGCGGGTTCTGCAGGAACGGGAGGTGGACCGATTGGGTGGACGCATGCCGGTTTCCGTGGACATTCGCGTGGTGGCGACGACCAATCGGGACATAAAAACCGCTATTGAGGAAAAACAATTCCGCGAAGACCTTTATTACCGGCTCAGTGTTATTCCCCTCCGAATCCCCCCGTTGCGGGAGCGCTGCGCTGATATTCCGTTGCTGGCGCATCATTTTATGGAGAAATACAACGCGATTGACAGGCGAAACGTCAAAAGTTTGGCGATGAATGCCGTTGAAAAACTGGCAACACTCCCGTTTAATGGAAATGTCCGGGAGCTTGAAAATATGATCGAACGGGCCGTGCTTCTTTCCGATGGGCATTGTATTCAGGAAAAAGACCTTTTTATTGAGCAGTTTGAGGCCGGCAATGGGCCGGTATTGGCTGCGATACATGATGTTGAACGCGCGCAAGCTCCGCTTCCCTTGCGGGAAGTTGAAAAAAAGATGATATTCCAGGCGCTTGATGAAACGAGCGGGAACCGGACGCACGCCGCAAAATTGTTGGGAATCAGTGTTCGAACGTTGCGAAACAAGCTCAATGAATACAAGGATGGTTTTGAGGCCGAATGACCGGCACGCTATTTGCTTTCTTTTTTATCAGACGGCCCACCATGTTCAGCTTAAAGACCCATGAACGGAGAAAGACACATGGCAAACTCGCTTGTAACCGACAATACCATTAATTTTTTAGGTAAGGCCTTATCCGCCGGCACCAAACGCCATGGCCTGATCAGCGCCAATGTCGCCAACATCGATACCATCGGATATAAGGCCAAGGATATCGATTTTAAAAAAATGCTGACCGAAGTGTTGGAAGGCGAAACGCCCGGCGTACTCGAGCAGACGCAACCCCGGCACTTTCCTCGGGGTACACCCCTGACCCTTTCCGGTGAAGGCGAAGTTATAACCACTGGGGAAACGGTCGATATCGACCAGGAGATGACCCGGCTTGCGGAAAACAATATTAATTATCGAACCAACCTGGAGATGCTGCTGAGAAAAATGAATCTGATGAGAACCGCCGTTACTGAAGGAGGCCGATGATGGACTTGATTCAAATCATGCGAATCAGCGGTACGGGGTTGGCTGCCCAACGCGCCAAGATCAATGTTGTCACCGATAACCTGGCCAACGCGGAAACGACACGGTCTGCCGAAGGCGGGCCTTATCGAAGAAAAATGGTGGTATTTGAAGAAGCTCCGGTCTCAAAGGATTTCAAGGCGACCCTGGCCGATGAGGAAAAACAGGCCAATGGGGTGGTTGTGTCCGAGACCGTCAGATCACAAGAGGATTACAGGTTGGTGCATAACCCGACTCATCCGGATGCGGATCCTTTGACCGGGTATGTGGCCATGCCGAATGTTGATACCATGACCGAACTGGCCGATATGATGGTGGCCAGGCGCGCCTATGATGCGAATGTGACGGCCATGAGCAATACCAAAAGTATGATACTGAAAGCCCTTGAGATCGGCAAATAATGAGAGCCCTTTCGAAAACGTTTTTTGTCTTCGAATCGGCGCGTAAAGGAGAAAAAAAATGAACGGACCGAGCATTGAAGGGATCGCCCCCTTGCAACCGGTTGAGATCGCCCCGAAGGCCAAGCCCGAAGCCGGAGGATTTGCCGATGCACTTAAGAGTGCAGTGGGAGAAGTAAATCATCTGCAGCACCTGGCGGATAACGCCGTTACGGATGTTGCAAAAGGCAATCTCGGTATTCATGAGGGAATGATGGCCCTTGCGGAGGCGGATCTGTCCCTTCGGTTGCTGATTCAGGTACGAAATAAGGTGATGGATGCGTACCGGGAAATCAGCCGCATGTCATGATAACACGTAGGAAAAAACACAGGTAGCAGGAAAATATTATGGGTGCAGCAACGGAACAGATCGGGAATATTTTCAGTAAAATTCCGCTTCAGCGAAAGTTGGCGATGGGGTTGGTGCTGTTACTGGTAATCGGTGGATTTTGCGTCATGTTTATGGTGGGAAGCAAAACCGAGTACCAGCCCCTGTTTGGAAAACTGACCCCCGAGGATGCGGCCGGGATAGTGGATAAGCTCAGGGAACAGCGCGTGCCTTTCCGGATTGAAGGCGGTGGCAGTATGATCCTTGTGCCGGCGGACATGGTCTATGATGTCCGATTGTCCTTGGCCGGTTTGGGAATACCCAAGGGCGGCGGCGTGGGCTTTGAGATTTTTGATGAAACGGACTTCGGTACGACTGAATTTGTTCAAAAGCTCAATTACCAGCGGGCGCTGCAAGGGGAACTGGCTCGAACCATCAAAGAGTTTTCGGAAGTGGCCGATGCCCGGGTGATGATTGTTATGCCGAAGGATTCGGTTTTTATCGATGAAAAAAAGCCGCCGTCGGCTTCCGTTTTGTTGAAACTTCGCAACGCGTTATCCAAATCGAAGGTGGCTGCCGTTGTCCACCTGGTGGCCAGCGCCGTGGAGGGACTTACCCCGGACCTGGTGACCGTTGTGGATACCGACGGAAGGGTGTTGTCCAAAAAGACACTTGAAGAAGATAAGGTCGGAGAGCTTGCGGATTCTCAGCTGGAATATAAAACCGGCTACGAGGGAAATTTGGTTCGAAGAATTCAGTCCATGCTGGAGCAGATCGTTGGACCCGGAAAAGCCATTGTGCGCGTCAGTGCGGATATGGATTTTAGCCGGGTGGATATTAATGAAGAACGCTATGACCCCGATGTGCAGGTAATCAGAAGCCAGCAAAACAGTACGGAAGCACAAGAGGGCAGCAAAGGTGCCGCCAACGGTGTTTCCAGTGTCAACCCCGCGGCCGGAGGGTCTTTGGCAAGCCAAAGCGCCGAAAAGAGCCAACGCCAGAATCAAACCATTAATTATGAAATCAACCGAACGGTAAAGCGCATCGTAAAGCCGCTTGCCGAAGTCAAACGGTTGTCAGTGGCGGCCGTGTTGGACGGAAAATACACGCCGGGCACCGATAAAGACGGCAATCAGACAAAGACCTATGTGGCCCGGACCCAAGCCGAGCTCGATCAATTCGCCAACATTGTCAAACAGGCCATGGGCTACAGCGCGGACCGGGAAGATCAGGTGACGGTAGAATCTCTTCCCTTTGCGTTCATGGAAGAGATGAGCCTGGAGATGAACCCCGGCGTGGACTGGCTGGCCATGATTAAGCGCTTCGGGCATTTGGCTGGATATGCGGTGTTGCTGCTGATTTCTTTTGTCTTCATCGTACGGCCGATGACGCGGGTGGTTAGCGATGTTTCGGTGGCGGTTGAGCAACAGACGCTCCGGTATGGCGCCGGTGCGCAGCAGCAAGCCCTGCCGAGTCCGGATGGCCGCCAGGCGTTGCCGGAGCCCAAGGCGATTAGTCCCCGGGAAAGGGCCGTTCATCTGACAAAGCAAGACCCGGATATGGCGGTGGAGCATGTGCGCAGCTGGTTGAGTGAGGCGTCGTGATGGGCGAGAAAAAAATCGATTTAAAAAATATGAGTGGGCCTGAAAAAGCGGCGGTGTTTCTTCTGGCCATCGGAGAGGTGGAAGCTTCCAAGGTGTTTAAGAAAATGAACGATGAGGAGATCAAGAAAGTCGCCGGCATCATGGCGGATCTTGATAAGGTGGCGCCGGAGGTGTTGGATGCCGTTTCGGAAGAATTCGTTGGTAGGCTTGAAGGTGGCTCAAGAGGGTCTGTTAAGGGCGAAGCGTTTTTTAAAGCGCTTGTGGGAAGCTCCCTCGAAAAAGGCAAAGCAGAAAAGCTTCTTCAGGAATTGGAAGAAGAAAGGAAGGAAACGCCCTTTGAATGGAGCAGTGAAGTGGACCCATCGGTTTTTCGAGATCACCTGATGGGGGAGCATCCTCAGACCATCGCCATGATCCTGGCCTATTTGCCCCCGAACGTTTCGGCTGAAATTTTATTCGGACTACCCGATGATAAAAAGGGGGATATTGCCATTCGAATCGCCCGGTTGGGTCAGGTTCCCAAGGAAATTGTTCGTCAAGTGGATGAAACATTGCGAAATGAACTGAAGAAAGTCGGCACCAGTGGGGAAAAAGTCGGCGGTATTCAGGCATTGGTGGATATATTGAATAATCTCGATAGGGCCAGCGAAGATATTATCCTGGAGACCATTGAAGAAGAGCATGCTGAGATGGTCGTGGAAATCAGGGGTATGATGTTTGTGTTTGAAGATCTGATCAAGGTAGATGACCGGGGTATGCGCGAGATCTTGAAGAAGGTGGAAAACCAGCAGTTGGTGTTGGCCATGAAGACCGCCAGCGAGGAGATGAAGCAGAAGATTGTCGGCAATCTCTCGACGCGCGCGGCCGAAATGCTGATGGAGGACCTTGAAGTCATGGGACCGGTGCGCTTAACGGAGGTGGAAGAAGCGCAACAAGCCATCATTCGTGCAGCCAAGGAACTGGAGGCCGATGGTACCATCACGCTTGGCGGCAAGGGAAAGGAGGATGTCCTTGTCTGATCAACCAAAGGACGCCACTTTTCAAAGGGTTCATTGGGCAGCCGCCGTTTCGGCAAAGACGCCGAACCAATCGGCGGGCGCAGGCGCTGCCGGTGCTCAATTTGCCCATATGGCGCCTGTTGTCAAAAAAGCGGCTGAGGCATCGTCTTTTGAATCCCCTTATATCAGTGAACACAAGCTCAGAGAGATTCTTGAGGCGGATCGACGCCAAAAACGCCCGGCGGAGCCCGATGCGGAAGAAGTCAAGCGCTTGGCCTATGCGGAAGGATTTGCAAAGGGAGAGGCGGACGGATTCAATGCCGGCAAACAACAGACCAAACCGATTCTCGATCAGTTGCAGCGGGTTCTATCCGATGTGAATGGGTTGTGGCAGCTAATGGTTACCCGCTACGAGCGCCAGTTGATGGATCTGGTTTGCCGGGTAGCCGAGAAAATCGTGCTCGGTCATGTTGAAATCGAACCTGAAACGGTTAAACGCGCTATTCTTGATGCATTTTCCGTTGTTCCTGAGCCAATTAACGCAACCATTGAGGTCAATCCAAAAGATTATGAATATATAGAAACAATCAAGGAAGATTTTTTTGATTGCATTGCTTCCTTGAAGGATGTTGCCGTGTTGAGTGATCCGTCGGTGGCGCGCGGTGGCTGCAAAATTCGAACCACCTCGGGCGAGGTGGATGCCACCATACAATCCCGGCTGGAATCGGTTCGAAAGTGTTTTATCGAGGCAAATGGATCCAAAAATATGGACTGAGCATCCCCGGTCAATGACCGACCAACCCAAAGACGACCAAACCCTATGAACTCAAAAAACCCCATAGCGACTTCTGATTTGAACATCCACTGGGATTCCTATCTCAAAGCGGTGGAAACCGGACCACGGTTGCGGCTTCAAGGCCGTATCGTTAAGGTCATCGGACTGATTGCCGAGGCCGAAGGCGTGGGGGCGAGTATCGGCAGCCGGTGCAACATTGAAAATGATCATGGGCGAAGTATTATGGCCGAGGTTGTGGGATTTAAGGATGATCGGGTGCTGCTCATGCCTTACGGCGATACGCGGGGGATTCGGCCGGGCAGCCGTGTTTCTCTTATGGACGAAACGCCGCATACCGATGTGGGCGATGCATTTTTAGGTCGGGTGGTGGATGGCATGGGGGAACCGTTGGACGGAAAGGGGCCGATTCGGGGAACCGCGCAGTACCCGCTTTACGGCAACCCTATCAATCCGTTGGACCGTCGATCCATTAGACAGCTGATGGATGTGGGTGTCGCCGCCGTTAACACCATGATTCCGCTGGGTCAGGGACAGCGAGTCGCCATTATGGCTGGTTCCGGCGTGGGTAAAAGTGTTCTGATGGGAATGATGACCCGCCACACCGCGGCGGATGTGACCGTAATCGGGTTGATCGGTGAGCGGGGCCGGGAAGTAAAAGACTTTGTAGAAGGAAATCTCGGCGTGGAGGGAATGAAAAAAGCAGTCCTGGTGGCGGCCACTTCGGACGCGCCGCCCCTGGTGAGAATGCGCGGCGCCTATCTGGCGACAACCCTTGCGGAATACTTCCGGGATCAGGAGAAAAATGTTCTTTTGATCATGGACTCCATTACCCGGTTTGCCATGAGCAGCAGGGATGTGGGGCTGGCGGCCGGCGAGCCGCCGACCAGCCGCGGGTACACCCCGTCGTTTTTTGCGCAGATACCGGTTCTGCTCGAAAGAGCCGGCAGTGTGCAAGGCAAAGGAAGCATCACCGGTATTTACACGGTGCTCGTCGAAGGGGATGATATGAATGATCCGGTGGGCGATACGGTGAGATCCATTGTGGACGGGCACATCGTCCTGTCACGGAAACTGGCCAATCGGGGACATTACCCCGCCATTGATGTGCTTCAGAGTGTCAGCCGGGTTGTTCGGGATGTATCCAGCGCGGAGCATTTGGCCTTACGGGATAAAGCCGTTGATATTCTGGCGGTTTACGGGGATGCGGAAGATATGATTTCCATCGGTGCTTATGTGGACGGGTCTGATCCGCGCATCGACTATGCCAAGAGGATGATGCCGAAAATCGTTAATTTTTTAAGACAATCGGTAGGTGAAAAATCACCCTACCCGTTGGGACTGAATAAATTAAAAGCGATATTTGCTGAAAAGTAGAACCGGGCGGAAGCAAATGAAAAAGTTTAAGTTCAAACTCGATCCCTTGTTGCGGTATCGTGCATTTCAGGAGCGTCAGCAAAAAATGGCGGTGGCGGCAGCGCATGCCGCCGTGGTCGACTGTGAAACGCGGATTCGATCGATGATTCAGGAGATGCGTAAGACCAAAATAACATTTGATGTGCGCTTGACCACGGGAATGAATGCCGAACAGATTCGATGGTTCGACCATTATCTGAACGCCCTTGCCGCTCAACGCGTCTCCGAGGAGGCGCGGCGGGAGACATTGGTAACTGAATTGATTCACCAGCAACAGAAACTGAGCGAAAAAACGGTGCTTAAAAAAGTGGTTGAAAACCTTAAAGAACGAAAAAAAGAAGCGTATTATCACCAGGCATACCGGACGGAACAGCAGATGCTGGATGATCTGGTGATTCTCAGAAGTTCACGGGGTGCCAACGGATGAGACTTGTTCCCAAATACAGAATAAAAACGCTGATTTTCGGGTTTGTACTGGCGAAAATGATGATTGCGGGTTTTTACTTGGCTGGTGGGTTTCAGTTGAAACCGATTGCCCGAGTGGCGCCGCTTATCTCTGTCGCGCAGGCGCAATCGGGCCCCGAGGAAATCGCGGCCACCGAAAGTACAGTGAATGCCGCGCCCGCAGCGGAGCCGCCCGTGCTTCTGCCTGAAGATATGCGGGCAGTGATGAATACGCTTGAAAAAAAGAGAATCGCACTTCAGGAAGAAGAAACCCGGATCAAAAAAGAACGGGCTCAACTGGATCTTCTAAAACGGGATATTCAGGAGAAAATTGATGAACTTTCGGGCATTCAGAAAAAGATAGAAGAAGATCTGAATCAGAAAGCGGCCCTGGCATCACAGGCGGAACAGAAGAAGGCGATGGAAGAGGATAAAAAAATAAAACAATTGGTGAAGGTGTACAGCAGCATGAAACCGAAAAGCGCTGCCGAAATCGTGGACAAGATGGACTTAACCGTTGTTCTTCAGGTGTTCAGCCATATGAAAGGCGAGCAGGTGGGAGAAATTCTGACCTATGTTAATAAGGATCGCGCGGCCAAGATCAGCGAACAGTTGGCAAGCCGGTCTATAGATTGATCCTCTCCGCCGAATGGCGGTTTTTGATCAGCAGAAAAAACCTTCGAAGAAATTCGAGGGTTTTTTTATTGGGTTCGATCGGCCTTGCCGGGTTCGGCAATATTTTCCCGATTCATGAATCGGGAGAAGGAAAAAACTGCTTTGCGTAACCTGTTTTAATAAATTCAAGAGGCCTTGAAGATTTGCAACTTCCTGTTAATACAATTATAAATAAATATAGAATTGTTTGGCACGAGCCTTGCTATACACATGAACAGAGAAACAAGCGAGTTAAATTCCAACCGTCTGTGAGAACGGAATATGATATCACCCAATATGTTGCAGTCCTTGTTTGACTTAACCGCAGTGAAAAGGTCACAGCCCTTGGCACGAATCGCTTCGGGAAAGAGCGGTATCGCTGCGAATTTTTCACTACTTTTGGGAGAAGCTCGTTCGGCCCTAAACGGCAAGCCGAACGGCGGTGTTCAGGCGGCATCACCCCCCTTAAAGGGGCATGCGCTGATGGCGCAATTGAAGCAATCGTTGCTTTCCTCGGGTCTCACGCCGGACCGGTTGATCGCAGATGGCGAAGCGCTGGCTGCCTTTGAAAAAGTCCTTGTCGGCGCGGGGTTTGATTCTGAGCAGGTGCGAAATCTTTTGGCGGAACTAACGGCCAATACCGAAGCAAAAGGCATTAAGCTATCCACGCTTTTTGAGGGGATTTCGAAATTGAAAAATCCGTCACCCACCGTTTCCGAACCAAAATATCTTGAGATATCCGCGTTGCCGTATCTGCAAACCTTGCTGGCCGAATTCGGGTTGACACCCGAGGATGCCGACTCGGTCCTAAACAAGGCAAAGATCGAAGGAAAAGGGATCGATGCCGCAAAGCTGGCATATGAATTAAAACTTATGTCTTCAGGCGCCGGATCGGAAGCTCAATCCTTGAAAGCGGCTGTCTCTTCCGAAAAAATGGTAGAGATGCTGCATAGAATCGGGCTGAGCGAAGCACCCCGCAATGGCGATGCGTTCGACCTGAATGGGTTGATCACGGCACTGGAAAAATTTGCCGATCAAAAAGGTTCAGGCGGGAATAAACGGCTGTTGACTGCGGATGAAAGCGCGTTGGCTGCTGCCATGGCCTGGGCGCCGGTCGCGCAGATTGCGAAACAAGAAATTCATGCGGCGCAAACCGGGGGTGAAATTGGTCTGAATGAAGAGCAGGTGCCTTTCAAAAGCAACCGGCTGGCGCAATTGGCACGCAATAACGGCATCACGGCGGTTGACGGTTCCAGCATCCCGCAGGCGCAAAAGGACTCAGCAGGCCAAGAGAACGGCCGGATACCGGTGGCGCAGGTTGCGGCCGTCCTGGAAGCCAATGCCGGTTTGCGTAATTCAGTTGGTATTCAATCGAATGTGACCGGTGATTGGGATTTATTTGTCAAAAAGCTGCGATCCGCTTCTTCGGAAAAAGAGTCGGGCACTGAAGCAAAAACCGGGGCTCGTTTTTCAGAAACGGAGAAATTTGCGATGGCTTCCTTATCCAGGCGCTCTTTCGTATTGTTCGAGAATAAAACGGATGCAGGGGTGAATAATGGGTTGGCACCCAACACGAGTGCAAACGCAAAGACGCAACGAGCAGGCTTCGACAACGGGAAGGTAAAAACGGATGGCGGTTTTCAGGTTGAAGCGCCCCTGTCTTCGGCAGTGGCAAAGGCGAGCGATCGGGGTCCGGAAAGTTCCATAAAAACAGTCCATTCATTTGCCAAACCGGAGGACTTCTCCGGAATCGTTATGGGCGACAGCGTGGCGCGACGAGCCGAAGCCGTTGACCCAATCTCAAAAACCGCTACGCAATCAGGTTCCCCGAAAACCCTGCCGTATTATGTGCTGGATCAGGTCAGTCGCCAGATTCTTCGCTCACGCCTTGCAAATGAAAATGAGATACAGCTTCGGCTGAATCCGCCTAACCTGGGTCGATTAAAAATGACGATTGAAAATACCGCCGATGGGCTGAAGGTGACTATTGTTGCGGAAAACACAGCAGCCCGGGATATGCTGTTGTCTAATTCCGGAGAGTTGAAAACCGCCCTGATGGATCAGGGACTGCGTGTGGATCATATCGATGTGGAGACTCAGTCCAATTTTGATCAGGCAATGGCCGATGCCCACCAGGGGTCGGACCGGTCGGACGGACGCAAAAGAATGGTCGGCCGTGCCCGTATCGCATCCGCTGACGACACGACGGATGCAGCGATCCTACCGGTGATTGAGAACGGCCAAGGTGCCTTGAATTTGGTGGTCTAAGGCGAATCAGACGGGGGAAGCAAGAATACATTTTGATGTCAGTGATTTAGAGCTCTGGGGTAAAAAAATTACAGGTGAAAGGATATGCATGATGTCAGTAGGATCGGTAACAACCAATAGCAGCGGCTACAACGCCTTTATTGAGGACAATGCTGCCCGTGCGACCACGGAAAAAGATCCTCTGGGCCGGGATGCCTTTTTAACCATGTTGGTGGCGCAGCTTAAAAACCAGGACCCCCTCAATCCGATGCAGGGATCGGATTTTTCGGCCCAGTTGGCCCAATTTTCCTCACTGGAGCAATTATTCAATGTCAACGACAACCTAGAGACACTTCAGGGCAGCTTTGATCAGGGCAATGAGGAGAATTTTCTCGATTATATCGGAAAGCAGGTTTCGGTAAAGGACAGCTCTCTGGCTCTGGCCGATGGAGAAAGTATCGGCGGCGCTTATGCGCTCGATGAGGCAGCTTCCGTTGTCATCAACATATATGATGCCGATGGCCTTCAGGTTGCGCAGCTTACACCGGGGAGCCTGGATGCCGGAATACATGAAGTCGGGTGGAGCGGCAAGGGAGAAGCAGGCGAGCTGTTCCCAGACGGAAAGTATACCTACGAAGTGTATCGTCTGGACAACAACGGTTCATTTACCCAGTTGGACACTGGGTTCAACGGCAAAATTACGGGCGTTACCTTTGAACAGGGTACCCCCTATCTGCTGATGGGAGATCGACTGGTGACGCCTTCAGCCGTGACCAGGGTATGGCAAGATGGATAGTATACGAAGCATTGACGGTGTCCGGCGCTGAAAGCCGGGCGTCGTTGGGTGATATGAGCAACCATAATGATATAAAACAACTAATTTAATTCATTCAGTAGGCGGGAGGATATACCATGGGCTTAACAAGCAGTCTTTTTTCGGGCGTTAGCGGGTTGTCAACGTTGGGGAATGCCATGACGGTCATTGGTGATAACATCGCCAATGTTAACACGGTGGGGTTTAAATCAAGCCGGGTGGTGTTTCAGGATATTTTGAGCCAGGCGGTGGCTACCCAGTCGGGTACTGCCCAAGTGGGCCGAGGGACCGCGTTGGCCGATGTGACGGCCGCTTTTGACCAGGGGTCTTTTGAGTCGACGGAATCCGCCACGGATCTCGCGATTGGTGGCGATGGTTTTTTTGTCGTCCGACATCCCGATGATACGAATAATAAGTTCTACACCCGTGCCGGCAGCTTTCGGTTTGATAAAGAGGGAAACTTTACCAACCCGGCGGGCTACGTCGTCAATGGGTGGGTATTGCGTAGAAATGATACCACAGGTGATGTGGAAGATGTCGGGACGATTACGGACATTAAATTGCAAGGATTCACCTCACCCCCGGAGCCCACGGACAGTGTGACCTTGATCACGAATCTCGACTCCGACGGCAAAGACAATACAACTGCGGTTGCAGGTGGCCTGGTGGCGGCCTGGGACGGAACTGCTTCCCCCCCGATGGCCGATACGGCCTATGAATACCAGAGTACGTTGAAGGTGTATGATTCCCTTGGAGATACCCATGATGTTACGATCTACTATGATGTGGCGGACAGCTCGCTAAGGACATATGAATTTGTTATAACAGGCAACCCCAGCGAGGATTTCAGAAGCGATGGCGCCGGCGGTACGGTGGCGGAGACTTTAGGCGGTGGGCTTTTCGGCAAAGGCGAGTTGACCTTCAGTCAAGCGGGGAAACTGACGGATATTACTTTTTCCAGCTTTGACGGGGTGGGGGACCCGGCGGACCCGGCGGATTTTACAGCTGTAGCGTTGGGTGCAGCGGACCCCTACTTCACTTTTACTCCGGATTTTCTCGGGGCAACGCCGCAAGAAATAGAACTTAATTTTGGCGCCAGTTGGAATGGCACTAATTTCGTGTCGGATTCCCTTGCTACCACAATGTTTGCCACTGCGTCCACGACGATATTCCAATCCTCCACCGGTTATGGTGCCGGTGATTTGCAGAGCATATCCGTGGATGCAGACGGGGTCATTACCGGCCAGTATTCCAATGGGCAGGTGACCCCGCTTTTCCGTGTGGCATTAGCGAAATTCCAGAACACTCAAGGACTTTTCAAGGAAGGGGGCAACTTGTTCCGGGAAACCCGTACCAGCGGTCCGGCCATTACCAACAAGCCTGGAACCGCCGGACTCGGTTCGATCGCCTCCAACTCCCTGGAGCAGTCGAACGTGGATATTTCCAATGAGTTTGTAAAAATGATTACCACGCAGCGCGGATTTCAAGCCAACTCCAAGATCGTTACGACGGTGGACACCATGCTCTCCGATGTTATCAACATGAAACGATAAAAAATATGGAGCATAGGGCCTAGAGCATAGAGCCTAGAGCATAGAGCGTGGGGGGAAGGCGTGTAGCGGCCTTTTCCCCACGCTCCATGGGCACCGTTTCCCGTCGACTCGTCATTTCCTTGACGCCCGGCCAATATTTATGCCATCTTTCCGCCGGTCATTCCCCATTTGTTTGTGATATTGTTGTTTTATTCAAATAAGTTATAATTATATTGCCTGTTGGGCCGATGACATTACCGCTTGGCACGCTGGTTGCTATATGCTATAAGCATTGCGAATAATTCGGCCGTAATCGGCCGGGTTTTACTCGCACGCCGTTAACCTTTTCAATAACCTCAAGAGATCCGAAACATATGGACCTGGCAACAATTCTCGGTATTTTTTCCGCGTTCGGGCTGGTCGTTGTATCCATCCTTATGGGCAGCGGGCTGACGCTGTTTATCGATGTTCCTTCCGGAATGATCGTGTTTGGTGGAACCGTCGGCATCACCATGATCAATTACCCTTTGAAAGAGGTATTGGGCTCTATCGGGGTCGCCAAGAATGCGTTTTTTGCCGGCGCGGTTCCGGCAGCGGATCAGATTATCAAACAGTTTGTCGATTTAGGATCCAAGGCCCGGCGCGAAGGAATTTTGGCGTTGGAATCCGATGTGAAGGATATCAAGGATGAGTTCTTGAAAAAGGGATTGCAAATGGCCGTCGACGGTTTGGAACCCCAGTCGATTCAGGAGATTATGGATACCGAGCTTTCCTATCAGCGAGAGCGTCACCAGGTGGGGGCCGAGGTGTTTTCCACCATGGCGATGTTTGCACCGGCCATGGGCATGATCGGTACCCTGATCGGGCTCGTTCAGATGCTTCAATCCATGGATGATCCCAGTAAAATCGGCCCGGCCATGGCGATTGCCTTGCTGACGACATTTTATGGATCCATCCTGGCCAACTTAATCTGTATGCCCATTGCCGGCAAACTTCGCGGGCGAAGCAAGGAAGAAGTGCAGGCCAGAGAGATGGTCATCGAAGGGGTGCTGTCCCTGACGCGCGGCGAAAATCCGAGAATTCTGGAGCAAAAGATGCTCGCTTTTGTACCGCCCAAAATGCGAAAAAGTAATTTTTAATTAACCCTTATCTGCCGGTTAGCTTTTTATGGGGACAAAAAAGAAAAAAACGGATGCATCGGGTGGCGGGGACACCAATCAGGCGATGACGGTTTCCCTGTTTATCATTATTCTTGCTTTTTTTATTATGCTCAATTCCATTGCCGTGGTGGATGAAAACAGAAAACGCATCGCGTTGGGGTCGCTCCTGGAAAATTTCGGAATTCTATCCGGCGGCCCGACAGTGGTGGAAGGATCGGAGGAGGATATCAGGCCTGACAATGTCTCACAAATTTTAGGGCTTATCGATTTCAGTGAGATGTTTAAGGAAAATGACGATATAACGCAGGCGCTGATGATATCCGGGGATAAGCGGCGCAGCACGTTAAGCATTCCCGAGCGACGCCTTTTTAAACCCGGCGGGGCAACGCTTATTCCTGAAAGCCATCCCCTGCTGAATAAGCTGGGTGAAATTATCCGAAACAACCCATATCCGGTAGATATTATAGGAAATGTGAACAGGACCGATGAGTTGTCGGCGCAAAGAATGCCGCCGAGAGAACTGGCCACTTTGCAGGCGATGGCGCTGCAAGTGTTTTTGATTCAGAACGCCGAGGTTTCCCCAAACCGGCTGACTGCCTATGGATGGGGTGAATTCAGGCCAGCTGCGTCGAATTCGACGAGGGAAACCCGGAGCCTCAACCGTCGGGTGGAAGTAGTC
Organism: Desulfobacterales bacterium; assembly: GCA_034003325.1. Taxonomy (NCBI): domain Bacteria; kingdom Pseudomonadati; phylum Thermodesulfobacteriota; class Desulfobacteria; order Desulfobacterales; species Desulfobacterales bacterium. The sequence continues at coordinate 61,035 of JAVEYW010000005.1, forward strand.
TTTTTTCATGAACCGAAACAAAAGGAACCCGAGGGTGCTTTTGTTTTCAAGGATTTTTTCTTTAAGGTCCTAGACCGAAAATAACCCGTGGCGGGTTGATTTGAAGCCGATATGAACGCGTTAACCATTATTTTTGTTAAAAGACGCAATATTTTTTTAACCATACGGGCAATTCGCCGGTGGTTGCCTTTTTAAACACATCGGTTATTTTGTTATGGCGAGCAAAGGCAAAGAGAGCGGGCCTGAATTCAAAGCGGACTCCAACGCATGGATGGCCACATTTGCGGATTTGGTGATGTTGCTGCTGACTTTTTTCGTATTGCTGCTGACCATGAAATCGATGGATGCTGGAAAGGTCAAGGAGATGTTCGTACCCACTTACGGACCACTGGATTTTATTCAGGAAGCGGATCAAATGGGGGACGCACTTGAATTTGATCATTACATCAAGTCCGTTGTCATTAGTTCAACAGAAGCCCTTGAGGAAGCCATCGACTTATTGGACGGGATGAATCCGACACCCGCAAAAGAGCGGCCGATGGTTCGCCTGCGGGATATTATGGAAATGACGGACACCGAAAGGGGCGTTTCCCTCGTGCTGAGGGCGGATAACCTGTTTGAATCCGGGGAGGCTGAAATACGGGTGGACCGTTTGCATATTCTTGATGAGATCGGACGCTTGTTTCGATATGCGGCCAATGACATTCTGGTTATGGGACATACGGATAATGTTCCGCTAACCGGGGGGCGCTTTGCCGCCAACATGGAGTTATCTGCTTATCGGGCGTTAAGCGTGTTGTATTATTTGACGGACAGCTTGGGGCTTAAACCGGAACGCCTAGCGGCAGGCGGGTACGGGGAGTTGCTTCCCCGATATTCAAACGACAATCCGGAAAACCGATCCAAAAACAGACGGGTTGAGTTTTTACTGAAAAAAGCGATTTAAGACGAGGGAGAACATTTTGGCGGAGGAAAAAAAGAAACCACCCATGAAGCTGATTATTATTCTGGCGGTTGTGGTCTTGTTGGCCGGCGGTGGAATTGGGGGATGGTTGGTGCTTAGTAGTGGCGATGATTCTGCGGCGCCTGTCGCCGGGAAAGAGAAAACCGAACCTGAAACCGCGTTGGGCTTGATTTTTAATATGGAAACCTTTGTGGTGAATTTAAATGATCCCGGGGGAAAGCGGTATCTTAAAACGAAAATCGATCTTGAATACACCCGCGTGGAATTGGCGGAAGAGTTGACGCAGCGGTTACCCCAGTTGCGGGATGTGATTTTACTTTTGCTCAGCAACAAATCCCTGGATGAAATTCAGGGTGTTGAAGGTAAAATTGCGCTTCGCAGGGAGTTGATTATGAGAATCAACCAGGTACTTAAAGGCGGAAAGATTCGAAATCTGTATTTTACTCAATTTGTGATTCAATAAAGGTGCCATGGGCGAAATTTTAACTCAGAATGAGGTCGACAGTCTTCTCTCCGGGCTAAGTGCCGGTAAGATTGAAACAGAGACCGATGTGGCGGTCGATCTGGACGCGGTAGCCGGTTATGACTTCGCCAGTCAGGAACGGGTCATTCGGGGCAGAATGCCCACCTTTGAGGTCATTAACGAGCGCTTTGCCAGGGAGATGCGCGTGAGTATCTCCAATGTATTGCATACCACCATCGATATTGCCGCGGAATCCATGGAAACGTTGAAGTTTTCGGAGTTCGGGCGGTCTTTACCCGTGCCTACCAGCCTGCATGTCTTTCGCATGGAACCGCTTCGAGGGTACGTGTTGCTGGTGTTGGAAAGCGAGTTGGTATACAACCTCATCGATACCTTTTTCGGCGGACAGGGAACGGGAAAGACGAAAATCGAGGGCCGTGAGTTTACAGCGATTGAAGATGTGATGATTCGAAAGGTTGTGGCCGCCTGCCTGAAGGATCTGGAGACCGCCTGGTCGCCCGTGGAGCCGATTCAGACCGTTTATGTGCGTGCCGAGGTTAATCCTCAGTTTGCCACGATTGCGCCGCCCACAGACCTGGTCATTGTCTCCAAGTTCGAGGTGGAATTGGAACAAAGTTCCGGAACCATCTCGCTTTGCCTGCCTTACAGCATGATTGAACCGATTCGAAACAAACTCACCGCCGGTTTTCAAAGTGATGCCCTTGAAATTGACCATGCCTGGCGAAAGCGATTGACATCGATCATTCTCTCCTCGCAAATTGAATTAAGGGTGGAGTTGGGAAGAGCCGAAATCACCGGCGATCGATTGATTAACCTCAAGGTGGGCGATATTATTCAGCTTGAAAAGGATGCGGAGCAGACCCTTTACGCGCATGTGGAAGGGCTGGCAAAATTCAGGGGGTATGCCGGAATACAGCGCGGATTTCAGGCCTTTCGTGTGGAAACGCGTCTTCCCCGAGAATAATATAACGACAATGGGCTTTTAATGAATCGTCAAGGATGAGTGAAATGAATAACGACGAAAAAACCGCCGGCGACGATGGCGTCGCGATGGAAGAGGGAACCCGGGATCTGGATTTTATTCTGGATATTCCGCTGGATCTGACCGTGGAGCTGGGGAGAACCAAGATGCTTGTCAATGATCTTCTTCAATTGGGACAGGGTTCGATTGTTGAACTGAACAAAATAGCCGGTGAGCCGCTTGAAATTTATATCAACCGAAAACTGGTGGCCCGGGGGGAGGTGGTTGTGGTCAATGAGAAATTCGGCGTGCGCCTGACCGACATCGTCAGCCCTCTGGAGCGTGTCAAAAGCCTTGGATAAGAAGGGAAGGCGGCCATAATGGATGCAGTATCCGCCGAACCGGTGGTGACTCTGATGCCCGAACTTTGGATGACACTGCTGAAAAGTTTTGGAATGCTCTGCGTTGTGCTGGGGGTACTGATCACGGTCTTGTGGCTGTTGCGGCGGCTGCATGATCGCGGGTTATCTGGTCAACCGGGTCTGATTCAAGTCGTGGCGAGCAGTTACGTGGGGCCCAAGGAGCGCATTTCGCTGGTGGATGTTCTGGGCGAAAAATTTCTGATCGGTGTTACTTCTCAGGAGATCAACCTGCTGGCTAAAATTTCGGATAAGGACAATGTGTGCGCGGAGCGGTCTGCCGCGCCGGAGGGGCTGTTCAAATCGCTGTTGCGGCGGCAATTCGATGCAAACGCCGGCGCCGGTGAAAAAGGAAAAAAGGGCTCGTCCGCAGGATAATCATCACGGAAATGCCGCCATGAAAAGTAGCGCCACCATTCTGATCTATGCAACCATCATCGGATGCCTGCTTTTTGCGCAACCCGGCCATGGGGCCAATTTGCCGATTCCCGCTTTTCAATTCGGCGTCGGTGAGGCCGAGGGTCCGGAAGACGTGGCGGTGGTGTTGCAGATCGTCGCGCTCATGACCGTATTGTCCCTTGCCCCCGCCATTATGATCCTGATGACCTCCTTTACCCGTCTGGTGATTGTGTTTCATTTTCTGCGTCAGGCCATCGGTACGCAACAAAGCCCTCCGAACCAGGTAATTGTGGGACTCGCGCTCTTCATGACGTTTTTCATCATGACGCCGGTATGGCAGGAAGTCAATGAGCACGCGCTCGCCCCCTACCTGGCCGAAGAGATTGCCTTTACCGACGCCCTTGAAAAAGCCAAGGTGCCGTTGCAGAAATTCATGATGGCCAATACCCGGGAAAATGATCTGGCGCTTTTCATATCGGCCTCAGGCCAAAGCCAACCCCGGAACAAGTCCGAAGTTTCCTTATTGACGCTGATTCCGGCCTTCGTGATCAGCGAGCTTAAAACGGCGTTTATTATCGGATTTGTTCTATACGTGCCGTTTCTCGTGATCGATATGGTGGTGGCCAGCGTTCTGTTGTCGATGGGAATGATGATGCTGCCGCCGGTGATGATATCTCTGCCGTTTAAGTTGATGCTCTTTGTTTTGGTGGACGGATGGCACCTGGTGGCCGGCTCCATGATCAAAAGTTTCGGGGTGTCCCCATGACGCCCGAATTTGTCGTCAGTTTCGGCAAGGAAGCCATTGAACTCACCATTCTGATTTCCATGCCGTTGCTGGGGCTGGGGCTCATCGTGGGGCTGGCGGTGAGTATTTTTCAAGCCACCACCTCTATTCAGGAAATGACCCTGACCTTTGTCCCAAAAATACTGGCCGTTTTGCTCGGCTTGCTTTATTTTGCTCCCTGGATGCTTGAAAAGATAACCCTTTACACGGAACACGTCATATCTCAGATACCGCTTTACATCAGATAGCGATCTATTCTTATCACTCACTTTATGGAAATACTGAATTTTCCCATAGACCAGTTCAAGGTCTTTTTGATGATCCTGATTCGGGTCAGCGTGGTGCTGTATATGTTCCCCGTGTTTTCAAGCGCCATGATACCGAACCTGGTAAAGGCCGGGTTCGCCATGGTGATCGCATTGGCGCTTGTTCCGGTGGCGCCGGTGGATCCGGCGCGATTTCCCGACACGGTTGTTGATGCGGTAATTCTCGGGATTTCAGAGCTGTTTCTCGGTATGGCATTGGCACTTTCGATTCGCATTTTTCTATCGGCCGTTGAGTTGGCCGGGGAAATGATCGGGTTTCAGATGGGGTTTGCCATCATCAATGTGCTGGATCCGCAATCGGGTATTCAGGTATCGATCATGGGGCAGATTGGCAACCTGATCGTGCTGGTGATATTTCTGGCGCTTAACGGTCATCATGCCCTGATTAACGGCATGGTGGAAAGTTTCAAAGTGGTGGATATCGGCTCGTTATCTCTGAAAAAAGAGTTTATGTTTCATATGCTGTCTCTTATGTCTGATATGTTTGTCATTGCCGTGCAAATGGGGGCGCCGGCGATTGTGGCGCTGTTATTTACCAGCGCCGGGTTCGGCATCGCGGCCAAGTTTGTTCCCCAGATGAATATTCTGATCGCCGCTTTTCCGGTAAAGATCGTTGTCGGTCTGATCTTTTTCGGGCTTTCCATTCAGATTATGGCTATTGTTACGCAAACCTATTTGAACCGGTATCCGTCTATCGTTTCCGCTCTGCTTAGGTGGATGGGGGGCGGATAGCAGGCTGGCTGGGCCGCTGGGCAGATGGAAAACCGGGAAAGCAACGAAGCCACTGCGACGCCAACGGGCATAGAGAGTTAAAAGAACCCAAACAACTAACGGATTAACATGGCGGAAGAAAGCGGTCAGGAAAAAACCGAGAAGGCCACCAGCAGAAAGCGTTCCAAGGCACGCGAGGAGGGCCAGGTCGCCAAAAGCCAGGAGATCGCTTCCGTGCTGGTGTTGCTGGTTGGTATGTCCGTTCTCTATGTTTTCGGCTATCTGTTCTATCCCCAAGCCTTGAAACTCCTGGAACAACATCTGAGCTTTGAGCCCATCTCGAGCTTTGGCAAGGAAGACTTCCTTGCCATGCTGAAGCATAACACCGTCAGTTTTTTTTTACTGCTTCTGCCGGTCATGGGGGCCGTGTTTGTCACCGCGTTTGCCGCCAACCTGTTTCAGGTCGGTTTTCAAGTCAGCACCAAGGCGATAACACCCAAGCTGAGTAAGGTAGACGTCATCAAGGGGTTTGGACGATTATTTTCGCTCAAGTCTTTGATGGAGTCGCTTAAATCCATGGTGAAACTGACCGTTATCGGCACCGTGGTTTATTTTGCCATCAAAGGGGAGATGGGCGCATTGATCAAGCTGCACAATGCGACTGTCGCCTATATTTTTCTTTATATATTGCAAGGTATATTCAAGATCTTCATCTGGGTGCTGCTGATCATGATTATCGTGGCTATTCTCGATTACAGTTACCAGAAATGGCAATTTGAAAAAGACCTGAAGATGACCAAACAGGAGGTGAAGGAAGAACATAAGGAAACCGAAGGCGATCCGCAGGTCAAATCGCGAATTCGAAGCATTCAACTCCAGGCCGCCCGCAAACGCATGATGCAGCAGGTGCCGAAGGCCGACGTGGTGGTGACCAACCCCACCCATCTGGCCGTGGCCATCAAATATGATCCACTGGCCATGGCCGCGCCCACGGTGATAGCCAAAGGCGCCGGTCTTATTGCTGAACGCATCAAGACGATCGCATCTGAACATCACATACCCGTGATGGAAAATAAGGAGTTGGCCCGAAACTTGTATAGGCTATTGGACGTGGGGGAGCAGATCCCCTCCGAGTTTTTCAGAGCCGTAGCCGAATTGCTGGCCTATGTTTATAAATTAAAAGGTAAAACAGTACGTTAACAAGTTCGGCCCTCCGGTGGCAAGACAACGGCAGAAGCCAGGGCGTCAAGGGCTCAACAGCCGATGCCAAAAGATTGGCAAACCGGGGTGTAACGTCACCGCATCATTATTCGGGATTGCGATATGGAAACAAAAGCAAAAGGTATTCTTCAAGGCCTGTTCAAGGAAGCATCGGATTTTGGAATGATTCTGGCCGTTGTCGGCATTCTGGTGGCCATGGTGCTGCCGATTCCGTCCTTTATGCTCGATTTTCTGCTGGCGCTGAACATTACCATTGCCATCATCGTCCTGATTACGGTGATGTACGCTCAGTCCCCCCTTGATTTTTCAATTTTCCCTTCCATGCTGCTGATACTGACCCTTTTTCGCCTGTCCCTGAATGTCGCTTCCACGCGGCTGATTTTGCTGCGCGGCAACGAGGGGCCGCTGGCAGCCGGCGCCGTCATCAAATCGTTCGGCAGTTTCGTGGTGGGCGGCAATTACGTGGTGGGTATGATCATTTTCATCATTCTGGTGCTGATCAATTTCATCGTCATCACAAAGGGCTCGGGCCGTATCGCCGAAGTGGCGGCCCGATTCACATTGGACGGCATGCCGGGCAAGCAGATGGCCATTGATGCGGATTTGAACGCCGGCATCATCGATGAAAATGAGGCCAAAGCGCGTCGGGAGGAAATTGCAAACGAATCCAAGTTTCACGGCGCCATGGATGGCGCAAGCAAATTTGTTCGCGGGGATGCGATCGCGGGCATCATCATCACTATAGTGAATATCGTTGGCGGGTTTATCATCGGGGTGTTCCAGAAAAACATGAGCATGATGACGGCCGCCCAGAATTATACATTGCTGACTGTTGGGGACGGGCTGGTATCCCAGATTCCAGCCCTGATCATTTCTACCGCCGCGGGCATTCTGGTTTCCAGAGCCGCTTCGAATGATCGAATGGGAAAGGAATTCAGTCGTCATATTTTTTCTAATGCCCAGCCTATTTATATCGGTTCCTTTGTCGTGTTCCTGTTCGGGTTGGTTCCCGGTTTGCCGGCTGTTCCGTTTATCGGACTGAGTCTGCTGTTGGGTGGCTCGGTGTATTTCTTTCAAAAGCAGCGGGCCGCGCATCCGGAAGTGCTGCCGGAAAGCACCGAAGGGGGCGAAACCGAAGCCTCTCCGGGTCCGGAAGATGTAGAACATCTGCTTTCTCTGGACACCATGGAACTGGAGGTGGGCTATGGCCTGATACCGCTGGTGGACCGGGACCAGGACGGAAGCCTGCTGGGTCGCATTCGCGGCATTAGACGTCAGTTTGCCAGTGAAATGGGAATTATTATTCCCCCCATTCATATTCGGGATAATCTCAAGCTAAAACCCTCCGGTTATCGTATCGTGATCAAAGGGGTGGAAGTCGCTCAGGGCGAGCTGATGGTGAATCATCTGCTGGCCATGGATCCCGGCGATGCCGTTCAGAAAGTGGAAGGGGTGCCCACCAAGGAACCGGCTTTTAATCTGCCGGCCATTTGGATTCCCTCGGCTCGGGAGGAAGAAGCGAAGTTTTCCGGTTATACGGTGGTGGATAACGCAACCGTCGTGGCGACGCATCTCACCGAAGTCATTCGCGAAAACGCGCCGGATCTCATGGGTCGTCAGGAAGTTCAGCAATTACTGGATAATCTGGCGAAAACCAACCCAAAGGCGGTAGAAGAGCTGGTGCCGGGATTGCTGCATTTGGGCGGGGTTCAGAAGGTGCTTCAGAATTTGCTACGGGAACGGATTTCGGTTCGGGATCTGTTGTCCATCGTGGAAACCCTGGCTGATTATGCCCACATGAGCCGTGATCCGGATCTTCTGACCGAATATGTCCGACAAAAACTATGCCGCTCCATCATCAGCCCGTTTTTGCAATCGGGCAGTGTTCTACCGGTCATAAAGCTGGACGGCAAAACAGAGGAAATGCTGACCAATTCGGTACGCCATACGGAGCAGGGCTCTTATCTTGCGGCGGAACCCGGTACCGTGGAGGCGGTGGTGTCAAGAATAAATGATGAGGTCCGTAAATGTGCTCAGACCAATTTGCAACCGATTCTTCTCACAACGCCCGTCCTGCGGCGCCATTTGAGAAAACTCATTGAACCTGTGGCATCCAGCGTGATGGTGATCTCACACGCTGAAATCGTGTCAAACATTCGCGTTCAGGCGGTGGGAAAGGTAGCGATTCGGCATGACGGCTAAAACCTATCAGGCAAAAAGTATTCAGGAAGCCATCGGCAAAATCAAGGCCGAAATGGGTGCCGATGCGATGATTCTATCGACGCAGCGGTTGCCTAAAGGGCCCCGAAATCCTTATGGGACGAATATATTTGAGGTGGCGGCGGCACCGCCAGGTGTTGATGTAGCCGCAGTGAAGAAACCGGCGTTCGGTGAGTCGATCGGTGGGGGGGACCATTGGCTTAATAGGGATTCCGGGGACAACGCTGCCGCCGGAGAAGCCGATATGGGATGGGATGAAATTCGATCGGAACTGGTGACCATCAAAGACATGCTGTTTCTCTTCAATCAGGTAGGGGCAATGCCGGATTTTGTTCAGATGCACCCGGAGTGCCTCAACCTTTATGCCCGGTTGGTCAGAGCCGGTATTTCAGAGCAACGGGCGCGCGGGTTCATGAAAAATGCCGGCGCCTTCTCCGGTCGGACAAGTACTCGGGAAATTGCGAAAAACGTTCTTCGGGAAATTTTATCCAAGATTGAGATACTTGATCCGTTTGCTGAAGAAAGCGGCGGGCGGCGGGTGGCCGCCTTTATCGGTCCCACCGGCGTGGGGAAAACCACGACCATCGCCAAGCTGGCCGCGGAACTGAGCTTGAAACAAAAAAAGCGGGTCGGCATTATCTCCATTGACAGTTACCGTATTGGTGCGGTGGAGCAGCTTAAAACTTATTCGGACATTATGGGCCTGCCGTGTTTGCCGGCATTTTCAGCTGAAGATTTTCAACTCGCCCTCTCACGCATGGAAAGGCGAGAAATTATTCTGGTGGATACCGCAGGGCAAAGCCATCTGGACATGGACCGCATGCGGGAGTTGGGTCGCCTCATGGCCGGTGGCGATTCGAAAATCAGTAACCACCTGGTGCTCAGCGCCACGGTAAAACGGGAGGACATGCGGGAAGCGGCCGAAAATTTCGCCACCTTATCTCCTGAAACCTACGTGTTTACAAAGGTGGACGAAACGCGCACTCGGGGTGGATTGATCGATCAGTTGATGGATTTGAAGCTGCCGGTATCCTTTGTCACCAACGGCCAGCGGGTGCCGGAGGATATTATGAGCGCGACGAAAAAGCGGATACTGCAGCTGGTGCTGGGAGACAGTCAATAAGGATATAATAACCGTCTTCAAGCTTTCCAGCTTCAAGCCTTCAGCCTCCGGCGAAGCCGGAATAGGGGAGATTTACAGTGGATCAAGCAAGCAGCTTAAGAAAAATCATCAGTGACAAGGTTTCGCAGACCAAACGACGCAAGCCCGGCTCATCGGCGCCGAATCGGAACCCCAACGTTATTCATCGGGTCATCTCGGTTACCAGCGGAAAGGGGGGGGTCGGAAAGACAAATATTGTTGGTGGGTTGGCAGTGGCGTTGACCGAGCTCGGCCATAAGGTTCTGATTCTGGATGCGGATTTGGGGCTGGCCAATATCGACATTATTTTTGGCGTAAATCCCCGGTATAATATCGGCCATGTGTTGAGCGGTGAAAAAAGCCTGAAGGATATCATCGTGGATGGCCCTGGCGGCATACGGATTATTCCGGCTGGCTCCGGGTTTGTCAACCTGACGCACCTTACTGATGGGCAGAAGCTGAGTCTTATCGGGGAGTTTGATGCGCTTGAGGACGAGTTTGAGTTTTTTCTGATCGATACCGGTGTCGGTATTTCGTCCAATGTGACCTATTTTAACCTGGCTGCCGATGAGTGTATTATCGTCGTGACTGCCGAGCCCACCTCGGTTACCGATGCCTATGCCATGATCAAGGTGATGGCGAAAGATTACGGTGAAAAACGTTTCAGGCTGCTGATGAATATGGTAAAAGATGAAAAAGAAGCCAAAACCGTCTATTCGAGCCTCTGCAACGCGGCGGATAGCTTTCTGAAAGGGGTTGTGCTTGAGTATTCGGGGTTTATTCCCATCGATGAAAATGTGCGTCACGCGGTTCTGAAACGAAAGCCGTTTCTGAATCTTTATCCTCAGAGCGCGGCGAGCCGAAATATGCGGGAAGTGGCGGCGGATCTTTTGGAGAACCACCGGTGCGTGAATATCAACGGCAATATCAAGTTTTTCATGAAACGATACATGGCATGCTGGGAATAGACAACACAACGCTAAATGGTCCGGGACGGCTTGATGAGAAGACGCGAGAAGCGTTGATTATCAAGTATGCCTATCTGGTCAAGTACATTGCCGGCCGTATCGCTATAAAAGTCCCTTCCTCCGTTCAGTATGACGAGCTGGTCAGCGCCGGATGCATGGGGTTGATCAACGCAGTGGATCGATTCGACCCTTCCCGCCAGACCGATATCAAAACCTATGCCGAATACCGGATCAAGGGGGCGATCCTTGATGAATTGCGCCGCATGGATTGGTATTCCAGATCCATGCGCAAGAAAGTTCAGGAAATAGAGGCCGCCGTTAGGGAGGTTGAGGCGAAAAAAGAACGCCCTTCATTGGATTCGGAGGTAGCGGAGGCGCTCGGGATTTCCCTGGCGGACTATCACACGCTTTTAGGGCATATTTACAGCGCCACCGTCTTGAGCCTGGATGAATTTCTAAGGGGAAGTGAGGGAGAAAATTCCCGAAAGCGATCCTTTCAGGAGCGCATGACCAGTCCGGATGATCCGTCCGATAGCATCACGAAGCAGGAATTACGGCAGGTGGTGGCCCGGGCAATTGCGACATTGAGCGAAAAGGAGCAGATGGTCATTTCTCTTTACTATTATGAGGAGCTGACCCTCAAGGAAATCGGTCAGGTGTTGGACCTGACGGAATCCAGAATCTGTCAGATTCATACTCAGACCCTGATTAAGCTCAAAGTGCGCCTGCGTGCCTACTATCATATGGAGGCGTAACAGCAATTCAGAGATTTTAAAAAAAGAGCGTGGTACGACGCGATGGCGAAGAAAAAAGAAACTTTCACAGTGACCGAGTACGTGAGCCAGGAAGATATTGACAGCGTCCTGAACGCGGCATTTGAAGAATATGCCGAAGCGCAATCCGAACTTGAACTGTCGGATACGGATCTGGTAGCGGCCGCGGTTGATGATTTTGAGTTAGACGATGACGATTTCGGGCTCATTTCCAATGAAGACATTGAAGCCTTGTTGAAAGGCGCAGCGAATTTTGACAGACCTGCGCCGCCTCGTATGCCCTCGGGCGCAAAAGCCGGGAAGACGCCGTCTTTCGAAGAGGAAGGCAGCATTGTCAGTCAATGGGATATCGATGCGCTGTTAAGCGGGGAACTAACCGGCGCGTCCGCCTCGCCGGCCGCAGCGAAAAAGGTGCCGCCTGAGGAGGCAGAAGACGTTGCGGGCGGTCTGATATCTCAATCGGATATTGATGCATTGCTTAATGCGGATATGAATGCGGAGGCGGCTTCGGTTACCGAAGCGGCGCCCGGAACTTCAACCGAAAAAGATACGGGCGGTCTGATCGCCCAGTCGGAAATTGACGCATTGCTCAGTGGGGCCGGCAGCCGGGCCATGGATGTCGGTAAAACAGTTCTGTCCTCTGCCTCGGAAGAAATTTTTGAACCCAAGGAAAGAAATGAAGACGGCGAATTGATATCCCAGACGGATATCGATGCGTTATTGATGGAGGCGCTAAATTCCGAGGAGACCTCTGATGCATTTGAACCCGAGGCGCAGCGTGACGCTGTCGCGGAAAAAACCGAATCAGAAAAGGCAATCAACGATTTGGCGGAAGATCGCTTGGACGAGGATGTAGCCGCAACGACCGTCATATTGGCCGTGGATGAGGAAGCGAATGCGCCTGCTGTGTCCATCCCATTTACCGTTTCGTTGGCGTCCTTTCGCTGGTATCTGAGGAAAGGTTATCAAATTAGCGCAATGGCTGCGCTGGTCCTGATGTTGTCTTTTTCGGTTTTATTCGTACGGTTTCGTTCCCCGGAGGCAAACCCTCAGCCCGTTGTGCTTACCTTTCCGATGCCGAAACCCGATGCAAAAGCCCCGGCGCTTGTCGGCGGGGGGGCAACGAACATCACCATGCCGGGCTTTGTGGTATTGGCTTCAGACGACAACAGTAGCGTCACCTATGTGACGGCAGACCTTTTGCTTGATTTTTCAGATGCGACGATGGCGGCGATGATTAAAGATCATGAGGCCTTTGTCCGAAATATAATCTATGGCGTGATACATAATGCCTTGCTTTCTTCCGATAAAGGGAAATTTAATAAAATAAAGGTGGCGCTGTCGGTGCGGGAGGCGTTGGCTCGCTTGGTGCCCGGAGAAACCATTCGCGTTGTTTCGTTTGAGAAATTTGAAATGATTTAATTGTTGAGGCAACGGATATGTCAGGTATTGCCAATCTGAATATGGTGGTCCAGCAGGGAAACAGCGCGCAGGAAATGCAGCCGGCTCGTCACTTGAATCCCGAGCAGAACCAGATGGTTGCCTCACAACAACAGGGGGAGAAGGCACTCAGGGAGCACACCACGGTTCAAGCGTCAGGCGACATGGAAAAAAACACGCTGAACGGTGACGGCGCTGCAAAAGGGCGTTATTTGCTTCGGCAGAAAAAGAAACGGAAAATCAGTGACGCGGAACAGGAGTTGCGGCCTACGGGCAGACTGTTGGATACGGTCGCTTAAGCCGGCAAAGCCCGTAAGCTGGGCGGCTTGAAACTGGAAGGCCATAGGGGCTCAAGAACAAAAAAAACATTTGAGAGAATTGAAAGGGCATGGAATTTACTTATATCAATTTCTGGATCATTTTTCAGCTGGTGATTGATTTGGCCTTGGTAGTGCTGATACTGTTGCTGATCCGAAATATGAAAACGATGCTTCGCAAAGAAGCGGCCCGGGAAACATCCCGGGAAGTTATCGAGTTGATGGCGCCCTTCATCAAAGAGACCCGGGCTGTCGCTGTTGCCTTTGAAGACCAGTTAAAAAAGAAAAAAAAGTTGGTTTATCAACTGAACCAGGACTTGGACAACCGCATTATCAGCTTGAACATGTTGCTGAACCGCGCAAAGGCCTGTCTGGATGATCCGCTCGGCGCACTCGTAACCCCGGGGCAGGTCTGTAAACAAACCGAAGCGATTTTGGAACTTCACCGTCAGCATCTGGATGTTGAAACCATTGCCAAAAAGCTGGCCATGCCCAAGGGTGAAGTCGAACTGGTGATTGATCTGAAAACCAAATTTCAGCCGGCAGAGTAAAAAAAGGCTGTGAATATGCCCATTATTCCTCGATACTCACAGCTTTTCGCTTCTCTTTCATCCCTCACGTCTCATTTCTCGACGCTCAAATCCCCTCCTATTCTAATTTCGTCCGCCGAGTTTATTCTTGACGGAAAAACAAGCGACAAACAGCCTGCCTTTCAATTTGAAAAAGGGCAGTTGTTCAAGGCCCGGGTATTGGACGTGCTTTCTCCGCGCCAAGCCCTTTTGTTGATTGATGGCAAGAAAGTGCAGGCAAAAACCTTCGTGCCGCTGAAACCGGGGCAGGAAGTTCAGGTTCGGGTCTCCCAATCAGGGGATCAGCCCGTTCTTCGGCTGGTGCAAACCGCTGAGGGAAAATTGCCCGAAGCCTTTCAGGGGTTGTTGAAGTCCTGGGGCGAATCCGGGCCGTTCGGTCATCTGGATTTGCTTCTGAGCCGGAGGATGATGAGCGCGGGCAACCGGGAGGGCAGCCTCGGGACGTTGGTGTTCTCGCGGTTACAGCAGATGGTGACCGCGATCTCGCTAAAGTCCGGCGATGCGGAGCCGCGGTTTTTAAGTGACCTGATTCGTGGCAGTGGGTTGCTATGGGAGAATAAACTGCTTTCTCTGTTATCATCCAGTGGGGGCATGCAAATGAGCGGTCTGGCGCCGCTGATAGAAAACGATATCAAGGGGCTTGCCCTTCAGTTGCTGGCTGCGGAGCCCGGCGGCGGGCCGGTGCCCGATGGCCTGAAAGCTTTTTTGGAGGGCCTTGAAAATCTGCAACTCTTCAACAAATATGCCGATGAAGAATCCGGCCGCTATCTGTTGCCGTTGCCGGTATTGCTCGACGGAAAATTAACGTTCGGGCAGATGCTGCTGATTCTCGGGGATGGCCGGAACAACAGCGAGCGTGGTGAAAACAGGTTGGTGACTGTTTCATTTCTTCTTACCTTATCCCGGCTCGGCGAGATTAGAGCGGATTTTTCAGTTTTGGGCCGAACCGTAACCGGTGCCTTCAGCGTGGCGACGGAAGAAATTAGGGCATTTATCTCGCACCACCTGGGCGAATTGGGCCAAAAGCTTCAGTCAAACGGATATGAAGTCATCGATATCGGTTGCCGGGTTGTGGGGCTGGAGGTTCTCGCGGAAACGGCACTTTTCGACAAGGCCATTGAGGGCGCGCATAACGGCGTTTTGAACCTTGTCATCTGATCCGACAATGGCCGTCATTATTTTGACTGAATGGACGAATTGACCCATGAAAAAAAAGCAACCCAAGAAAGCGGTGGCGCTTCAATACCGTCACGGCCAGGATTCCGCGCCCAAAGTGACCGCCAAAGGCAGCGGATATGTGGCAGAGCGGATTATCGATGCGGCCAGGGCTCATGGCATACCGGTAAAAGCGGACCCCGATCTGGTGGCCGTGTTGTCCAAGCTCGATATCGAGGCTCATATTCCCCCCGGTGTTTATGTGGTTGTCGCAGAATTACTGGCATTTGTGTATTCCCTGAACCGGAAAAAAGAACCCGCCTAGGCATATTTTTCCCTTCGTTTCAGCTTGCGCTGATTCACGGAACATTCACTGAATTCGCTCGCCTTCTCCCGGATACCTGTCATGCCGCGGCCATGGTGGAAATCAGCGGCAATCGGTTATGATAACGTTAACCTGCTGTATATTAATTCGAATATAGCTGTTGCGGGGTTCCGGACGAAGGGTTGCGTTCCGCGGCTCCCGTGTGCCAATGTCATAAGAGAACAAAGGTGTTCTCCATTGGCATTTTTATTGCATTTATAGTGAAAAACACCTGATTTTCAGCTTAACCATTAACGGGAGATGGCAGCGTGATTGTTGAAATGAGCAAAGCGGTACAAGGCGCTCTGCGATTGGACAAGAAGTTCGATGTGATCGCCAACCACTTGGCCAATGCGGGAACTGCCGGATACAAGGCCGAGACCCTGTCGTTTGACGGCCTGTTTCAGGCGCAAATGCGGATTGATATGAGCCAGGGCAGCGTTCAGCCCACCGGCAACCCCCTGGATCTTGCCATTACCGGTGACGGCTTTTTTAAAGTTCAAACCCCCAACGGGGATCGATATACTCGAAACGGAACGTTTTTGCTGGATAAGGATAACTATTTGATTACCCAGGAGGGCTATCGGGTGTTGGGGACGAACGGGCCGCTGAACCTTGAAGGAACCCGGGTTACGGTCAGTGAAAACGGGGACATTATAGTGGATGGATCACAGGTGGGCACGTTGAATATTGTAACGCTTGCCGACCTCGGGAAGCTCGAAAAAGAAGATGCGGGCCTTTTGATTTACAAGGGATCCCTTGCGGATGAACGCGAACCGGAACGCAAATCGGTTCAGCAGAATGCGATTGAACAGTCGAATGTGTCGGCTGTTGTGGAAATGGCAGAGATGATCACGACGAGCCGGCACTTCGAGTCCTTTCAAAAACTGATACAAACCTACGATGAAATGGACGCCAAGGCGGTCAGTGAAGTCGGGTTGGTAAGATAGGTTGGCGTTAATCATTGAGAGACGGGCTTTGGCCTATACAACCAATTCCGGCCTAGCCGGCATAAGGGAGACAAGAAATGATTCGAGGATTATGGACGGCGGCATCGGGCATGACGGCCCAACAGCTCAGCGTTGATGTCAGTGCGAACAATCTGGCCAATGCCAGCACGGCCGGCTTTAAAAAGAGCCGAAATAACTTTCAGGATTTAATGTACCAGACCCTTCAAATTCCCGGAGCGGATGCGCCGGGCGGCGGACAGGTGCCTTCCGGTATTCAGGTCGGTATGGGGGCTCGGCCCGTCAGCGTTCAGAAGATCTTTACGCAGGGCGATTATGAACAGACTGGAAACCAGTTGGATATGGCCATTGAAGGAGATGGGTTTTTCAAGGTGATCAGCGGGGATGAAGAACTCTACACGCGTGCGGGGAATTTTTCCCTGGATAGCGAGGGGTATGTCACTACGTCGGCCGGAGAACGATTGCAACCGGAAATAACCGTTCCGGACGGCACGACACTCATTACGATTCAACCCGATGGCACGTTGACCGCTTACGGGAGTGGAGAAGAGGCCTTGGCGACGGCGGAAATCACCATTCACAGATTCATGAACCCGGGGGGGCTTTACGCGATGGGTCGAAATCTGTTGCGAGCCACCGAAGCTTCCGGAGAAGCCACTGAAGGAACCCCAGGCGAGGAAGGGTTCGGGACGATTGCCAATCAAATGCTCGAGATGTCCAATGTGTCCGTTGTGGAAGAAATGGTAGCGCTTATTGTGGCGCAACGGGCCTACGAGGCAAACTCCAAAGCGCTTCAGACGGCCGATACGCTGCTTCAAATGGCCAATAACGTGAAACGATAATCAAGCAGGCCGATGGCTGAATGGGTAGTAAACGGGTGATAACGCTATGCGGGACGAGCGACCTAATTTTTTGAAAGCACGTATGATTTATTTTAAATGGATGGTGGGCGTTTTTTCTTTGCTTTTCTTCCACTCCGGAAGCGCTGTGGCGTTGGATTCGATCAGCGTTCGGATTGACGCTGCCGGTCGGGTCGCGGGGGAGAGTATTTTTCTGAAAGACATTGCGATGATTTCGGCGCCGGCCGCTTTAAAAGATAAAGTAGGCGACATTCGACTGGGACGCGCCCCTCAGCCTGGAAAAGAGAAAAAGATATCCGGCCGGCGCATTATGGCCATCATCAAGGCCGCCGGGGTGCTGCCGGCTGATGCGGCGGTGTCTGTTCCGGACACGGTTTGCATTGAGGGTGCTTATCAACGCCTTCAGGAAGCGCTCCTGAGAAAAACGTATGATGGATTTCTTTCCAATGCGCTTAAAGGAACGCAGTTCGAGGTGCGCCGATTCAAGGTGCGGGGTGCGAACCGGTTCCCCCTCGGCAAACTGGCGTTGACGATTGCCCCGTGCGGCAAGCAAGCGCTGATGGGAAATGTCAGTTTGAGCGCCACCGTTCGAGTGAATGGAAAAAAATGCGGAAAATTGACGCTGCTGGGCTGGGTGGACCGATTTGCCCGGGCGGTTTGCGCCGCTCGGGCCGTTGCGCACCATGCGATTCTCACGGAAGCGGATTTGACAGTGAAATCTGTGAATTTATCTGAATATCCACCGGGTGTCCTTGTCGATATCGCAGAGGCAGCCGGGCAATTGGCCAAGGTTTCCATTCGGCCGGGCACGCCCATTCGTTCCGCCATGCTGGAGGTTCCGCCGCTGGTTCAGAAAGGAAATCGGGTCAAAATACTGGCCGGCTCGGGGAAACTTAAAGTGACGACCATGGGGATCGCGAAATCCTCCGGTGGCATGGGAGAACAGGTTCGGGTGGAGAATCCTACGTCCAACAAAATCATCATCGGACGGGTTTCAGGGGAATCCACTGTGGACGTATTATTTTAGGGGTCTGAATATGAGAAAGAAAAAGATGACACGATATTTGGTTGGGGTGCTGGCGGTAATGGGAATGGCCGGATGCGTTACGAGCCGGGTGGCCGCTCCGATGGCGGTGTTGAATTTGAACCAACCGGCGCCTTCACCGGTAGTTGAGCAAATGGTTGCCCCTCCCGATGAAGGCTCATTGTTCAGCGCTTCGGCAGCGTCTCTTTTTGTTGATCCCAAGGCCAGGCAGGTAGGGGATACGCTCACCGTCGATATCGTTGAAAACACCTCCTCCGAGTTGGAGGCGAACACCAACACCAGCCGCACCTCGGATATTGACGCCGGTGTGGAGCACATGCTCGGCTACATGCGGGCTTTGGAGGCCAAGAACCCGAATTTAAACAAGAATAGCAAAGGCGCATTAACCGATACCCTCTTGAAAGCCAGATTGAGCAACAGTTTTGACGGGGAAGGCACCAGCGATCGCTCCGGCAGTGTCACTGCTTCCATTGGCGCACGTGTGGTACAGGTGCTGCCGAACGGCAATCTGGTGATCGTGGGGCGCAGGGAAATGAAAGTGAACCGCGAAACGCAAATCATTGCACTTTCCGGCATTGTGCGGCCCATGGATATTGATGGCGCCAATCGCGTCAAATCGACTTACCTGGCCGATGCCCGGATCGAATATTACGGCACCGGCGTTTTAGCGGACAAGCAGCAGCCGGGGTGGTTGACGCGGGTGGTTGATTTTGCATGGCCGTTTTAATGCATTCAAAACCGTAACGGTCTTTTTAGCAGGGGATGCGGACACATGATGTATCGAAAAGGAAAATCGATGAAGCGGATTTTTATGATCATTGGCATGATCGTGGGGGTCGTGGGCTTTTTGGCGCAGCCGGTGATGGCTGCGCGTATCAAGGAGTTGGCCGCGATTAAGGGCATTCGGACCAACCAACTGGTGGGGTACGGGCTGGTGGTGGGGTTGGACGGAACCGGCGATAAATCCGGTACCGAGTTCACCATTCAGTCTCTGGTAAGCATGATGGCCCAAATGGGCGTTCGTGTGAGCGCCAATGATGTGAAGGTTAAAAATGTGGCCGCCGTCATGGTGACCGCCAAGATGCTTCCCTTTTCAAGAATCGGTAACCGCATTGATGTGATGGTCTCTTCCGTGGGAGATGCCAAAAGTCTGGTGGGCGGCACCCTGCTGTTAACTCCCCTGAAGGCGGTGGATGGTCAGGTTTATGCGCTTGCGCAAGGCCCGGTTTCCGTGGGCGGCATCGGTGCGGCCGGAGCCGGTGGAAGTGTGACGAAAAATCATTTGCTCGTGGCCAGAGTAGCGGACGGCGGCAGTATTGAACGGGAAGTGCCGGTTCAGCTCAACGGCAAGGAAAGTCTGACCATGACGCTCTTTAACCCGGATTTTACCACGGCCCTTCGGGTCGCTGATCGTATTAACATCGCACTGGGCACTCGGGTCGCCCATGCGATTGATTCCGGCACCCTGACCCTGAATGTTCCGGAAACGCAGCGGGACGATGTCGCCGGATTTTTGGCGCGTGTGGAGACCCTGGATGTTGAGCCGGACGTGGTGGCTAAAATTATCGTGAATGAAAAGACGGGTACCGTGGTGGTGGGTGAAAATGTGCGTATCTCCACCGTGGCCATTTCCCATGGCAATTTGAGCATCACGGTTCGTGAATCAGCTGATGTCAGTCAGCCTGAAGCCTTCGGACGGGGCAGCACCGTGGTGACGCCTGTGACGGACATCGAGATCAAAGAAGAGGGTAACAAGCTGATGCTGATCGAGTCGGGCACGACCATTCGGGAACTGGTACAGGCACTTAACGCGGTGGGGGTTACCCCCAGGGATCTGATCAGCATTTTTCAGAGCATCAAGGCCGCCGGTGCCCTTCAGGCGGAATTGGAGATCATATAACAACGGTTGCGCGTTAAGAAGGAAGGCGGATTGTATGGATATGGAAGAATTGGCGGGCGCCGTCGAGAAACCGGTTGCCTCCGGTTCCCGGAGCGCAACGCTCAAGGGGCAATCCAATAAGGATTTGAAACTGCGAAAGGCCTGCGCGGATTTTGAGGGTATCATGCTTCAATACATGCTCGAAGCGATGAGAAAGACGGTGGGGGAGGGGGGGGTGTTTGCGGGCAGCCCTCAGAAGCAACTTTATGAATCCATGTTCATTCAGGAGGTCAGCGCGACCCTGGCAAGCGAAAAGAGCCTTGGGTTTGGGGAGGCGCTTTATCGACAAATTAAAGGACCAGGGGATGCGCGGGAAGCGGTTTCCGGTATTCCTAATCCGGCAAAGCCGGATGCTGGAAAGCTGAGACGCCGGGAGGCATAAAAGCCATTTTTCACCCTTGGCGAATATACACGCGAAAGCGGTCATGTTTCTGGTGTAGGGTCTAATAACACAGCGGCTAAAGAAGTCGACCGGGTCGACCGATACAAGTAAAAGAGATCGTGATAAGGAGCGAGGTTATGGATACAGCGGCACTGGTTTTTTTGTTCCAGGAAAAGCTCATGCTTTACCATGAGTTGATCGAGGTGTTGAAGGCCGAGAGAGAGTGGATTGTCTTGGCGGAAACAGACCGGTTATGGCAGGCTTCCGATAGAAAACAGCGAATTGCGTGCGGTATCGAGGATATTCGGCAACGTATTCTTGAAGCCCTTATCCATGCGGGCATTTCCCATGAAATGAAAAAAGCCTCTTTCCGATCCGCCGAAGTCATTCGCCTGGTACCGCTGGCGGTGCGAATCGCGTTGCGGCCGCTTCAGAACAGCCTGATTCTGTTAAAAGAGGAGATTCAGCAGCGTACCCGCGAAAATGTTGCGTTTGTAGAGGAGTATTTAAGCACGCTGGATGATTTGATCGGTATTTTCACCCGGGATAATTCGGGCGGCGCTTTTTACGATCGAAGTCGGCAGGTTGACCATACCCGGTCCCGCTCTCTGATGCACCGGGAGGTATAGCCATGTCCGGAATCAACATGGTGCTGAATACGGCCAAACAGTCGCTTGCCGCCAACCAGATAGGACTCAATGTCACCGGCAATAATATCGCCAACGTCAATACGCCGGGCTATAGCCGACAGACCCCGGTATTTGACAACCGGGATCCGATTTCACTGAGCCGGTTTACCATGGGAACGGGCGTTGAGATAGACGGAATTGTCCGTTCCAGCAATTTTTTGATTGAAAAACAACTGATGAATCAGAAGTCGGAGCTGTCGCGCTATGATGAAGCGCAATCGTACATGACGGTGTTGGAAAGCCTGTTTAACGAAACCTCCGAAAACAACCTGAGCGAGCAACTCAGCGATTTCTGGAATTCCTGGCAGGGTCTTTCCAACATGCCGACCGGATATCCGGAACGGATAGCGGTTTATGACTCGGGCGCTCGTTTGGCCGAGCAGTTTCAGTGGTTGTCCGACGGCATGCATCACATAGACGTCGATCTTGCGCATGAATTACAGGCGGGGATTGATCAAATAAATGCCTTATCAAATCAACTCGCTGAAATTAATGTCGATATTATCAGCAGCTCGGTCAACGACAATCCCAATGACTTGCTGGATAAACGAAACACGCTGGTGAGCGATTTGGCGCAGCTTATCGACATACAAACCTATGAACAGCCCACCGGCAGCCTGACCGTGGCGACCAACACCGGCCATATTTTGGTTTACGGCGCGGACACCTTTCAACTTCAATTGCACGCAGGCCAGGTGAGCTGGGTTGATTCCCAGGGCAGCGATGTGGATATTACCGACAAGATCAAAGGCGGCAAGCTGGGCGGGTGGCTTGAAATGCGGGATGAGATCATTCCCAAGGTTCGTCAGGAGTTGAATACCTTGGCGGAAGAATTGATCTGGTCGGTCAATTTGCAGCACAGCCAGGGGGTGGGGCTTAATTTTTTTTCAAGCGCCCTGACCGGAACCTACCGGACCGACGCCACTCAGATGCTTAGCACGCTCGAGTTCGGGGACCGTATTGATGATACGGGTGAGTTTAAAATATGGGTCAGGGACGCGGGCGTGGTTTCACCCGTGCCCGTCGATATCACGGTTGACATGAATGGTTCCGATGTCACGGTGAGCAATTGGGCGGGGGCTGCACCAGGCTCTTTTCAATACAAGATGACCGTGACGACGGGCGGGGATGTGGGGCCGGCGGTATCGGATCCGGTGATCTCCTGGGAGAAATTCAACCCGGACGGCTCTTCGACGGGCGAGACCGGTACGGTTACCGTGACGGATGTCAACACGCTGGTGGGCACGGTAGATGGCTTGACCTTTGATATCGGCGCCGGTGCCCTGTATGAAGGAAACACCTTTTCGATTCATACCGATGCGGCGGGAGCCGAGGACGCTTTAACGTTCAACGCCGTGTCCGGCACCGCGAAAAGCGTCCAGGATACCTATGTCTTTACTGTCAAAAACAGCGGTGGAATCGGAACCGACCCGATCGATATTGAATGGCGCAACGGCGCGACATCCGGCACCTTTACCGTGGATCCGACAAAACCGGCCGTCACCGTAGACGGCATGACCCTTGATTTTGCAAGCGGTACCCTGTTCGGTGGAGAAACCTTTACCGTATCAACTGATAGCGCCGGCACTCCGACAGAACAGATGCCCACCCAATGGCACTGGACCCTTTCATCGTTCGCCACCGCGTTTAACAGTGCAGCGGATGCGGTCGCAGGCGCTGGTCCGGGCAGCGGTTTTGTGCAAGCGTCGATCACCACGGATAACAAGCTTACCTTTTCTCCTACCGGGACGTATCAATTTGCCTTTTCGGATGATTCTGTTCAGGATGCCGGTTTGGCCGCTGCGTTGGGGTTTAATACCTTTTTTACGGGCGCAAGCGCTCTTAACATGGCGGTTAACAGCGTATTAGAGAATAAAGACCATATTGCCGCGGCCAGACTCGATGATGCCGGTGCATACGGCGCGGGCGACAATAGCAACGCCATTGCCGTTGCCGATATTCAGTATGTCTCTCACTCGATGACCCAATGGACCTACGACCGGAGCAGTTCTGATCGGTCAGGCACAACGAGCAACACCCTGGAAGGATTTTATCAGGGCATGATCGGTGCTCTTGGCATTAAATCGGCCAGTATCAATCGAAACGCGCAATTCAGCCAGGTGATGGTGGAGAACATTCAAGGGCAACGGGACGCGCTGTCCGGGGTGAACCTGGATGAGGAAATGGTCAATCTGATGAAATATCAGCATGCATTTGCCGTGGCTTCAAAGCTTTTGACCACCGCGGATGAAATGCTACAAACCTTGCTTTCGGTAAAATAGAAAGCCACGTCGCCCCAAGAGGATATATGCCATGAGAGTTACGCACTCCAGCCTTTACGATGCTTCCAAGACCCGGTTGGGAACGCTGGTTGAAGAATTTAATAAGGCCAATCAAGAGGTCTCGACCGGGAAAAGAATTAACAACATATCCGATGATCCGGTGGGACTCAGCCGTGTGCTTGCGTTACGCTCCAGCCTGGCGAACCTGGACCAGGTGACGGAGAATATCAGAACCGCCAACACCTGGTTGACCGAGGCTGAGACGGCCCTTGGTAGCATTGAGGGCGTGTTGGGGGATGCCAAAGTACTTGCCATCGCGATGAACAACGCTTCGATGTCCAACGAAGAGCGTGCCAATGCGGCGGTTCAGATACAGGAAATGCTCGGTCAGATATTGGATCTTGCGAACACCCAGGTCAACGGGCAATTTCTATTCAGCGGCACCAAGGTCGATACCAAGCCCTATGCTTATGATGATCCCGAAACCCCCTCGGAGGCTATCTATTCCGGGAACGAGGCGGCCTTTACCCTTAAAACGGGAAGAAACACGAATATCGTGGTCGGTTATGCGGGGGACGATATTTTTGACAGCAAAAGGCTGACCGTGGATGATACCAATCATAAAATCGATTTTACGGAAGATGACGGCAGCGGCATGGGGGCTGAAATCACGGCCACCATTCCTGCCGGCACCTATACGCGAGAAGAAATCGCCACCATCATCGGCGCGGCCATGACGGATGCGTCCGCAGCGGGAATGACTTATACCGCGACCTACAACAGCGACAAAACCTACACCTTTCATCACGACGGCGCGGATATGAGTCTGTTATGGGGCTCCGGGTCGAATGCGGCGCAAAGCATCGCACCGGATATCGGCTTTGACCCGGTGGATGTTTCCGGCAATGATCTGCCGAGTGATAACCCGGCGGACTGGAGTGTCTATAAAACCCTGATTGATTTGAAACAGTATTTACAAAGCGGCAGCTCGAGCGGCATTGAAAGATCCATGACCCGTCTGGACACGCAATTTAACAACATGGTCAACGCCGTCTCCCAGATCGGTTATAAAGGCGTTTCCCTGGATATTAAAACAAGCGTGGTCGAAGAATTGAAGCTTAGCCATAATACGCAAAAATCCGATATTGAAGAAGCCGACATCATCGAGGCTATCAGCCGATTGCAGGCAAAAGAAAATGCCTATAAAGCGGCCCTCTCCGCCACATCGCGCATCATGCAGCTTAGCTTGGTGGATTATCTGTAACAGCCGGCAGTTGGTTTTCCCCCGGTTTCTCCCACCCGAGATTTCCTATAAACAGATTTTCTATAAACACAGATTTTCTATAAACCTTGACATGGCTGCAAAACGACTTTATCTTCTACACTTTTTCATCTCAATAATTGCAACCGATTGACAGGGAGGTACCGATGTTTAATGCCTATTCGAAGAAACTGGCGATGATCGCCATGGTCATAGCGGTTTTTTTTGTTGTTGCCGGTGTTAGTGAACTGGCTGAAGCCCGTTCACGGTCCGGCGGTCGATCTTTCAGCAGAAGCACCAGACCTTCGGCGCCTTCCCGGCAAGCAGCGCCGAGCCAATCCATGAACCAAAAGGCGCCTGGCGCTTTTTCCAGCCCCTTTGCCCGGGGGATGGCCGGCGGGCTGCTGGGAGGAATGCTCGGCGGAATGCTTTTCGGCGGTATGGCCCACGGAACGGGAATGGGCGGGCTGGGCGGCAGCGGCATCGGCTTGGTTGAAATCCTGTTGCTGGCCCTGCTGGGATATTTTCTGTATAAAAAATTTCTCAGACCGCAGGCATTGGTTACGAATAAAGGCCCCGCCCCGGTTTTTGCCCGCAGCATGCCGGAGGCGGTATCAGTCTCGGATTTTGAGCCGGATTCTGAAACGGTTCCACCGCAATCCCTTGTGGATGGGGTCAAAGAAATCTGGCGTGTGGATAATGAGTTTAATCCGGAGGGGTTTAAAGAAACCGCTCAGGACTTATTCTTCAAGATTCAGGCCGGCTGGACCCGTAGGGAAACTGAAGGGCTGAACGATTTTGTCGGGCAGGAATTATTGAATGAATACGCCGGGCATTTCGCACAGATGAAAGAGCAGGGACAAATTAATCGATTGGAAAATATCGCTGTACGCAAAGTCGATCTGATGCAGGCCGGCGTGGAGAACGGGGAGATTTTTGTTACCGTACGGTTTACTGCCAACCTGCTGGACTATACCGTGGATGAAAAGTCAGGCGCCACGATCAGCGGGGATATGCACAACCCGATAAAGTTTGAAGAATTCTGGACTTTTGCCAAGCCGGTCGGCGGTTCACGTTGGAAACTGGAGGGGATTGAACACTAAGAATCTATCCTTTCTTGTGACGGGAGCGGCCGTCCTGCTCCGGTAGCGCAAGACCGATTTTTTTTATCCTGCGAAATAGCGTGGTTTTGTGAATGCCGAGCGCTCGCGCCGCCGCCTGCCGGTTGAACCCGTTTCGTTCGAGTGCGGCGCGGATGGCTTGCGCATCGAGAATGTCGTGGGCGGATCGCATATCGGTATTCGCGCTTTTTGCTGTGCCGTGGGCTGTCAACTCCCCAGGCAAGTGCGTGATGCCGATCTGCCCATTGCCGCAGAGAATGAAAGCGCGCTCGATGGCGTTTTCCAGCTCGCGAATATTTCCCGGCCAATCATGGGCCATGAGAAGGGATAGGGCTTCCGCGGCAATTCCCTGAACGGATTTTTGTTGCAACTGGTTGAACCGCGAGATGAACTGGTCCACCAGGAGGGGGATATCCTCTTTGCGCCGGCGTAACGGGGGAAGTTCGACGCGCACCACGTTGACACGGTAGTAGAGATCTTCCCGGAAAAGCCCCTGGCGCATCTGCTCGGCCAGGTCTTTGTTGGTGGCCACGATCACCCGAACGTCAGCGGTCTCGGAACGGGTCGCTCCCAACGGCTCGTATATCCGCTCCTGCAACACGCGCAGGAGCCTGACTTGGAGCGCCGGGCTGACCTCGGCGATTTCATCGAGAAAGAGGGTTCCGCCCTTGGCCAGCGCAAAGCGGCCCGGTTTGTCCTTGGTTGCGCCGGTAAAGGCGCCGGCTTTGTAGCCGAATAACTCCGACTCCAGCAGCGTGTCGGGTAAGGCGCCGCAGTTTACCGCGATAAAGGGATTCTGATTGCGAGGGCTGAGCGAGTGAATGGTTTGCGCCACCAATTCCTTTCCGGTGCCGGTTTCCCCGAGAATGAGAACCGTGCTGGGGCTGGCGGAGATGGCGGGAAGAACCTCAAACAAGCGTTGCATCAGGGGGCTTCGGCTGCTCAGATTACCAACCTTGAATTTGCCCGCCAATTCCTGGCGCAATGCCTCGAGTTCCGATAGATCGCGGAAAGTCTCCGCCCCGCCGATCACGCGGCCCTCGCCGTCCCGCAGTACTGCGGTGGAGATGCTGATGGGAATGCGGTTTCCGTCGGCGTCGATGATGTATCCGGATTGGCCGATGATGGGCTCCCCCGTCCTCAAGGTTTGCTGAAGCGGGCAAGCGGCGCCGCACATGCTGGAACGAAATACATCCGCGCAACGTCGATTAATGGCTTCCTTGCGCGACACCCCCGTAATTTCTTCGGCGGCCCGGTTGAAAGATGTGACACGCCATTGCAGATTCACCGTAAAAACGCCGTCCGAGATGCTCTCCAGAATGACTTCCGTCGGTGTTCGAATTATTTTCGTTGCACTCTTGCTGCGGCGCATTTCGTTGCACTCCTGAAAAGTCTTTTCCGGTCGCTTCCAACCAACCATCAGGACCTATTATGCAACGCGAATGCAATAATGCAAGCATAAAGCAACATCATCGATTCGAGTGAAAACCCATATTATCGGGTCGCTTTCCGGTCATTTGAGAATTTCCTCAGATAGAAGATGTGGTCGTGGTACCTTATTTCCAATAGATCCCCTCGGGTTACCAGCCGATCAACCACCTGCCACGAACATTCAGCCCGGGACAAAAGCTCGCCGACAGCCTCTTTTCGCATCGGGTGAACAGCGGTTATGCTCAGAAGGTCTTTTTCAATATCGCCGGTAAAGGCAAAGGCGTTGCCTTCATAACCGATCAGGTATTCCACCCGGTTAACCTTGCCGGAAAGAAGTTGATATGCCCGGTTCAGGGTTTCTTCATTTGGGACACGCGCCCATTTCTCCGCCGGGGGACGGGTCGGAATACTCAGATAGGCCGCAACCGGCTGCAACTGATAAAGAAAATCGGCTACTTCCTTCATGCGGTCCTCGTTGTCGTTGACTCCTCCGAGGAGCATCGTTTCCGTTACCAGTCGGCCGGTGAAAGACTTGGCGAAGGCGCGTACTCCCTCCAGAATCAGGGACAGCCGCAACATGCTATGAGGCCGATTGATGCGTCGCCAGATGGCTTCTTGAACCGTATCCATTTTTAGTGACACCCAATCGGCCATGCATAGTTCTTCTCTTACGTCATCGCGCCATAAAAGCGAACTGTTGGTGATGACACCGACAGGAACCCCCAACGTCTTTAAGCGCTCGATTTCCTTACCCAGGTTCACGTCCAGGGTGGGTTCGCCATCCGGGACGAAGGTAAGGAAATCGACGTGTTCCGAAACGGCACTTGCTGTAGCCAGTTTACGCTGAACTTCTCGAAAAATGTCTTCAGGCTCATAGAAGGAGCAGCGATCGTGTTCCAATCGCGTGGTTCGTCCCACTTGGCAGTAGATGCAGGAATAGGAGCAGACCTTAGCCGGAATGTTATTAATTCCGAGGCTTTTCCCCAAGCGCCGTGATGGAACGGGCCCATAAGCGAAATGGATACTGCTTTCGGTCATGATTCTCCTTTGCCTGATTATTCCGCTTCGGCTTCGTTTAGGATTCGGCTCAAACGCTTCTTGATATCATCCAGTTCCGACTGCAACGCCTCGGCTTGCTGCTTAAGTGCATGCTTTTCCAGTGTGGGATCGTTTTGCTGATACGGCATGGCAGATCCGCCATATCGCATCCAGCCTGGTTGGCCGGTGGCATAGAACATATTTCGCCACCCCCTGCGGCCGCCTCCACGCGCCGCGAATCCCGGGCCTCGCCCAATGCCTATACCAACATCTCGTCCCGGCGCAAAATTTGAATATCCGGGTGTACCAAACCCAGCGCAGAATCCGGCTGCGCGTCCGGTCATGGATCCCATTCCCCTGGGACCTGTTCCATCGCCTCCTGGCATTGTCGCATCCTCCTATATTAAAGGTTCATTGTGATTGCCTTGTCATGGTGCTGCCGCACTTCGGGCATTTGCACGCGATACAAGGCACGCCGCGTTTATGCGGCTCTCTTTGTCCGCATTGCGGGCAAACGCAGTAACCGATAGGGCCGGCCGCCGGCGAGAGGGTCATGCGGCCGAGTTTTTGGTTGCCTTGACGTCTCCGGCTGCGGCAACCCGGCATGGCGAAGGTGGTTTGCGCCAAATTGTCATGAAGCCAAGCCTGAATGACCTCGCTCAGATCGCCGGCCACGAAGGGAACCACCTTGATTCCGTAAGCAAGAATCAACTCGTGCATCGGTCTTGAGATCGCACCACATACCAAGGTGGTGATGCCCAGCGCCACCAGCGTAAGCGTTTTTTGCACCGGCAGATCTTCCGGTAGCGTTGCCTGTGTCTCAGCAACAATCCGCCCCGCTTCGCTTTCAACAAGATGAAGCTGCCTTGCCGTGTCAAAAACAGGCGCGATTCGATTTTCCCAGTATGGGAAGGCTGTTTTCATCGTTAGCGTCATGAAATCATATAATGGCGTAATGCTTCTTGAACCGCCGCCGCGGCAAGATCCGCACAGTGCCGTTCCGATGGCGGCAACCGTCCGATCTCCTGAAGCACGGTTTCACCGGTAATGTCCGCCAAAGCGTCCGGCTCCTTGCCTAAGGTGAGTTCCGCTGCAAAGGAACCGCAGATAGCGCTCGATGCGCAACCATCCGTAAAATAGGACGCTTCTGTTACGCGATTGCTTTCGAATTTGAGGTAGATTTCCATGCTGTCGCCGCATGTTCCCGTCACACGGGCATGAGCGTCGGCATTTTCCATTCTTCCCTGATAGCGGGGATTGCGCCAACGCTGAAACCCCTTTTCGCCATAGGCCTCTTTCGCCTCGTCAAAGATCTGCGCTTGCAGGTTGTTTACAAAATCGTCGAGGTTTCCCATGCATCGTCCTTCTTCGCTTATTCAAGGCTTTTGATTTTGGCTTGAATGGCTTCCATCTGCCGCTGCAATTCTTCCGCCTGTTGTTTAAGCGTCGCCAGCGCATCTTCGCGCGGTGCAACCGGTGGGATGGGGCCACCCGAACCCGGAAAGGCGACGCCTGAGCCAACCCCCCTACCCCTGCCGCCCCCCATACCACGGCCTCCGCCCATCCCCATGCCGCGGCCGGATCCGCCACGGCAGCGGCCTATTCCCATGGGGGAAGCCGCTCCGGCTCCAACGGCAGAGACGCCGGCTTTTTCAGGCACGGTGGGTTGCGTTGACGATTTAAGATTGCCGGTTCTAAGGCGATTAATGGCTTCTTCGACAGTCCCGGTTTGTCCGGTATAGACGGTAACGCCTGCTGCTGAAAATGCCGTCATCGCATTCGGGCCGCAATTTCCCGTCAGAATTGCCTTTACGTCTTTTGAAACCACAAAAGCGGCTGCCTGAATGCCAGCGCCGCCGCCAAGGGTTTTGTTTTCATTGTCATAGGCATCAAAGCGCATGTCGTCGGTTTCCACGATGATGAAACAGGCGCATCGGCCAAAGCGAGGATCAATGGGTGAATCCAGGGTTTTTCCTGTAGAACTGACCGCTACCTTCATTATAAGACTCCTTTAAGATGGTTGTATCGTTTTAACCTTTGAAGAAGCAGGAGCCGTGCCAAACGCGACAGACTGTCCGTAATAAATGATAACGATTAGGAATATAAACAAAAAAATATAATAGGCGGCGGAAGGCGTGAGGGCTAAAAGTAGCTAAAGCGCAACTGTGAGTCCTTTTTAATGGGTGCTGAAACGCTACTGTAGTTTTTTTGATGGTATGAGATTCGTCGGATTCCGGGTGCAGCCCTTTGGGTTGTCGACGCGTTGCTTCTGGGGCTGCAAGGTCTTACGCAAAAATGAATGCAACTGCAAAGATACTGCAAATCGCCCGGCTTGCGAAAAATCATGCAGCACCTTAAACGAAGGCTCAAGGCCCGGCGATCGCGGTTCTATCCGTGTTTCCATGCCGGGTAACCATAAATTCACTTGCCGCTTTTTTATTGTTTTGCTAATAATTCAAAAAGGCGTTTATCGGGCCCTGAACCCATAAATCCCATGAACCATGGCGCCTGAATGAAATAGCCCATAACCGAAAACGAACCCGAAAAGGAGTACGTTTCATAACAGCCTTTATCGGCGGTGTAACTGTTTAATCTCGTATCCTCCATCTGTGATTTTCTTCACTGCTTCAAACGGAAAATGTGTGGTGCCGGTAACCAAACCGGGCGATATCACTCAGGCCCGGCAAAACCTAAAGACAAAGCAAGCAATGTTGTAACCCCATTGACGAAACCTGTCCATGGGGCGCTCAAAACCATATCATCAGAAATTAGCGAACCGGTTTTTTTTCAGTATCGGGTATCAAAAAGCATCCATCGCCAATCCGGTAAAGGCGCCGTTCGGCCGGGAGCAGCGATTTAGCGCATGCCTTGACGCAGGGCGGACTTGGCTGCGTTATAAGCTTATTCGCGGTGCCATGTTCCACTTAAAGGCGATACGGGCGCTTGTGCGATAAACCAAAGCCTGCCGTATACGATTGGACAGGCATTGATGAACCCGAAGCCGTGAAACATTATGAAACCATATGCGGATACCTGAAAGGGGGTGAGATCGATCGAAGGGTAATGATAACGCTCGGGACAGGTTTTTATAGCATGGTTTGGGGGGAGAAATTTTTTCAGCAACATCATCACATGGGAGGGACATGCCGTGGAGCAAAACGATTTGAAGGGCTACTGGCGTCAAAATTTAAAATATGTCTCAATTCTTTTGGCGATATGGTTTTGTGTATCGTATTTGTTCGGAATCATCCTGGCCGATGCGCTCGATCACATTAAAATTGTGGGCTTCCCTTTGGGGTTCTGGTTTGCGAACCAGGGCTCGGAGGTCATTTTCGTCATTTTGATTGCCGTATATGTCAAGCTCATGAACGCATTGGATATCAAATATGACGTTCATGAAAAAAATTGAATTCGAGGATGGCGCTTATTGATCTGACGGATATTCAAAAGGGAGGAACATCGTATGGGCATTTTAGCATGGACTTGGATTATCGTCGCGATTTCTTTTGCTCTCTACATCGGGATCGCGTTTTGGGCAAAAGCAAAGACGACTGGAGATTTTTATGTTGCGGCAAAACAAGTGCATCCCGTGTTAAATGGGATGGCAACCGGTGCCGACTGGATGTCGGCAGCTTCCTTTATTTCCATGGCAGGCCTGATATCGTTCATCGGCAGGGATGGGGCCATGTATCTGATGGGGTGGACCGGCGGGTATGTGCTGTTGGCCATGTTGCTGGCGCCGTATCTTCGTAAATACGGTAAATACACGGTGCCGATGTTCGTGGGGGAGCGATATTATTCAGACACGGCCCGCATTGTCGCCGTCATCTGCGCCATTTTCGTTTCCTTTACCTATGTAGCGGGTCAGATGCGCGGTGTCGGTGTTGTCTTCGCCCGATTCCTGGAGGTGCCGATCAACACGGGTGTTCTGATCGGCATGGGCATCGTCTTTATTTATGCGGTGATGGGCGGCATGAAAGGAATTACCTATACGCAGGTGGCGCAGTACTGCGTGCTGATTTTTGCTTATCTGATTCCCGCGATATTTATCTCGATCATGCTTACCGGCAACCCGATTCCGCAACTGGGCTACGGGAGTGCGCTCAGTGAAAACGGCATGCGATTGCTGAACACGGACAGCGGATATCTGCTTGAAAAGCTCAATCAGGTTCAGATGGATCTCGGCTTTTCCGCCTATACAGCGCGCGGTGCCAAAAGCATGATCGATGTCTTTATGATCACCTTTGCGCTCATGGTGGGAACCGCCGGGCTTCCGCATATTATCATTCGGTTTTTCACTACCCCAACCATCAAGGGCGCCCGGGCATCCGCCGGATGGGCATTGCTCTTTATCGCCATTTTATACACGACGGCACCGGCAGTGGCCGCTTTTGCGCGGCTCAACATGATCAAGACCTTGCATAACGCGGAATATGTTAACGCGCCGAGCTGGTTTAAGAACTGGGAAAAAACCGGTCTGATCAGTTGGGCCGATAAAAACAGCGACGGCAAAATACAATATGCCAAAGGGGCGGCCTTTACGGGCGGCAAGCCGAGCAAAACAAAAGACAATCCGGACGCCACCAACACCAATGAACTTTATGTGGACAACGATATCATGGTGCTGGCGAACCCTGAAATCGCAAAACTGCCGGCGTGGGTCATCGCACTGGTGGCGGCCGGCGGACTAGCGGCCGCGCTTTCCACTGCGGCTGGACTGCTGCTCGTTATCGCTTCGGCATTTTCTCATGATCTGTTGAAAAATGTTACCGCAAAGAACCTGACCGAAAGGCAGGAACTGCTGGCCGCCCGAATCGCAGCGGGGTTTGCCGTGGTCGTGGCCGGCTATTTCGGCATCAACCCGCCCGGATTTGTCGCGCAGGTGGTCGCGTTTGCCTTCGGTTTGGCGGCCTCATCTTTCTTCCCGGTTATTCTGCTCGGGATTTTCTGGAAGCGCGCCACCAAGGAAGGGGCGATTTTCGGCATGCTTTCGGGGTTGGCTTTTACAGCGGCCTATATCATTTACTTCAAGTTTGTAAACCCGGCCGCCAATGTATCGGCCAACTGGCTGTGGGGCATTTCGCCGGAGGGCATCGGCACGATCGGCATGCTGATCAATTTTATTGTCATAATCGGGGTGTCCAATGTGACCAAAGCCCCGCCGAAAAAGGTTCAGGACATGGTCGAAAGCCTTCGCTACCCGCGGGTAATCGCTTAACCGACTTCCCTTAAACAAGAGGCATCCCGGAAAGGGGTGTCTCTTGTCCTCCTTTTGACTGAATTACATGGATGAAACGCTTTGAATTTTCGAGTAAAGCCCAAAGCCGATTTTGTCTGGTTTGTCATCGTATCGACAACTGTCAATATCATCATCATCGCCACCACGATTTTCCTGTTGAGGCGAGTCATGGGCACGGCGGAAAAAGCGCTTATTGCCGACCTGTTCACCCGTTATTTTGCTTATTTTTTTATCCCCGCGGCCCTGCTTCTAGCAGGGTATGCGCTTGTCCTGGAATGGTTTTATAACTTTTTTATTCGACCGCTGAATCGACTCAAGGAAGAAACCGACCTGATCCTCACGGTCAACCCCTCGCTACGTGTTCAGGTTGACGGTAGCCGGGACATCGCCGGTCTTGCCGAAATGATCAACCGCAATATCGATCTGTACGAAGCACTCAAGACAGACGTTCAAAAAAAAATCGATCACGCCAGAGCCGAGACCGAAATAGAGAAAAACATCTTTGCCGCCATTGTCAGTGAATTGACGGAAGGCGTGGTCATTTGCAATGCCAAGGGCCAGATACTGCTCTGCAACCAACAGGCCAAAAGGATCTTATCGAGCCTTCGCCGCGGCAGGCCAGAATACAAAGACGCGGACGAAGAGGCGGATCAATTTGTCAGCATCGGCCGTTCCCTTTTCAGCGTGATTGACCGCTATCTGCTGCGGTATGCCATCAATGACATCACCACCAAACTGCGCAGCCGGCAGCAGCCGGCCGTCACCAGTTTTGTGATGGTGAACAAACACCAGCAAATGTTCCGTGTCGAAGTGGTTCCGATTCTCAATTCCATTCGGGAATACGGTGGATTTGTTTTCATCATCTATAATATAACGGCGGAGTTGGAAAATGACGCCCGTATCATTCTGCACCTGAACTCATTAATCTCCAATGTCAGAAGAAAGGTGTCTGCCATCCGTTCCTCGGCGGAATTGATTTGTGAGTATCCCGATATCACCGAGACGGAAACCCAACAGTTTTTAAACATTATCCTGAAAGAATCCAAGCTGCTCAGCGGCATCATCAACAATCAGAGCGACTTCAATTATTCCGTGAGGATTAAAAGCGGATGGCCCTTGATCCCCACGCCGGTCGTGGAACTACTCAGGGCGATCCGCGGCAAGGTGGAAAAACCCTTCCAAATCGCATTGGACTTTGAAGAAGCGGAGGTTAAGGAAAGCGTTTGCGTTGACGGCTATTCGTTCACTCTGGCGGTAAGCTTTGTGTTGTATCTAATTGCCAATGAGGCACAGTGCAGGGAATTTGTCTGTAAAACCGGCATCCGGAATTCATCCGTCATTCTGGCCGTCGAATGGATGGGCCATCCGCTCAAAACGGAAACCCTGCAAGCCTGGATGGCCCGATTCCCGCTCGTCGGCAAGGAGAGGTTGCCTTTGACGCTCAAGGAAATTTTTGATAATCACGATGTGGAAATGGTGCCCGCTTCGGATCGTCAGGCCCGGGATGTCGCTTATTTGCACATTTTCCTTCCGAGACACGAGAACCTGCATACCGCCATCGGAAGGGAAATATCCATCGTGGCTGAAAACCGGCCGGAATTTTATGATTTTGACCTGTTCAACCAACCCGCCGAACACCCGGAGTTAAACGAGCGGCTGTTGACGGATATCACCTATACGGTATTTGATACCGAAACCACGGGACTTGAACCCCGCAACGGGGATGAAATCATCTCCATTGCGGCCGTCAGAATCGTGAATCTGCGGTTGCTGAAAAACGATTATTTTGACCAACTTGTCAACCCCGGAAAGCCGCCGAGCCGAAAATCCATTCAGGTCCACGGCCTTGAACCGGAGATGCTGACAGGCCGGCCGATAATTGCCGAGGTGCTGCCGGTTTTCAAGCGCTTCGCAGAAGACACGGTGCTGATCGCGCATAATGCGGCTTTTGATATGTGTCTTCTTAACATGCAGGAAGAAAAAACCGGCGTGAGAATCGCCAATCCGGTCCTGGACACTATGCTGCTTTCGGCCGTTGTTCACCCCACCCAATCGGATCACAGCCTTGAAGAAATCGCCAAACGGCTGGGGGTGGAAATCATCAACCGCCACACTGCGCTGGGCGACGCGATGGCGGCCGGTGGAATTTTTATCAAACTGGTGAAGCTGTTGTCCGCGCAGGGAATCAACACCTTGAAAGATGCGCTGATCGCCTCGAAAAAAACTTACCTGGCCCGGATGAAATACTAAACGACCTATAATTCGCCATGGGGTAGGGGGCTGCGCTGATGAGCAATACCGTACACACGATAGAAGACAGTCAACATTTATTTGCCTTTCTATCCGGACTGCCCGCCTTTTCTTCCCTTCCCGAGACGGAGCTGATACGCCTGTGTCAACACCTCGCTGTGGAAGCGCATTCAAAGGGGACGCTCCTATCTGTGCAGGGGAGAACCCGGTTAAAAAAAGTAATTATCATCAAGGACGGCGTGCTGGAAGCCTTTTTCGACAGGGATGGGCAAAAAACCGTCCGGGAAATGCTGCCCAAAGGGTCCGTGCTAGGCGGTATTTCAATTCTGATGAATGACGGCATCGGGCTCAGATCGGTTATGGTCAAAGAAGACGCCGTACTGTATGTGATGTCCAAAACTGTTTTTAAGGATCTGTGCGATCGATTCGATCCGTTTCGCGCCCACTTTGCTGAAGCTTTTCATCGCCGAATGCTTGATAAATCTTACGCGGCCATGGTGCAGGCGGCGCGGGCGTTTAACTTTCTGTCCGGCGTCCCCCCCTTTTCCTTGCTTCCGGAAGCTGAACTGCTCAACATTTCTTACGGCATACCGCGGGTGAGCTATTCCCGGGATACGCCCCTTTTTTATCAGGGAGAAACAAAGGTCGAGAACCTGTATATTTTTCAAAAAGGCTCAGCCGAACGCTATTTTGAGCAGGACGGCGTCAAGACGTTGCGTGGCACGCTGGGGCCGGGCGATACCTATGGCGGCATTTCCATATTGATTAATAACGGTATTTCGGTGCGAACCATTCAGGTCGGCGCTGGCACCAGCTTTTATATGGTGCCGAAATCGCAATTTTTGAATCTTTGTCAAAAATACAGCGCATTTGCCGATTACTTTACCGATGCCTTTGGAAAACGAATGGTGGATACCACCTATGCTTCCATGGTTCGTAAGGCGGCATTGCCGCAGCAGGAAACCACCGCCTTTTTTAATCAGCAGGTTAAAAACTTCTGCCAGTCCAGCCTGTTATCCTGTAGCGAAACGACCCCCATTAAAGATGCCGCCATTAAAATGAGTCGAAAAAATTGCAGTTCCATCTTTATTAAGACGGCTGATGGCGATTATATCGGCCTGGTTACGGACAATGATCTTCGCCGTAAGGTCGTGGCGTTGGGCCGAGATGCTCGAAAGCCGGTATCCACCATAATGTCCTATCCCTTATATGGTATTTCGATCAATGCAACGGTATCGGAAGCCCTGTTGAAAATGATCGAGTCCAACACCAAACACCTGGCGGTGACCGGTCCCGAGGACAAGGTCATCGGCGTGGTGACCGACAGGGACCTGATGGCAGCGCAGGGCCAATCGCCATTTTTCATCATTCGTGAAATTTCCGCCGCCACCAGTCGGGATGAGATTAACACCATCCAACACCGGCTGCCGCGCTTGATTCAGGCCATGAAGAACAGCGGCGCCAATTCAAGGGTAATCACCAAGCTGATTTCCGCTATCTCCGATGCCGTATTGAACCGGTTGATCTCCTTTGCCGTGA
The DNA here is from genome assembly GCA_034003325.1 of Desulfobacterales bacterium. NCBI lineage: Bacteria > Pseudomonadati > Thermodesulfobacteriota > Desulfobacteria > Desulfobacterales > Desulfobacterales bacterium. The sequence continues at coordinate 98,316 of JAVEYW010000005.1, forward strand.
GCATCGTGGGTTCTCCGCCGACGGAATTTGCCTTTCTGGTGATGGGCAGCGAAGGCAGACGGGAGCAAACCCTGAAAACCGATCAGGACAATGCCATTATCTTCGCTGATGTCCCCGAATTGGAACTTGAAGCGGTCCAACATTATTTCCTGAAGCTCGGCGACACGGTGTGTGAATGGCTCAATGAGGCGGGCTATGCCTTTTGCAAAGGGGAGGTGATGGCCAAAAACCCGAAATGGTGCCAGCCGCTTTCAAAATGGAAGGAATACTTCAATTCCTGGATTCGTGTGTCGACCAACAAGGATTTGCTTCAGGCCGCGGTCTTTTTCGATTTCAGATGCGGGTATGGCCATGTGGAAATGGTGGATGAATTGCGGCTGTACCTGTTTGAGCGACTGGCCGGATGGTCGCGGTTTTTCAGGGATCTGACCCTCAATGCGCTGCGGTTTAAACCGCCGTTGGGTTTTTTCAGAACCTTTGCAGTCGAGACCAAGGGGGTTCACCGCAACAAATTCAATATCAAGAATGCGATGGTACCCATTGTTGATTTTGCGCGGATCTATTCGCTTCGCTACAATATTGCCGAAATCAATACGCAGGACCGGTTATACCGGCTCTATCTGGAAAAGATGATCACCCCTGAAGTTTATGAAGATATGAATCAGGCCTTTGATCATTTAATGGAACACCGGCTGATGTGTCAGATTCAGGATATCGACAATGGGCGGCCACCCGATAATTATCTTAATCCGAAGCACTTATCCCGCATTGAGCAAGCGTTGTTAAAGGAAATATTCAAACGGATTGAAGGACTGCAAACCCTTATGAAACTCGAATTTACGGGGGGCGCATGACCTGTAAAGGGACACGGAGGTTAACACATGCCGGAGACGATTCTGATAGTCGAGGATGAAGAGAATATTGTGGTACCGCTTGATTTTCTGTTACGCCGGCAGGGCTACGAAGTACTTGTGGCCTGTAACGGCGAAGATGCCATAGATCAAATCGCCAAGAAAAAGCCGGATTTGCTGCTTCTGGACATCATGCTGCCCGGCATGGATGGCTATGAAGTATGTGAGAAGATTCGGCTTAAACCGGAATGGAAAGACATTAAGATTGTTTTTCTGACTGCGAAAGGACGCGAAGTCGATATTGCAAAGGGAATGGTGCTGGGGGCCGACGAATACATCGTCAAACCGTTCTCGAATGTGGAAATTATTGAAAAGGTAAAAACCCTTCTGAAGGCGGAAAGTTGAAAATAACAGGCAGGAAAAATCAATCCGATACCGGCAGCGTAAAGAAAAAAGTGGCGCCCTTTCCCTCGCTGCTCTCCACCCATATTTTTCCGCCATGGCGTTCAATGATGCTTTTCGAGATGCTCAGCCCCAGGCCACTGCCCGGCGGACGGCCCCGCGTACTGTCTTTTACCTGGTGAAACTTTTTGAAGATCGCCTGCTGGTCTTTGGGCGCGATGCCGATCCCGTTATCCATAACGGAGATCAACAGTTCCCCGTTTTGAATGGCCAGCCTGATGTGGATAAAATCCTCGGCTTTATCACTGAATTTCACGGCATTGGAAATCAGGTTGACCATTACCTGAATCAATAGATCCCGGTCACCGACAATGAAAGGTGCGCGGTTGGGTAACGCCACATTCAGGCGCAGCTTTTTTTCCTTGACCAATTGATGGGTTGCCGTGACGGCGTCTTGAATCAGACGCCGCGAATCGATTTTCACGGACTGAAATCCCATGCGGTCGGATTCAATTTTTTCGATGTCCAGAACCTGACCGATGAGCCGCGTCAGACGCTCGCTTTCCTTGATAATGATGGCGGTAAAAGAAGCGTGCTGATCTTTTTCCAGATCCGGCGTGGTGTTCAAAATTTCCGCCAATGACCGAATCGAGGTCAACGGTGTGCGCAACTCGTGCGTGATGGTGGAGATAAACTCGTCTTTTAGCCGATCGAGTTCTTTCAGGCGCTCATTGGCCGCCTTGAGTTCGCTGGTGGCCTTTTCCAGTTCACGGCTGTAAGCGATCACCTGGCGGGTTTCATCCAGAATGCCCAACACTTCTTCAAAGCCGAACGGTTCCTCCTTAATCACGGAAGCTACCAGAATGTGCGCCGAGGCGGCCCCGATGGTGCCCCCAAGCAAGGTTTCGACATAACTCACGAGGTTTGCGTCCGCGGTCAAATCCTGGCTAAAGGAAATATTATTTTTTCCCAGATATTGGCTTAGCGCTTCTTCGGCTTTTTGCGGGCCGATAAATCGCTCCAGCAAAGACCCTAAATCCGGTACCAACGCGGTGCCCCGGCAAAGAGCGGTTTTCCCCATTTCACCGGAATGCTTGAAGACGTCCACAAACAAGTTCGCCTGAATCTGTTCGATTAACGATGGCCGGCTGAAAAGAGAAACGCCGACATACATCGTCACGTTGGCCAACATGCTCCAGAAAACCGCATGGGATATCTGGTCAAAGGACTCAAGCCCGAACAGATGAAAGGGCCTTAACAGGCGAATCCCAAAGGGGCCTTCGGTCAACAAGGAAAGCGGCATCAACCCGGCCTGCACGAGCGAGGGCAGAACCAGGGTGTATGCCCAAACGAAAAATCCGGCCAAAAGCCCAGCCATGGCGCCGGAGCGGGTACCGCCTTTCCAGAAGATTCCCCCGATAAATGCCGGCGCAAATTGTGCCACTGCGGCAAAGGATACCAACCCGATGGAGACCAGGGCATAAAACCCGCCGGTGAGCAGAAAATAGGCATGGCCCAGAAGCAAAACCACCAATATGCTGACCCGCCGAATCGTTAATAACAGGAAAATCATGTCCTTGCGCTGAGCCAATTGGAACCGGCGGATTCGCAGTAGAACCGGCATCACGAGCTCATTGCAAATCATGGTGGAAAGCGCGATGGTTTCCACGATGACCATGCCGGTGGCCGCGGACATTCCGCCGATGAACACGATTAACGTCAACCCCATCTGATTCTCTATCATCGGAAGCGCCAGAATAAACCAGTCCGCATCGATACGGGTGCCCTGCAGCCTAAGCAATCCGCTAAAGGTTACCGGAAAAACGAAAATGTTGATGGCCAGCAGATAAAGCGGAAAAAGCCAGATGGCTTTTTGAATATGCGCTTCATTGACATTTTCCACGACCGCTACTTGAAACTGCCGGGGCAACATCAGAATCGCCAGCATGGAGAGAAATATGTAACAAAACCATCGATTATAAGGGCTGCTCTGGGTGTCGATCAAAAAGAGTTTGGATATTTCGGGAACCGATTGGGCCTTGCTGAAAAGATCGCCAAAGCCATTATAAAGACCGTAAGTCACAAATACACCGACGGATAAAAAAGCGAGCAGCTTCACAATGGACTCAAACGCGATCGCGGCCACAAGCCCTTCATGCCGCTCTGTAACATCCAGATGCCGTGTTCCGAACAAAATGGCGAAAAGCGCCAGCAACAGGGTGACGAATAGCGGGGTATGCTGAAAGGACGACAACGCCTTTAAATCGGATGAAATCGCTGTGGCCGAATATTGCTTGATCAGAAAAAAGCTCGTTGAAATCGCCTTGAGCTGTAAGGAAATATAGGGGATGATGCCAATCACGGCGATAATCGTGACGATGCTGCCGAGCAATGCACTCTTGCCGTATCTGGAGGAAATCAGATCGGCGATGGAGGTGATGCGGTGAATTTTGCTGATTCGAACTACCTTGCGCAAGACAAAGAGGCCCAGCGTCACCATTAAGGTGGGACCGATATAAATGGTTAAAAATTCAGCTCCGTTTTGGGCGGCCCGCCCCACACTCCCGTAGAAGGTCCATGCCGTGCAGTAAACCGCCAGGGAAAGGGCGTAAATATAGGGGTTACTGATGATACTGCGCCCCGCATCCGCGCGTTTATCACCATAATAGGCGATCGCGAACAACAGCCCGATATAACAAATTGAAATGGTAAATATAATACCGGCAGCCGGCATCACTGGTACGCCCCTGTTAAGGTCCAACCGGTTCGGGTGCTTTTCGTGAAGGGTCTATCGCCGCAACGTTATTCTCGACTTGATGTCGAATTTGTGATTAAGCCGCATGGTTTTCCCCTTTTAATACCATCATCCCCCTCAGGCTGCCCGGCATCGGCATGTGAAGCGGTAATCAGGCCGACGAGCAAAATCAACACGGCCCATATGAAGAAGATATAAAAATAGAGCAAGGGAAACCCGAATACCATCACCGGCCGGCTGAAGAGAGAGAGAACCGGATAATTGAACAACACCACGGCAAGCAGGAATAAAGAGATCAGCCGATCATGGTTATGATCTTCAGCCATTGTCTTAGAAACACCTTTTAACCCATGGGCGAAATATGGGAAGCAACCCCTATACCCCGCTCCCCCAAGGTTTGCCGAAAATGCGTGAAAGGGGAATAATCAAGGAAATGATGTTCTTAGATTAACTCGGCCGCCGAATAAATGTCAACGGTCTTGTTTTACCATTCCTATCTGTTTTGACCCCGTAAAGAGCGATTTTTATTCTTTACAACTTGGCCGATCTTGGTGCACAAATACAAATAAGCAGGCAATTGAGGCCTGCCGTTTCAGGCAAACCGGCAGCCCGTATGTTGTCAATCATCCACTTTTTTTTCGCCCGTTAGGCTCGCCATGACAGATAACCGGACTTGTCATGATCGAAATAATCGCACCACGGCCGGCGAGCGCCGGTTGAGCCTTGCCCTTTTGGGGATACTGGCCCTGATTGCGGTTATAATGATTTTTATTCAGGGTCGCTACGATTCAGGCGCTTGGCGGGAGCAGGCACAAACCGTCGAAACGGGCGCACCAACACCGCAGCCAAAAGCGACACCAGCCGCCGAGGATACGGATATGGCGGTTGGCCTGATCCCCCTTTCATCGGCTGAGATCTATACCGCTGAGACCCTGTCCGATAAAATTAACGGCAAGGCAGATCTTTATTTGAGTGCGGGGTTTCAGAAACTAACGAGCCGACGCTTTGCACTTACCGCTGAAAAAAATCGCTGGATGGAACGCTATGCCTATGACATGGGCTCCCTTCGCAATGCCTATGCCGTGTTCAGTGTCCAGCGGCGACAACAGGTTCAGCCCGTTGATGTGACTGCCCACGCCTATCTGGCCAGCAACGGGCTGTTTTTCGTACACGGTCCCTTTTATGTGGAAATTATTGCGGCTGAAGCCGCCACCGAGACACAGCAGGGCATGACATCTCTGGCCCGCGCCTTTGTTTCGGCCCATGCCGTACCCACTGAAGACCTGCCGGAGCTGAGCCTGCTCCCGGCCGATCACCGCATCTCCGACTCGGTCAAATTGGCGGCTCGAAGCGCTTTTGGCATCGAAGGGCTGAATGGGGTCTTTACGGCCGGCTATGCTGCGGATCAGGCCGAGGCAATGGCGTTTGTTAGAAAATGCGCGTCCCGGAACGAGGCGAAAGCCCTGGCCGAAAAATTCCATGCCTTTTGGCTCGATTTCGGTGGAGAAACCATGGCTCCGCCGGAAAACCTGCCGGAAGTCCGTATTGTTTTTATCCTGGATAATTATGAAATTTCTCTGGTAGAGGGCGATTATCTTCTCGGCGTGCATGAGGCCACCCATCTCGAATTCGGGCTTGCACTGGTGAAACAACTTCAGTACCGGATTATCGAGGGTGCCGAATGAGCGCTGAAGCACATACCAATCGCCGGGAGTTTCTTCGCAGGTTACTGGGCGCGGCCCTTACGGCCACCGGCGCGGGCGCGTTGGGGCTCTCTTTTTGGGACAGGTGGGGACCCCGGGGTACTATTTCCCATACCCAAAATTTGATTCTGCCGGATTTTTCCATTCCGGGGCAAACGGGTAAAATCAGTGTGGCCCACGGCAGCGACCGGGCTCAAACCGTCACGCTGGCGCTTAACGCGTTGGGCGGCATGAAAGCCTTTGTGCAACCCGGCGACAAGGTGCTGCTCAAGGTCAATGCCGCCTTTGCCACCCCGCCCGCGCTGGGCGCCACCACGCATCCCCAATTGCTTTCGCAGGTGGTGGCGCTTTGCCTGCAAGCCGGTGCGGGCCAAGTGATGGTCACCGACAATCCGATCAATGATCCGGCCAGTTGTTTTGAGCTTACCGGCATTGGGCCTGCGGCCCGAAGCGCCGGCGCCGGTGTGATGTTGCCGGCTTCGGAGCGCTTTGCCGCTTACTCCTTGCCGGGCGGCCATCTGATTCGCAACTGGCCGGTGCTGTGCAACCCCTTGTTATGGGCCGATAAGCTTATCGGGCTGGCGCCGGTCAAAGACCACCATCGCAGCGGCGCCTCCTTGACCATGAAAAACTGGTACGGCCTGCTGGGCGGGCCGCGCAATATTTTTCATCAGCAAATTCATACCATCATCGCGGAACTGGCCGGAATGATCACCCCCAGTCTGGTGATTCTGGACGGCACCCAGAGCATGATGGCCAACGGGCCCACCGGCGGGTCCCTGAATGATCTGAAAGCAACCCATACCGTGATTGCGGGTACGGACCCGGTGGCTGTGGACACCTTGGGGGCCGGCCTGCTCGGCAAGACCGTGGCGGATTTGCCCTATCTGGCCTTAGCTGAAAAGGCCGGGGCGGGAACCGTCCGTGTTGAGGCATTGCACCCCGTCGAGGTGAACGGTCCCCTGTAAACGCCTGCGCTCTTGGCGCTTGAACAAGGAATGACGGAAAAACCATGACCCTGATCACCACCCGGCGGATCACACAGATCTTCTTCTTCGGGCTTTTTATCTGGTTTTGTATCGTCTCCACGCCGGGAACCCACTGGTGGCAATTGCGCGGCTGGCCGGTCAACTGGTTTTTGCAGCTCGACCCCCTGGTGGGACTGGGCGTGCTGCTTACCACCCACACCCTCTACGCCGGTTTGCTCTGGGGCATGACCACGCTGGTGCTCACCCTCTTTCTGGGACGCTTTTTTTGCGGCTGGGTCTGCCCCATGGGCGCGCTGCAGCAATTCGTGGGCTATCTGGGGCAACGAAAGCAAAAAACGAGCGACAGAGTTTCTGTCAACCAGCCGCATCGGGCACAACGGATCAAGTACTGGCTCTTGGTCTTTCTTTTGGCCGCGGCCGCGGCAGACCTTTTGCACTTTCTTCTGGCGGCCCCCTTGCAACACACCGTTTTTTTCTGGACACTGGTGCTTCTTGTCGCGGTGTGGGCCGCAGTGATGACGGCCTTTAACTATTTACAGGTCAAGCCCAAAACCATTCTGTGGGTCGTTGGCCTGCTGGCTGCCAGTGTCGCCCTGCAATGGTGCGTCGATGATTCATCGCTCTTTCTGGCGACCACTCTGCAAACCGGCCTGCTTGATCCCATTGTGCTGATCCACCGGTCCGTCAATCTTGTCATTCTGCCGCTTTTGGATGCGCCGGTGCAGATAACGGCCGTCAATCCCCGTCTGTATCAGGGGGGAGGCGTGATCGGGGTGTTCTTTTTAACGGTGTTGCTGCTCTGCCTCAGGGTGCCTCGGTTTTATTGCCGATTCATCTGTCCTTTGGGGGCACTGCTGGGCTTGTTCAGCCGCTGGTCCGTCTGGCGCATCGGCAAATCGGAAAACCACTGCCGGCAGTGCCGTCAATGCGAAGCCCATTGCGAAGGCGCCTGCGCGCCTTCAGGAGTCATTCAAATCAGTGAATGCGTCCTGTGTTTAAACTGCATGGATCAATGCCGGCATGGGCTTATGGGCTATCGGGCCAAGCCTTCGGCTGCCGGAGAAGCGCTTGTGCCCGATCTTTCCCGGCGTCAGGTGATCTCGGCGCTGGTGAGTGGTCTGGCCCTGGCACCCGTGTTACGCATCGACGGCATGCTGGCCGGCAACTGGAACCCGAAACTGATAAGGCCGCCCGGCGCGTTGCCGGAGGCGGACTTTCTGTCGCGCTGTATCAAGTGCGGCCAGTGTATGCGGATTTGCCCCACCAATGTGATTCATCCGGCCGGGTGGCAGGCCGGCCTCGAAGGCCTTTGGACGCCGGTCCTCAATTTTCGCATCGGCACCAGCGGATGCCAGCACAATTGCGTGGCATGCAGCCATGTTTGTCCCACCGCCGCTCTGCGGCCCATGACAGTGGGGGAGCGAATGGGCCGGGACCGGTTTACTGTTAACGGGCCGATACGCACCGGCATGGCGTTTGTGGACCGGGGCCGCTGCCTGCCGTGGGCCATGGATACGCCCTGTATCGTATGCCAGGAAAATTGCCCGGTGAGTCCCAAGGCCATCTTTACCCGCACCGAGTATCGGCCCGTGCGCGATGGGCAGGGGGTGGTACAATCAGCCGAAGGCACAACCATCGAGATCGCCGGTATTCAGTGGTCCGATCGCAACCTGGCGGGAGGTGATTTTTTCCTGCGTTGGGGAAATGCAGCGCCCGAGCGCATTGTGGCGGTTACGGCCCCGCGGGTAACCCTGGCCGCAACGAAAAAGGAAACCCTTTTACCGGAAACTGGCGATATTTGCCGAATTGAGGTACGATTGCAGCAACCCTATATCGATCCGCAGCGCTGTATCGGCTGCGGGGTTTGTGAGCACGAATGTCCGGTCCAGGGCCAACGCGCTGTTCGCGTATCGGCGGAGAACGAATCGCGCCACGCCCGGTATCAAATGGTGGTATCATATCAAGGAGAATTAAAATGACACCCAAATCCAACGATTGTTCCAGACGGGAATTTTTTAAGGTTACCGGTGCGGCCGGTGTGGGGGTCTTATTAGGTCCCTTGGCCGCCAATGCCCGGAGCGAGGAGAAAGGAAGCGCCCTCCTGGCGGCCGCTGGTCAGTCACGGGTGCCCACCCGGCCCTTTGGCAAAACCGGCACCCGGGTTTCTACTCTCGCTTTGGGGGGAATGTTCGATATCGGCGCCAATCAGATCATGCTCAGGCAGGCATTGAACTGGGGCGTGACCTATTGGGATACGGCCGACTGTTACGGCAACGGGGAAAGTGAAACCGGTTTCGGCAAGTACTTTGCCAAATACCCGGAGGATCGGGAAAAGGTGTTTCTGGTTACCAAATCCGATGCCCGTGATCCGGAAGGCATGAGCCGCCTGTTGGCGCGTTCCCTTCAACGTCTGAATACCCCCTACATCAATCTATATTTTATCCATGGTGTCAAAAGCATGGATGAACTGAATGACGATACCCGGCGATGGGTGGAAAAAGCCAAGGTGGACGGCAAGATCAAATTATTCGGCTTCAGTACGCATAAAAATATGGAAGAACTGTTAACCCGGGCCGCCGCCCTGGGCTATATCGACGGCATCATGCTGTCCTATAATTTCCGCATCATGCATACGCAGGCGATGAAAAACGCCGTCGACGCCTGCGTTCAGGCGGGCATCGGGCTGACGGCCATGAAGACCCAGGGCGGCCGGTCGTGGTTAAAGTCGGACCCGGCCGACAAGGTGGCCACCGAATTGATGGAATCTTTCATTCAAAAAGGATTGACGGAACAGCAGGCCAAGCTTAAAGCCGTCTGGACCAACCCGAACATCGCCAGTATCTGCTCGCAGATGCCGGACATGACCCTATTAAAAGCCAATGTGGCGGCAGCGGCGGATACCACGCTCCTGACTTCCCGTGAGATGCTACTTTTTGAACAATATGCCCTTGAAACCGCTGACCAGTATTGCGCTGGCTGCGGCCACATCTGTGAAACGGCCGTGAACGGCTGCGTGCCCATCGGCGACATCATGCGCTACCACATGTACGAAAAATCCTATGGCCGGCTGGATTGGGCAAGAACCTATTTTCGGGATCTCGGAGCCGAGGTGCATCAATCCATGGCGCAAATCGACTTCAGCGCAGCCGAACAGTGCTGCCCGCAAAAAATGCCCATCGCGAGTCTTATGAAACGGGCGTTAATGGATTTTGCATAGAAATAGATTGTCGAAAACGCCTCAGCCATCAATTTTAAATCGGGTGTAACTGCTCAGTAGCCAAGAGACAGAATCCAGAATTCAGAATAAAAACAACTGAAAGCAGCCGGATTAATATTGTTGAATGAAAATTCAGGCGGTTAGTGCATTATTCTGAATTCTGTATTCCTGAGTAGTTATAATCGGGTTAAAGTGGATGGGGGGCAAGTAAACGGGAGTAATCATGAATTGGATTTACTATGAAGATGTCGTTGTCGGGGAAAAAATAACCGAAGGGCAATATTCAATCGACAAGACGGAGCTATTGGAATTTGCGCGGAAATGGGACCGCCGGCCTTTTCATATAGACGAAGAGGCTGCCAACTCATACCCTTACGGGGGGCTTATTGCACCGGCGCCCTATCTCTTGTCCGTGGCGGCAAGAATGCTGACGCCACTCGATAAACCAAGGCTTGCGGTCATCGGTCTTCTTGAGTATGAACATGTACGGATACTGAGACCGGGCAGGCCCGGCGATCTGTTGACCGTTACCTCCGAGACGATCGAAAAGCGAGAATCAAAAAGCAACCCGCGTCAGGGAATCGTTCGCCACGAGATCGTTCTTAGAAACCACCGGGATGAGGTGGTCGCCAGCTATTTGGCCGCGTTTATCATTGAAAAACGGCCATTATAAAGGAAACGGCCCGAACTCGAACCTGCCCGCTGGACAAAAGGTTTCCATGGAGACGCTTAGCGGGTTGTGGGATTGACGTCCTTCAAAAAATTATCATTCGGAGGAAATAGGATGTTATGATCAGATTCTGTTTCAGTAATAGCAGGCGGTTTTTGTTTGTCTGTTTAGTATGTTGGGTTTTTTTTGCAAGCAATTCCGTGCTCCAGGCCGATGAGGCTGCACGGCAAGACTGCTCTTTGTTTAAAAAAGGGGGGATGTCCATGCAACTGGCCGCCGGGGGGTTCGAATCTCCGTTTTTGATTCGTACCAACCGTCCGGAAATGGATTATGTTCAAACCAACCTCAGAATCGGCTGGATGCTGGATGATCCGGGGCGGCCAAAATATTTTTTTCGCGGCAATTGGGAGGGGCTTCTGGAGTTTACCGGTTCCCATGTGGATGCGAAGACAGATGGCTTTTTTACCGGTGCCGCATTCCTGTTGCGATATAATGTTCTATCAATAGAGCGCTGGCGGCTGTTTCCTTATTTCCAGACCGGTGCGGGGCTTATCTATAATGATGTTTATAAGGATAAGTCTCAGTCGGTTATCGGTCAGGCAATCGAGTTTACGCTTCGCAGCGCGTTGGGGTTCCGGTTCATGATGACCGATTGCTGGTCAATTGACCTGGAAGGGGCAGTAGAGCACATATCCAATGCCGGCTTTTCGAATCGGAATTCGGGCCTGAACGCCGGGGGTGGTTTTGTAGGCATCAGCAGGTTTTTTTGAGCAATGCCTTTGAGCACGGTTCATTTGCGATAGCCCATAACAACCGTCTGCTGCCGGTTTCGACATCACGGCCCCGGTGCGGAAGAAAGGCCGCCGACTAACGGCGGCCTTTCCTTTGGCGGGAACCCACAGTGACAAGTGAGTGAAAGGAGAGCAACACAAGGGGTTAAACCCTTTACCAGAATCATGCACGCTTTTGCGTGTATATTCGCCGAAGGTGAAAGATGGCTTTTATGCATCCCAGCATCCCAGCATCCCAGCATCCGGCTATGCCGGATTAGGTTAACGGCTCAAAATGCGTTCCATTTCAAAAAACAAATCCTGCTCGCGGATAACGCCGACCAACTCCCCCTTGGCAAGCACGGCCAGGCGCCGGGCATTTTTATCCAGCATCATAAAGGCTGCTTCCATCAGATTGGCGCTGGCCAAGATTGTGTCCGGGGCGGGGGACATGACGGTTTTGATCTGCTTATCGGCCAACTGCATGATCTGGTGCGTGAACATATCACTCCAGAACATGGGTGAAAATTGCAGAGCATCCGCTGTGGAAGGTTTTGGTGCCGATAAATAGGACGGCATAATGGCCTTTAATAGGCCACGAATGGAGAGCAACCCGGCCAGAACGCCGTCGTTATCAATGACCAAAACGGACCGGTGGCCGGTTTCCATCAGACGGCTGGTGGCCATTTTGGATGTAAAGGATTCCTTTAGCGCGCCGATGGCATCCCGAACCGTCATGTCATGCCGAAGGACCGTATACTCTTCGATCGGCACCATCACGGCGGCCACCTGCCTTTCGCCGGGAGGCGCGTCTTTACGGGCGCGTTGATACGCATCCCGTATCTTTGAAGACAATAGGGAAATATCGCACGGTTTGGTGAGATAATCAAAGGCGCCTTTGACCAGGGCTTTTCGCGCGGAGGGAAGCGCCCCATGACCGGTCAGCATGATGATCGGCAGGTCCGGGTGATTCTCGCGAATTTTATCGAGGAGCTCATGGCCGTCCATTCCCGGCATTTTAATATCCAGAATGGCGACATCCGGGTTCTCTTTTAATTTGTTGAGCGCTTCGGGGCCGGATTCGGCTAAAATAACTTGAAATCCCCGGCCCTCAAGGATTTTCCGGGTAGTTTCGCGAAACCGTTCCTCATCATCCACCATGAGTACTTTAATCACATGGTCCATAGTTTATCCTCCTATTCCACTATACGTAATGGAAGTTTTTGTGGTTTTTGAGTTCATTGCACGAACAGCATAAGGGACCAGAAAAAAAGAATCGTCAGACCGATGGAGCCTGCGATGACTACGAGGGCCTGGCGCCATAAGAGCTTGCTGCCCCGGGTCAACCCGATGCCGATGAGACACCATTTCCAGCTCTCGGATGCCAGAAAGGAACCGGGAAGCCATGAAATCAGCATCGGCAAGCTGCCGCTGAATGCGTAAATGCTGAAAAGACGCCCGAATGAAATGGGCGCTTCCTGCGTCAGCCGCATGGTCAGAAATCCGAATGCAGCGGAAATCAGAATCATGCCGACGCCGTTGAAGATGAAAATGCCGCTGCTGAGCCATGGCGCGGAAGGTTTAATAAGGAAAAAAACCGCACACGAGGCCAGAAGCGCCGAGAGGAATATCAGGCAGAGCGCATGGCCCCAGTGGGCCGTTTTGCCTTCTTTACTGAAAAACCGACCGGGGGTCAGCAAAAGCCTCCAGACGCTCTTGCCTAAAAATGAAACACGGATATATTCAGATAACATCTTCGTTTCCTTTACGGAAGGGCAATCTCACGAATGAGCGCCAGTACCGCCATGCCGACGGTCAGCACCAGGAAAAACAGGCGTTCTACGGACCGGGTGAAATAGAGTTTGCCCGCCTTAAAGGCAAAAGGTTTTCGTTTTTCATCTTCTTCCTTCGGCAGTCTGTTCATTTTTTTTCTCCTCTTTATCACGGAGGTTACTTAAAAGCCCGGCAATCCGCTGAAGCCTCTGAACTGCCAGTAAAATGCGGCCAGCGCCAGCAGGACGATCTGCGCCAGTATCCACAGGGGAACGCCTATGCGCAAAAAGTCCTTTCCCGTCACATACCCGCTGGAGTAAATGATGGCGTTCGGCGGCGTGCCGATGATCATGCAATAAGCGAACGAAGAGGCGGCGGCCGTGGACATGGCGATAAAGGGCAAAAAGGTGGAACCCGGATGCGCGAGGGCGGCGATATTCAATGCAACGGGGCCGACTGCCGCGGCGGCGGGGCCGTCCGCCATCAGGTTTGTCATGACTGCGGTGATACCGTTACTGACCGCCATCAGCGGCAGCCCGGAGTTAATTCCCAGGGGCGCCAGCGCATCGGTGACGGACCTCGCGAGCCAGTAAGCGGCGCCGGTGCTGTCCAGGACGCGGCCGAAAATGATGGCGCCCGCATACAGCCAGACAACGCCCCAGTCGACTCGCTGTTGATAATCTCTCCAGTTGACGACACCTGCCAGCAGGTAGGCCACGGCGCCGCCGACCGCCACGACACCGACGCCCAGGCGAAAGGGGAGAATACCGGCTTCGTATATGGTTTTTTCCGTGAACCAGAGGGACATCATGACGACGAAGATGACGAGCGCCATGATCTGTTTGCCGTTCCATCCGCCCATTTTGGCGATTTCATCTCTTAATTGATTCATGGCAGGCGCCAGGGAATGAATGCGGGGTTTAAACAGCCAGTTGACCAGCAGCCAGGTCAGAGGTACCATGACGATGAGAAAGGGAAAGCAGTAGGTGACCCACTGAAAAAACCCGATATCATAGCCGAACATATCCTGAAGATAGCCCATCATGATGACGTTTCTGGCGCCGCCGGACGGGGCGCCCGGCCCGCCGATGTTGCAGGCCATGACGATGGCCATCATGAGCAGTTTGGCGAGCTGCGGATCTTCGGGTATTTCCTTGCTCAGGCTGTTTTGATAGAGCAGCATGCCGATGGGAAGAAACATGGCGGCCAGCGCGTGATCCGAAACAAAGGCGGCCATCGGCGAAATCACGAGAAAAAATCCGAGCGTGATCCAGCGGACGTTCGGTGCTGCGAGCTTATTGAATATCATGAGGCAAACTCGCTTATCGACGCCCGTTTTTACGAAAGCTGCCGCGAACATGAGACTTCCCATGATGAACCAGACGGAATCACTCCAATACTGGCTCGGCGCCTCATTATAGGGGACTACTCCCGTAAATATAAGAATCAGGCCGATACAGAAGGCCACCCCCGGAAGCGGAATGCATTCGGTTAGAAAACAGACGACGACGAATACGGCCATGGCGATGGCCACCTGAATGTGCCAGGCCCCCTTGTCCGCCGCCTTTTTGTCCTTTTCAGCGAGGGTATTGTAGTCGAGCACCTTTGTGCGCAGATTGAATACCTCCTTCATGAGCGTCAGGTATGCCTCGTCCGTGATGTTTTCCGCTATATAGGTCGTTGCCCGTTGAAGGTTGGTTTCATCCACCGCGATCTTGTATTTGCCGCACCATTTGGCATCGCGTTTTAAAAATCGGGCTTTATTAAAAGCACCCATGCGCATGTTCTGTTCCATGATATTCGCGGTCAGCAATTGCCACTGGTCCGCATCCGATAGCGCAACATTGAAAAATGTTTTGATAATATGCGATTTGACAGCGTTGGGGCCTATCTGATACTCGGTTCCGACATCCTTCATGGCATTGGGGGTCGGCATGAATAAGAGGCCGAAAAAGAGAATCACCGGAATGATGAAAATTTTCCAGTCGATGTACTTGTCGTATCCGGTTGCGGGTTTCTTTTTTTCCTGAAGGGCCTGTTCCTTTTCAGGGGGCATTTTGACCCCGATCTTCCCCGAAATGGGTTTAGAAGTATGCTCTGTCATAAGTTAAATCCTTTATCCGTCAAAGGGTTAGAGACTCGTCCATAGCGCCATGCCGGCCTTGATTACATCGTTTCGACCAATTTCCCATGGCAGGGAGGCCGCGCCAGGGTGTTTTTGGAAGAGCGGCAGGCTGTTTGAGCGATAGCGAGTTTCTGCCGGTCTGGAAAAAATACCCTGGCGTGGCCGAAACCATGATCATGGCCGCCATGCCGCGGGACATGACACGATAGTTATCCACCTGAATCCTGAATGATGTTATTTTCGGGAGGGACTGATTTTTTCGCTTTCGCGATTCGTATCTTTTCATCCATGTGCTTTCTTTTCAAAAACGCCGATAGCGCCTTTTCAATCAGAATTTCCGGATCCACCGGTTTCATCAAATAATCCGTGGCGCCTGATTGCAGCCCTTCAATCGCGGAGTCCACCGTGGCATGACCGGTCAGCATGATAACCTCCACCAAAGGGAATCGGCGTTTGATTTCTTTTAGTGTGGCGATGCCGTCCATGCCGGGCATTTTGACGTCCAACACCACCACATGAATTGCGTGGTGCGCCAACAACGCCAAGGCCTCGGTGCCGCTGGACGCGATTCGAATATCATACCCGATTCTGGTCAGTAACTTTTGTGTGGTCTTAAGGAATCGGTCTTCATCGTCCACTAAAAGCAGTTTAAGATCATGCATGGTTGTTTTCACCTCCCTCTGCGACGCCTGCTCGCTGATTCAATTAACTTGTAATGGTTGTATATGTATGCCGCATTACACCATGGTTGCACCTGCAGTGGCCCGGGGGGTGGGCAGGTTCAGGAAAAAAGCAGTTCCCTTGCCGGTTTCACTCCAGAAATCCATGGTGCCACCCATGCTTTCAATAATGCCGTAGCACACGGAAAGCCCTAGTCCCGTGCCTTTCCCGACGGGTTTGGTGGTAAAAAAAGGAGAAAAAACCCGCTTTTTATTCTCTTCTCCGATGCCGCAGCCGTTGTCCCGAATGGTCAGGCGGACCAGGCCGTTTTCCGCGGGCTGCGCCTCGATTCGAATCTGACCGCCATCGGCTTCGTGGGCCTCACGAATCGCGTGCATGGCATTGTTTAAAAGGTTTAAAAGCACTTGTTGCAGTTGACCGGGGTCACCGAAAATTTCGGGAGCTGCCTCGTCTATGATGTGAGAAATCTGAATATTGTTGACCATTGCCTGTTTGTTGACCATGCCGATGATCTCCGGAATGAATTCATTTAGGTGGATGGGCTGCGGCGTTGGTTCGGATTGGCGGCCGAACTTTAAAATTCCTTGCGTGATCTGACCGCAGCGGTTGATCTGAAGCTGTATCTGGTCCAGGCAATCGGCGAGCTGGGCCGTATTTTCATCGCCCGGAAGCGCGTGTTCCAGAGTTATATCGCGCCACACCATCTGAATGAGGGCTATCTCGGACTTCATGATTTGCAGCGGATTGTTGATTTCATGCGCAAAGCCGGCCGACATCTCCCCCAGTTCCGCCAGTCTGCTGGCTCGGACCAGTTGCTGCCCCAATGCGCCTTTTTCCCGATCGATTTTCTCCATTTTTCGAACCAAATAGGAGGAGAGGCTAAAGGCGATGAGGATGATGAAAACGCCGCCGATGGCTGCTATAATAAGGATTTGTTTGGTTGCGGAGAAAAGGGCATGAAAGGCGTCCTCTTTTTCCTGGCGGACTACCAGCAGCCAGTTCTTTTCCTTCAATGTCATGGTGGCGTAAAGAAAGTTTTTTTGTGCCGGATCTTGCAGGATAAAGGTCCGTGCGGCTTGGGAGGGCGCTGGGTATTGGGAATAATTGACATCCTTCTCCATCAGCTGCCCCCCTGTTTGACCTTCCGTCTGATATAATCCGAAGGTGTTGACAATATAGGCTTCGCCGGTTTTTCCGATTCGGACCGCTTCCACCATGTCGTTAAAGGTTTTTGTGTCGATCGTGGCCCTGAGTATCCATTTCTTCCCGCCGCTCTCCCGCAGCAACGCCATGACAAAATGGGGAACTTGTCGGTATCCCAGGAATACATCGCTGATATACACGCCCTTTTCCATGACACGACGGAACCAGTCGGTTTGTTTGTAATTTTTTTTCTCCAGCGCGAAGGGACCCCGGTATGCGACATGATCCCCCGCTTCATTGACCACGCCAAGGTCGATAAATGCCTTGGATTCTTGTCCCAATCGCTGAAAAATGTCCGCCAACACGCCCGGACGGCAAAGATCTTCATAATGATAGGTTTGAAGAATAAAGAGCAGATCGCTTCTTCTTTCCCGAAGAAAGGTATCAATCATTCGGCCGTGATCCGATACAATGCGGCGCATACTTTGTTTGGTGTTGCTTTCCAGGGAGGCGTTAAAATAAAAGTAGCCGATGACCAGCGTGAGCGCGAAAGGGATCGCCGGACACACGATCATGCATGCGAGGATGAGCCGCTTCATGGCGGCGTAAGGATTTTGCATCGTGGCGGTTTTCAATGGTTTTGACTCCAAATGATTTGGTTATCCGCAATGTTACGATCGCAACCCGGCGGTATCATTGCTCAGACAGGGCTTGCGTCGGTTTACCGGATCGAACCCGGTGAATGACCTCTTTAAGTTGTTCGATGCTATGGCCGCCTTTTTCGACATAGACCACGATATCTTGATGCAGGTTCACCTTTTTCCGCTCTTCGGGAAGGGTATGAATGACAACCGGAATCGGCGGAATGCGGCTGTTGAGCCTCTCCATCAGTGCTTCCGACTCCATGTCCGGCAAATCCGGATCGATCAGCAACAGATCCACCGGGGTCTGCCCGAATGTCCAGCGCAGAAGATCCTGAGCGCTGTCCGCCATGATGACGATGAAGCCTTCCGCGGCCAATTCGCGTTTCAAAAACCCCCGGACATGGGGGTTTCGATCCGCAATCAAAATCGTAAATTCCTTTTTCACTGGTGGTTTAACTTTCCAATGGTAACGGTCTGTAAATCGATGCTTAATAGATATTCGCCGCTGTCGTCCTGTTGTCGTTGCCTTTAGTCATTGGCAAGGAACATGCCAGAAGAATGAGCTTTTCTGGTGTGTTCAAACTAATTGAAAAAACACAAAGTAACGCATACTAAGGTGCCTGATGCGCGCATCGGAAAAGGGCATCGGTGTCGGGTTGTTTTACAGAATGGCAAAATAAAGCGATGATAGGCCTGAAAAAATCAAGCCAAATTGCGATAGGGCACGGCGCGCCGTGCCCCTACAGGGATTCGGCTTTTCCGGAAGTCCTCAAAAATTAAGGTTGACATAAAGCCGCTCTTTGCAATAGGTTGCCTGGGATTATCTTATAAAATAAGGATAATATGAGGTAGGTTGCCCGGTGCTGCGCCCGGAAGGTCGCTTCCGATCATGACACAATGACCGGAGAGCACGCTTGATAAATGGTAAAAGGGGAGGTTATGGATCTTTTCTTTTCATCCGTCCTGCTGATTCTTGCCGGCGGCGTTTTTGCACTCTATTTTTGGCGGCAATTTCACTTGATGAAGACGGTTGGCGTGGCTGCCGTCAGCATCGGATGTGCCCTTGGGGTGATGGATGCCGGCGCCAAACTGTTTGATCAGCAGACATCTTCAGCTTCATTTGTATACTTGCATTCGTTTTCACTTTCTTTTCAAATCGACAAATTGTCGGCCTTTTTTTTGGTCGCCATTTTCGGGGTATGCCTTCTGGCCACGATTTACAGCTTTCATTATCTGAATAATTCACAAAAAACGCTTCGAATCGCCGTCAATTATTTCTTTTTCAGTTTGCTGATCGCTTCGATGGCCCTGGTGGTCTGTGCCGCCAATCTGATCACGTTCATGCTCTCTTGGGAGATCATGTCCCTATCTTCCTATTTTCTGGTTATTTACGATCATCATGCAAGTGAAAACCGGAAGGCGGGCCTTCTCTATTTTGTGTTCTCCCAAGTGGGCGCCATGTTTATTCTTGCGGCTTTCGGCATCATGTACGGCTATAGCGGCGGGTTCGGATTTGATGTGGGCGCCGCCCTGCCGGACACGGTCAAATTGGTAGTGCTCATTCTTGCCTTTATCGGGTTCGGGTCCAAAGCGGGCGTTTTTCCCTTTCATGTCTGGCTGCCCCATGCGCATCCCGCTGCCCCGAGCCATATTTCTGCCGTCATGTCCGGCGTGATGATCAAAACCGGTATTTACGGCATATTGCGGTTGTATGTGTCGATGAATCTGCATACACCGCTTTTCGGCGAAATCGTATTGGTGGCCGGAATGGTGTCCGGCATTCTCGGGGTGGTGTATGCCCTGGGCCAGCACGACATCAAGCGGCTACTGGCGTATCACAGTGTTGAAAACATCGGCATTATTCTGATCGGCATCGGCATTGGCATGATCGGGGTGTCCTTTAACCAACCGTTTATGGCTGTACTGGGATTTTCCGGCGGACTGCTGCATGTCCTGAATCATTCCATTTTTAAATCGCTGTTGTTCATGGGCGCAGGCGTTGTGCTTCAGAAAACCGGCACGCGATCCATTGACGCGCTGGGCGGACTCTTGAAAAAAATGAAAATTACCGGGGCGACCTTTCTGGTCGGTTCCCTCGCGATTTCCGGTTTGCCGCCGTTTAACGGGTTTGTCAGTGAATTTTTAATTTATATCGGGGGGTTCAGAGGGATTGCGCTGAGCAGTACCGCTTTTGTGCTGAGCCTGATGGCCATTATCAGCCTGGCGGTTATCGGCGGGCTTGCGCTGGCCTGTTTTTCAAAGGTGGTGGGCGTTGTGTTTCAAGGTGAGCCGAGAACCGCGGCAGCACAAGACGTGAATGAAAAAGGGCCTGCGATGTTGGGTGCCATGATTGTGCTGGCCGTTGCCTGTGTTGTAATCGGTGTGTTGCCCCGGGGATTTATTCAAATGGCCACACAGGGCGTTTCCGCCCTGAATCTGGGCTATGGTCCCATACCGATTGAACCCTTCTCGCTGATGGCCGGGAATATCACGCTGGGAGCCAGTGTGTTTTTGGCGCTCCTGGTGCTGGTGATGTTTCTGCGACGCCTTCTCTATAACGGAAAGACCATCGGCAGTGCCGGTACCTGGGGGTGCGGGTTTACCCAGCCCACGCCCAGAATGCAGTACACCGGAAGTTCTTATGCCGCCTCTATTCTCGAATTTTTTAAACCCGTGGCACCGTTGCACGAGCATCATTCAGCGATTTCAGGGCTGTTTCCGAAGAAAACGCATTATCACGGCCAAATCGGGGATATCGCCGAGTTGCACATGGACACGCTGGTGGTTCGCCCGGTTCGGTCATTATTTGATAAGCTCAGGTGGATTCAGCATGGGGATATTCACCTGTATATAGGCTACATATTGCTGGCCATGGTGGTGTTGTTGTTTTTTGTATAGAGGGTAAGAAAATTTCAAAAATAGGATATATTATGATCGAATCCATCCTTCTTTGGCTTTTCGCCATGCTGATTGCGCCGTTTTTTCACGCGGTCACTCTCAAGGTCAAGGCATTTTTCGGCGGAAAGAAGGGACCACCGTTGCTGATCAATTATTATACGCTGATCAAGCTGTTCAAAAAGGGCTCGGTGTACAGTACCAGCACGAGCTATATCTTCAAGCTCGGCCCCATGGTGTCTCTTTGTACGGCGGCTGTGGTATTGATGTTTTTGCCCATTGCCGGGCGGCCGCCGATTTTTTCGTTTAACGGCGACATTATTTTCCTTTTATACCTGATGGGATTGGGCCGCTTTTTTACGATCGCAGCGGCCATGGACACCGCCTCACCCTTCGAGGGCATGGGCGCGGCCAGGGAAGCCTATTTTCCCATTATCTGCGAAGCCTCCCTTTTCATGATGCTGATCCTGTTTTATCTGCTGACGGGCGAGTTGCAGTTGTCCGCCTATTTTTCCGGTACGCACCCCTTTGAACTGTGGCAGAAGGCGGGGTCTCCGCTGCTTTTTGTGGTGCCGTCCCTTTTCATTGTGCTGCTCACGGAAAACTCCCGCGTGCCGGTGGATGATCCGGCTACGCATCTGGAATTGACCATGATTCACGAGGTTATGGTGCTGGATCACAGCGGGCCGGATTTTGCGTTTATCGAACTGGGGTCTTTTTTCAAGCTGTTTTTCTACGCATCCCTGGTCGGCCGGCTGGCCTTTCCGTTTGAGCTGGCGCATCCGGCACTGACCATCGTTTTTTTCATCATTGCGTTGTTACCCGTTTACATGGTGGTCGGCGTTACCGAATCGGTCATGGCCCGATACCGGATGGACAAGGTTCCCAGGTTTGTCCTGACCTCGTTTGCTCTGACTTTTTTTGCGACCGCTATTATCCTGGAGTTTATTCAATGATCAATTTGGTGGATACGATTTTATCCCTGGTGCTGCTTTCGGTGCTTTTTTCTTTTGCCTCCAGCCGATTGCCCGTGCTGATCAGAGTCATTGCCTTTCAGGGGGTCGTTGTATCCCTGCTGCCGTTGGTGATGGGGCACGGCATGAGTGGCGGTGAGACGGTGTTTACAGTGTTTACCATGAGCATTCGGGGGATTATCATTCCTCTGTGCATTTATATGGCGATTAAAAAAGTGGCCATTCAGCGGGAGGTCGATCCGGTGATCGGGTATCATGCCTCCATGATTGCGGGGCTTTTGCTGATTGTGTCCGCCACCGTTATCAGCAGGCGCTTTGATGTGCCGTATGCGCATAGCAGTGAATTGCTGTTGCCCACGGCCATTTGCCTTTTGGTGGCGGGAATGTTTCTGCTGATGGCCAGAAGAAACGCCATTGCCATGGTGCTCGGATACATCATGATGGAAAACGGAATTTACCTGGTGGGAACCATGTTTTCAATGCGCACTCGCCATATTGTTGAATTCGGCATTCTTCTGGACGTGCTTGCCGGCGTCATGATCATGGCCGTTATTTTTCAGAATATCAAACAGACCTTTGATGACGTGAATACCGCGTTGCTCAGAACATTAAAGGAATAGGTGATCGGGTCATGGTGGATTTTGTTATCATAGCGCCGTTTCTGACGGGTATTTTGGCTTTTTTTTTGCCAAAGACATTCGGGCGGATACTGCTGGTGATTACCGGGGTGATTCATTTGGTACTTTCCGTTTTGTTATGGATTTACCGGCCCGCGTCGTTTTACCCGGAATATTTTGCGATTACGCCGGAGGGGTTGCTGTCTCTTCTGGTAATCTCGCTGCTATTTTTCCTGATCTCCATTTATACGACGTCTTTTTTAAAGGCCTCCCATATTATTTCCGAGAACATCTTTATCGGCTCAATGCTGCTCTTTTTATCCACGATGACCATGGTAACCCTGTCCGATCACATTATGGTTATGTGGATTGCTATTGAAGCAACGACCCTGGCCAGCGCGCCGCTGATTTACACGCACAGAACCGAGGCTTCCCTGGAAGCGACCTGGAAATATGTCCTGATCTGCTCAGTGGGCATTGCCATGGCGCTTCTGGGCTCCGTGCTCATCACCCTTGCCATGGATGTGGGCAATGTCCATGTGCCGGTGTCCTTTTCCGCGCTGACCGTGGCGGCCAAACAGCTCGACCCCCGGTGGCTGAAAGCCGGCTTTGTGTTTATTCTGGTGGGCTATGGAACCAAAATGGGACTTGCGCCCATGCACACTTGGCTGCCGGATGCGCACAGCGAAGCACCGAGCCCGGCTTCTGCGCTCTTATCCGGCGTGCTGCTGAACTGCGCGTACTTAGGGATTTTCAAGACCAACAAAATCATGGTTGCCGCGGGTCTCGGGGAGTTTTCCGGGATGATACTCATGGTTTTCGGTCTCATGAGCATACTGGCGGCCGCCACCTTCATTTTAAAACAAACCGAATATAAACGTTTGTTGGCCTATTCGAGTATCGAAAATATGGGCATTATCGCCTTTGGCACCGGCGTGGGGGGCCTGGGCGCGCACGGCGCCCTGATTTGCCTGATTCATCACAGTCTGATCAAGTCGTCCCTGTTTTTGACCTCCGGAAATATTCTGCTCGGCTACGGCAGTCGGCTGATCGAGCACACGGGCAACCTCGTTAACCGCATGCCCAAGACATTTGTGGCGTTTTTCGGCGGGTTTGCCGGTATATCCGGGTTTCCGCCGTTCGGCATTTTTATCGGGGAACTGCTCATCATTGTGGCGGCGTTTCGCGCCGACCGTTATGTCGGCGCCGGGATATTCATTGCCAGCCTGTGCGTGGTGTTTGCCGGGTTTGCGAACCAGGCCATGAAAATTTCCTTTGACGATTCAACCGCCAGGATTCATCTGAGGGAAAAAGCGAGCATGGTCTGGCCGCAATACGTCCTGTTGCTAACCTCCTTGGTGCTGTGTTTCTGGATGCCGGAGCCCTTGTACGAGACAATTACCCTTGCCGTGAAGGGGCTGGGGGGAGGATTTTAATGGAAACGCCCTTTTTAGAGATTTCAAACGGCCGTGCGGTTCAAAGAAATGCCATTCCGCATCTTCATTTTGATGCCTTTTATTCGGAAACGTTAAGCATTGTCGAAAACGGCGGCAAAGTCGTTCACTATTTTGCCTATCAGGACGGCGATATCCTGAAGCTTCTCGCGGTGTTGCGGACCGATAAGCTCCTCGTCGCCGGGTGTGATGCGCCTGCCTCCTATCCGTCGTTAAGCATTCAATGTGAGCCCTTTCATCTGTTTGAGCGGGAGATTGCCGAGCAGTACGGCATTGTTCCGGAATTTCATCCCTGGCTCAAAATGGTGCGGTATCATCCCAATTGCCGAAATGTCGCCGATGTGTTCGGAAACAATTACGAAGCGGATATTCCGGGCAATTACGACTATTACGCGGTCGAAGGCGAAGAAATTCACGAGGTGGCCGTGGGACCGGTGCATGCGGGTGTTATCGAACCCGGACATTTTCGATTTAACTGCATCGGCGAGCGAGTGCTGAACCTGGAAATTCAACTGGGGTATCAGCACCGCGGGGTTGAGTCCCTGCTGGTCAATGTGCCCTTCAAACGGCTGCCCATTATCGCTGAAGGCATTGCTGGCGATACGGCCATCGGCCACAGCCTGTGCCTGGCGCAAGCCTTTGAAGCGCTTTCCGGCGCGATACCGGATGCCGGCGCGCGCATCATTCGCACCATCGCTCTGGAGCTTGAGCGCATCGCCAATCATGTGGGGGATCTGGGCGCTTTGAGCGGGGATGTGGCTTTTTTGCCGCCCGCGAATTATTGCGGCAGAATGCGCGGCGATTTTCTCAACTTGACCTTATGGATCTGCGGAAACCGGTTCGGTAAGGGACTGGTTCGGCCGGGCGGCGTCTTGTTTCCCCTGGCTGCCGCGGATCGAAATACGCTCCTGGGGCGGCTCGATGAACTGCAACCTCAGGTGGCCCATGTGATGGAACTTCTTTTTAACACGCCCAGCGCGCGGGGCCGGTTTGAAGGCTGCGGTGTGGTCGGTAAGGAAGATGCGGAGAAACTGGGCCTTGTGGGACCGGCCGGTCGGGCCAGCGGCATCGCCTATGATGTGCGGCGCTGCTTTCCAACGGAGCATTACGGCAAGCTACAGATTCCGGAAAACGCAAAATCCACGGGGGATGTGTGGGCCAGGGCCAGAATTCGGGCGAATGAAGTACTTCAATCCATCCGCATCATTCAGTCCCTGTTGAAAGACCCGATCGACACCACCTGCGCTGCAAATGCGATGCCGTCCCCGTTTTCAGCCTCTTTTGTGGTAACGTTAAACGAGGCCTGGCGGGGAGAGGTTTCCCATTGCGTGCTGACCGACGCGGAAGGGAAACTGCTTCGATACAAGGTCAAGGACCCGTCTTTTCACAACTGGAACGGGCTGTCCATGGCATTACGCAATACGGGAATCTCAGATTTTCCCCTGAACAACAAGAGTTTCAACCTGTCCTATTGCGGGTTTGATCTCTGAATTACCTTTAACTATCAGCTACCAGCTATCAGCTACCAGCTATCAGCTACCAGCTATCAGCTTAAATCTAATAAGAGTGAACGCATCATGCTCAACACGCTGAAAAACCGATTTGAACAAGGATATCGTACTTCCCGCTATCCAAAAGAGAAAATCGAACTGGCGCCGCGCTATCGCGGCATGCCGCAGATTCACCCGGATGCTTCGGCGGAACTGGCGGTTCGGTGCGCTGAAGCCTGTCCGCAAAATGCCATTGACGCCGAACGGAAGATCATCGATATGGGCCGTTGTGTATTCTGCGGTACCTGCGAGCGTATCTCCGAAGGCAAGTTTATCTCTTTTTCACGGAATTTCGAGCTGGCCGTTAGCGAAAAGGCGCATCTGATGACGGATGGCGCTTTGCCGGATCTGGCCTGCCACGCCAGACAGCACTTCAAGAAGTTATTCGGTAGATCGCTTCAACTTCGGCAGGTTTCTGCTGCGGGCTGCAATGCCTGCGAGGCGGACCTGAACGTGTTGGCCACGCCGTTCTTCGATTTGGCGCGGTTCGGCATCAATTTTGTGGCCTCGCCCCGTCACGCCGACGGCATCGTGGTCACCGGCCCCATCTCCAGGAACATGAAAACCGCACTGCTTCAGACCTATGAGGCGGTGCCGAATCCCAAGGTCGTAATTGCCGTTGGAAGCTGTGCGCTGACCGGCGGCCCGTTCCGGGGAAGTCCAGAGGTCACCGAAGGCCTGGACACCCTGCTGCCCGTGGATCTTTTCATTCCCGGCTGCCCGCCGCATCCCATGACGAACCTGCATGCGTTACTGACGTTTTTTAAGTGACACAGATGGGTCTGTTGTCGAATCGTCCGTTCGGCAGAAGACCTTCGGCTTGCGATAATCCGTCCAAGGGCACAAGGATTTTTTGATACATGATTTGTTTCCTTTAAAAATACGTTGCCTCAAACAGGATGTTTGCGTCTTTTAGCCGTGCATAATCCATCTTAAGTCGCTCATTGGCGATATGACGGGTCGTTCTATCATCGACATCGCTCTCGTTTATCGGGCAAACCGCATAAACTTTTGTGACGGTGTCCGATTTCTCTTGTGCGCGTCGCGTCGATGTGAAATCCGCCATGAGCAGACACCTGTCCGTTTCGATGTCGATGTCGTCGGTAGCTTCCGATTGGTTTACTTGTTTGATCAAATTCCGGTAAACTTTAATTTGAAGTTTAACGGTTTGGCCTGATTTGGCGCGGTTGATAAAATTGTCCAGTCTCTCCTTCGAACCGTTGGTCAGGTCTTCACTCAACATGGTTATCCCTCCTTTTTTTTATGGAGAAACGCCCCTTGCCGGGGCCAGCTTCATGGTGCCATGCACTACCACCTTACCATAGTTTGGGTGAGCATAAAACAAGCCAATTTATAAGCACCTTTAATCAAAGGAGGTTTTGTTTTTTCAGAATTTTTTTCGTTTGAATCATCGTCCGTATTATTTTTACTGTGGAAAAGGATAAGTCGGTTGATACGAGTGCCATTGTATCCGCCTCAATTCACCATGCGATTGCGGCCCTGCCATTCCTTTTCACGCAATTTGAATTTTTGAATTTTTCCCGTTGCTGTTTGGGGTAAATCCCCGAACTCCACGGCTTTGGGCGCCTTGAAACGCGCGAGGTTCTGCCGGCAGAAATCGATAATCTCCTTTTCGTCTATCACGCGGCCCTCCTTTGGTTTGACAAAGGCCTTTGGCACTTCCCCCCATTTGTCGTCCGGAATCGGTATGACGGCCACTTCCAGGACATTCGGATGCCGGTAGATAACGTTTTCCAGCTCAACGGTGGAGATGTTTTCGCCGCCGCTGATAATGATATCTTTTTCGCGATCCATGATCTGAACGTATCCATCCGGATGAATAACGGCCAGATCCCCGCTGTGAAACCATCCACCCCGAAAGGCGGTGGCCGTGGCTTGCGGATCCTTGTAATAGCCGAGCATCACATTGTTGCCGCGCATGACGATCTCGCCGAGGGTCTTGCCGTCATAGGGGACGGATTTCCCGGTGGCGCGATCAATGACGTCCATGTGCATGGCGACCACATAGGGAACCCCCTGACGTGCCTTGATGTTGGCCCTTTCAGGGGCGGACAGGGTGTTCCATTTGGTCTGCCAGGCGCAGATGCTATGGGGTCCGAAAACCTCGGTGCTGCCGTAGGTTTGCGTAATATTGACGCCGAGCTTTTCCATTTCTTCAATAACGGTCGGGGAAGGTGGTGCGCCGGCCGTCATGATCTCAAGCTGGCGGCGCATGGTTACATTTTTTGCCTCCGGATAATTGGCCATGCCGATCAGAACGGTTGGGGCAGCACAGAGATGGGAGACCCCCTCTTTTTCAATCAGACGGTAAATCTCTTTCGGTACGACCTTGCGCAGACATACATGGGTGGCCCCCACCGCCGTAACCGCCCAGGTAAAGCACCATCCGTTGCAGTGAAACATGGGAAGGGTCCAGAGATACACCGACTCGGCGTTCATTCCGGTCTCCACCACTTCGCCGATGGCGTTCAGATAGGCGCCGCGGTGGTGGTACATGACCCCTTTGGGGAATCCGGTGGTGCCACTGGTATAGTTGATGGTCGCCACCTGATATTCATCCTCCACCTCACATGCCATGGGGGCATCAGACCCGGTCTTCAAAAACGCCTCATATTCCATTCCCGTGAGGGGCCTTTCTTCGGATACATCGCAGATATTGACAAAGGCCTTGATTTTTTTCAGTTCCGGCACAATCGGTTGAATCAGATCGGCCAACTCGTTGTCAACAAACAGGACCTTGGCATCCGAGTGAGTGAGAATATAAGACAATTCCCGGGAGGACAGGCGGGTATTGAGGCTCACGAGCGCCGCCCCTATCATGGGTACCGCGTAATGGGCTTCAAGCATGGGTGGGGTATTGGGACATAGAAACGCCACCTTATCCCCCTTTGCAACACCGATTTTCTTCAGTGCGCCGGCCAGCCGGTTGACCCTGGCATGCAACTCGCTATAGGAATAGCGCAACTCGTTATAAACCACCGCATCCTTGTCCCCGTATACCTTTGCGGAACGATTCAAAAACTTTACGGGTGAAAGCACATCAAAAAAGACACTGTTGTTATCCATTTTGTTTCTCCTTGTCTTCCCTGATCATGGGTTGCATGAGGGATGCTTTCCCGCAATAGGGGGGTAACGAACCTTTTGTATGGTTCTTGTTGTCCGGCCCGATACAGCAGGTAGAGAATGCCGGTGATAACTTTCCAGACGGTTGCATCTAATATATTCTATCAATTTCTTATCAACATTCGTGCCAAACGCCTTGAAACGGTTTTAACGATTTGTTTTTATTTTATTTATAATAAAAACTGGCGGATAGGGGGGGCGATAAGGTGTCCGGCATTAATAGGGTGTTTCGTTCCCATGATCAGCGGAAAAAGAGGATTACTATTTGAAAATAAATGTAAATTTTTATTTGGGGCTATTCGTTCTCGATTTGGGTATTTTCAATTCCATATTGTTTGGTTTTTTTGAAGAGGGTCCTTCGGTCAATGCCCAGGGCGGAAGCTGCTTTGCCGCGGTGCCATTGATACCGCTCTAAGGCACTAAGAATGTAATTTTTTTCAAAGTCACGGATGACGTTACGAATATTTCCGATTTTCCTTGGCGGGCTTTCAGCAAGGATTTCCGGTTCATCCCCGTCGGCTGCTGAAGGCTGAAGCATGCCGAATTGTTTCAGGGTCACATAGCGATGCAGCGTATTTTGAAGTTCCCGGACATTTCCCGGCCAGTCATATTGTTGAATGGCGTCCAGAATTTTTCCGGTGATGGGCGGCAGTCTTTCGGTTTCTCCATACATCTTCATGAAATGTTCGACCAGCAGCGGCAAATCTTCCTTACGGTCCCTTAGCGGCGGCAGGGTGATGGGAATAATATGGATGCGGTAGAAGAAATCTTCGCGCATCAGGCCGGTTTTTACCTGTTCTTGAAGATTCCTGTTCGTGGCGGCGACAATGCGAATATCGGATTTTTTTTCTTTAGCGCTGCCTACCGGGGTATAGCCTCCGCCTTCAATGGCGCGCAACAATTTTACCTGCATGTTCCGGCCCAGCTCGCCCAATTCATCCAGAAAGAGGGTGCCGCCGTCTGCCAGGTCCAGGTACCCTTGTTTGTCCCGGTCTGCGCCGGTGAAAGCCCCCTTCCTGTGCCCGAAAAATTCGCTTTCGATGAGGTTTTCCGCGATGGCACCGCAATGAACGACCACAAAAGGACCGTGTTTTCGATCGCTTAGATCGTGAATCGCCCGGGCTGCCAGCTCCTTGCCCGTACCGGACTCCCCGTAGAGGATAACACCGGCATCCGTGGCGGCGGCGTTGATGATCTGGTCGTAGACCCCCTGCATCGCCGTGCTTTTTCCGATGATGTTCATGAATTTGTATCGTTCTTTCATGCTCGATTTCAGCAGCAGGTTTTCTTTTTGTAGGTATTCTTTTCGCTTGATCAGGGTTTCTTCCGTCTGTTTTTGCTTCGTAATATCGATAATGGTCGCCTGCATTCTGGTGACGGAACCATCCGTGTCGAACATGGGGGAGCTGAGTATATAAAACCATCGCCCGTCCGCTGGGTTTTTGATCTCCTGCCGAACGGTTTCCCCCTTAAAGACCGCTTCATTGCCGCACCATTGACAGGCCTGGTCCAATCCGAAAATATCCCTGTGGCAGAGACCGCCCGTTTTATCCTGCCCGATGTAATCAATGAGCGCCTTATTCATGAATTCGATTCGAAACTCACGCGTGCAGGTGTAGATATACCCGTCCAGGGCATCGATGATGGCGCTGAGCCTCGTTTCACTATCGCGCAGCGCCTGTTCGGCCCGTTTGCGGGAGGTGATATCGATAAAGGAGGCAATACTTCGATTGGGCCCGGGCAGCATTCCGACACTGATCCACACGTCGATCTTTTCTCCCTTTCGGTTGATCAGTTTGCATTCATATTCATCCGGAACCCTTCCAGGCCCTTTTCTGCGCTCAACGTGATATCCCTTCATTCGCTCAAGGTCTTCCTTGGAAATAAAGGCTGTCCATTTCATACGGCCTTCGATTTCCGCGCGGGTGTAGCCGGTCAACTGCTCATACTTTGGATTGGCCAATGAAATGGTCATATCCTCTTCGATGATAATGGAAGCGGCTCCGGATTTTTCAAAGGCGCTGCGGTAGGTTGCCTCCCGGTTCTGCAATGTCGTTTCCGCTTGTTTTTGTGCAGTTATGTCCATGCTTGTGCCTCAAAGCAGTTTGACGGAACCTCGGGTATTCCGAGGAATTATTCTGACAGTTTTGGATGAGGCGCGTCAACTTGTTTGTTTTCAAGAGCGTTGATAGGGTTACAAAGTTGTTTGCTACGAAGGAAATCCAAGGGTGCATGATGATCTTCATATTTTTCCATGGCGAGATCACCTGAAAAAATTGTGGAACGAAGGCGTCATGCCGCGACGATGAACCAGGCTATTAATTTTAAAATTATAATTAATATAAATGGTTGGATAGCCTAAAGACACTATCCTGATAAGTTCTTAATGCAGATTCGGGACAGGCTATGGTAGGGTTAAAAAAGGGCGAATTACAAACCAAAGCGCAGCAAGTCGCTGCGGTATGAAATAAGCCGCCTTGTGAGCACCTTTCCGATGATCGCCTATAAACAATAACATTGGATGGTGTTTATGCTGTATGGGTAAGTTTTTCATTCGAGGGATCGATCTGTAATTTCACGAATGATGTGACTGCAAAGGAGGAATGCTCATGAAAAAGCTAAATAGTGTTTTTTCTGTGGTTGTATTCGTTATCACGATCTCTGTATTTCCGTTTAATATGACGTCGGCTCAGACTGGATGGTACATGGGTATGTTTGGCGGGGTTACAGTGAGTCCTGAAGTGTCTCAGGGGTATGATTATTACGATTACTATTACAATGACCGTTATGATATAGACGTTGATGAAACATGGGTTATTGGCTTTAAATTTGGTTACACCCCACCTCGACTCAGATTTGCCTCCTTTGAGTTTGAATACAGTTACTTCAATCCTGATGTGGATGGAACTGTATGGCCCTTTGACAGTTGGGATTATGTCCAAATTGAAGGGGATACAACCTTTCATAATGTTATGTTTAATGGAATAGCGAAATTTCCGGAAGGAAAAATTCACCCTTACCTTGGCGTAGGTATCGGTTTTTCGTATATTGATACTTCGGTTTCGACCTCATCAATCGGACGTTTCGATAGTAATGATGATACTGTTTTTGCCTGGCAAATATTGGGCGGAGTCGAAATCGATTTAATCAATAACTTGTCTCTGGATATCGGCTATCGTTTTTTTGCTGCGGAATCTGATTTGGACGATGACTATTATGATTACTACTATGAATATGACAGAAAGGATTTTGATTGGGAGACAAGCATCATAACTTTTGGTTTTAATTATAAATTTTAATTTCAAAACTGTTATTTAAACCCGTTACCAGAAACATGCACGCTTTTGCGTATATATTCGCCGAAGATGAAAGATGGCTGTTATGCATCCCAGCATCCGGCTTTGCGCTCGGGTGCGTTATGTCGCTTGTGATACAAGAAAGCGAATCTGTGTAAAGCACTTTTCCATATGGGCGGCGATGTCCGTGATAGTTTCGGCATAGAGGGGTAGGGCACTCTTTTTCTCACGGAGAGCTGCAGCGATCGCTTTTCCACAACGATACCCGCTGTCGATCGCCGTGCTGATTCCCTCGCCGTTCAGGTAGATGAAATTGGCCGCTTCGCCCGTGAGCAACACCTGCTCCCGGCCCAGGTCAGGCGGTGCGAGCAGCATCTGGCACGACTCATCCCGCCACCAATCTCCCAGGCGAACCTCAAACTGCCGAGAAAGAAAATGCTTGAACGCCACCATGGATTCTCGAAGCTTCCGCCCCTTGAACCCGCCGACGCAGAGCAATAAATAGTCGCCCTTCTGATGCACGCAAGTCAGGGTATCGCCGACTTCCGGAAGAAAAAACACCGTGAAGGCCCCTTTTTTTAAGGACCCAAGCGATTCCAGCTTGAAGTAACTTTGTAATACGCCAACCGATTGGGCGGCCCGTTGCTTGGCGGATTCAGGATTCAGCAGGCGACGGACAGTGGAATTCCAGCCATCGGCGCCCACGAGATACTTGCAATGATAGGTTGCGAGTTCACCTTCTGCGGATTGTGCTACCTGAACCCGAATATGCTGCGAGGTTTTTTCAAAGCCTTTAACGTATGCCTGATCGCGGTACTCGGCCGCGGAAAGATCGAGTAGCCACTTATCGAAAAGGTTACGCCAGATGTTCACATACTTTTGGGGAAAGGACTTGCCGTCCTTGCCGATTTCCCAGAGGTAAGGCCGATACCCTTTCTCGGCATTCCATTCCCTGACGTCACCGGCTTCCATATCGGCTGGCGCGCATGTCACGGAGGCGGGTGCTTCGGCGTTGAAATAGCGCTTGAGGAGTTCCTGGGTCTGCCCGAACAAGATGCCGGAACAACACTTGTAACGGGGCAATGCTTTTTTTTCCAGAACCAGAACATCGACCCCTTCATCTCGTAGTGCTTTGGCGCAGCTTGCCCCTGCCGGGCCGGATCCAACCACAATCACTTCTCGTTCTCTCATGGGTTACTCCTCAATATGGAATGTGTATGACATAAACGCAGCGGTCTTCCGAAATCTTGAAAACATAGTTATATATGTTATTGTGTTTTTTTCTGGCACCATCCTATTTTTATGTCAAGCAGAAAGCAAAGAAACATTGAAATTACTTTGAACGAGTTGCATTCATTTCAGAGTGTATCATAATTAAAAAAATGGGCCAGATGGTCCGAGCGACCCCGCTGTTCAGAATGGGAAAGCCTGATGGCATCGCGGAAGGCGTGTTGTTTTTTTCTTCCAGCGCCTCTGACTTCATTACCGGACAAATACTGAGTGTGAACGGCGGGCATTTGATGTGCACCTATCTTAACGTTATTACGACAATTTCAGAAGAAGTTCCTACCCGCATGGGCGGGCCCCAGGTGCCGGTGCCGGAGCTGACATAGAGCTGAAAATCACCGTCCCGGTGCAGTCCGTAATCATAGCCGTTATAGATGGCTCGGGTCAGAAAATTGAACGGAAACAACTGGCCGTGATGGGCGTGGCCGGAGAGCTGAAGATCGATTCCTGTTTCCTTGGCGAGCGTCATGCGCGTGTCCGGGCGCCAGTAGGTTTTTGTTTGCTGAGAGCCACGGTCAGTATGGAATTCGGCGATATTGGTCGGGGTGTGGTACATGAGAATGCTCGGCTTGTCGGCATCATAGCCTCCGGCCGATGATAAAAGGCGTCGGGTGTGGTTTCTGATACGGTAATCCGGGTAACTGATGCCGAGGATTTGTAGGCCGTCCAGATCCACGACCTCGTTGTTAAGAACTCGAATATGCGTTTGCCGCAGGATGGAAAGCGGTTTTAGCAAGCCCAGGTACCCTTCATGGTTGCCGGTAACGAAATAGACGCCTTTGGATGCGGTTAGGCTGTTAAGCGCGCTGATGTCGTTTTTCAAATCGTTGCCCATGCCGTCAAAAAGATCACCGGTAATGAGAATCAGATCCGGATGAAGGCGGTTCACCTGATCGGCCACGCGCTGCATGAACCGGGCGCTGTTGATGGCGCCGAGGTGGACATCCGAGAGTTGCACAATTTTCTTGTTTTGCCAGGCATCGGGAAGGTTCTTGATGGTGATATCGATGGGTTTGATCTCAGGGTGCTGGGCGCGCCATATGCCGTGAAGGGACACGAGGACCGCGATACTGAACCCGAAAAGGCAGAGGGCGCGCATATTCGGAACCGAGGAGAAAAAAAGCTTGCCGAGGCCGAAGACCAGCCAACACAGGCCTGCTGCCAGGAGAAGATAAATGAAAAGCCCCAGCCAGGTTGCTGACAAAATGTAGAAGATACGGGTGATGCCGCTTGGATAGAACCGCAACAGCATGGCGGCGGGCATAAAGCTGACGGACATAAAAAACATAAGCCGGGTGATGCTTTTTTGGGTGAATGGAGCCGATATCGAGAAAAATTTAATGATCGAAAGGTTCAACAGGTAATGAAAGATACAAACTACGGCTGTGAATTGTAACGCAAAGAAAAAAAATCTCATCATAAACTCTCTTTAACCGCCGATTGCTGACAGTCGGCTTCCGAAAAATCCGGTGTAAAGTTACATCATTCGTTCGATCTCTCCGGCCTTTTTATCCAGGCGTTTGGGAGAAATCGGGATAACGGTTTTCAGTTCCTGGGCAAAGACCGACACCTTGAACTCTTCGAGCATCCAGAAGTATTCTTCAACGGCGGCACGCTTTTTTTCCGATGTGCCCGGCGTGAGGGATTCAAGCATTTGAGTCAGCCGGCTCCGGTAGGGCTGAACCTGATTCATGCGCAGGCGGTCCCGTTCTGGGTTTTCAACGGCACGGATCGCGCGAATGCCCAGTGCGCGAATATACCGCGGCAGATGGCGCAGCCGTTCGTTAGTATAGAGCAGAAGCAGGTTCTCCGGCGCCAGATGGGCCAACTCGGTTCTGATTTCCGTTGCGATCGGCGCCAAATGCCTTGTGGATTCGATGGCGAAAAGGCGCTCCCGAGTGTCGCAAACCGCATCGAGCACCGGCAAAAAGACATCCAGGCGTTCTTGCGCGATGGCGACGATCCGGGCGGAAGCTGCTGCCGCATGGGTTTCAAATGCTTCCCGTGTTCGAATGTCGCGGGAAAATAACTCGAGCGTGATGCTCTCGATGAGCTGGGCCTGAATTTTTTTTTCTCCGCCGAAGCGTGCTGCTTTGGGAATCCATGCCTTGGGCAGTGCGATCATTTTTTTTAATAGTTTCAGATCATTTGACAGGTGCAGCGTGGTGAGCAGGTACACCCCGGACCGGTGGATTTTGGCGGCCTCGGTTTGATTGAGAAAGAGGCGAAGATGGACCTGCCGCCCCCCGGATTCATCGGGCACGAGGGCCGGGTAGGCGACCCACCGCCCGCCTTTTTTGCCCGTGAGGGCAATACGTTCCGGCAGATCATCAAAATCCCACTGCGTGATGCCTGTTTTCTCCCATTCTTTTTTGATGTCTTCAAAACCTTCCAGCGGCTTCTCCGCGAGAAAGTGATGGTTCAAAAGAGAAGGGTTCCGGCCCGCGGCAATTTCCTTTCCGTCGGGGGCTGTAATGGCGATGCGCATTTTCAGATGATCCGGCAGCAGGTCTTCGGCCCAGGCCGTGACGGGAATGTCCACGCCGAAACGCTGGTGAATGAATTCTCCCAAAGAGGAGAGAAGTCCTTCTTTTTTTTTCTCCATTTCTTGCGCGATGATATCGATGGTTTCGGAGACCGGTACCAGTTGCCTGCGGTAAATTTTCGGCAGGCTTTTAATGAGGGCACTCAATTTTTCCTTTAAAAGCCCCGGGACCAGCCACTCCAGCGTATCCTTTGATACTGCGCCGGCGGCGGCGGCCGGAATGCGAATGGTGACCCCGTCGGTTTGACTGCCCGGTTCAAAGCGGTAATCAAAGGGAAAGGCGGTGTTTTGAAGTTGGAGCTTGTCCGGATAGCGGGCCAGCTCTTCGCGGTCGGGCGCATATCGAAGCAGATCTTCTTCTTTCATGTGAAGAAAATCATCGCCTTTTTCCCGAATCCGGCGTTCCAGCGTGCGCATATCATATACGCCGCTGATTCGGGACTTGTAGAAATGAAAGAGATCCGCTTCGCTGATGAGCAGATCGCGCCGCCGGACCTTGTGCTCAATCGTTTGAACGGTGTCGATCAGCGCCTGGTTGTGGCGCATAAAGGGCAGGGGACGGCGCACGTCGCCCGCCACCAGCGCGCTCTGAATAAAGATATCGGAGGCCTCTTCCGGGCGAATGCGGCCGTAAAGAATGTTTCTGGCCGGTTCAATGATGAGGCCGAAGAGACTCACCTGCTCGGAGGCGATCACGTTTCCGCGGCTGCGTTCCCAGTGAGGGTCGAAGTAGGTGTGCTTGCATCGGTCCTTGCCGATGGGTTCGAGCCAGGCAGGATCGATGTGGGCCGCCATGCGGGCAAAAAGGCGGCTGGTTTCTACCATCTCCGCGGCGACGATCCATTGCCGGGACTGGTTGAAGAGACCTGAGCCGGGAAAGAGCATAGCCTGCCGGTCTTTAGCGGCTTGATAGATGTTGCCTTCCTTTTTCGCGGCGATATTGGACAGAAAGCCGCTTAAAATGGCTTTATGTATTCTTTCATAGGTCTCGCTGTATTCGCGGTTGCCAGCTTTGTCCGCGGAAGCGGGCTTTTCGGCCGAGGCAAGGCGCGCCGGCAAATTCGATTCCGCCAAAATGGCTTGAAGCTGGCCGTGAATATCCCGCCATTCGCGCATTCGCTTGAAAGATAAGAAGCATGAGCTACAGAATTTCATGATCTGCCGCATTTTTTTATTTTGATTCCAGGCCGCCTGATAGGCGTTCCAGATATTGAGCAGCGTGACGAAATCCGAGGACGGGTCTTTAAACCGGGCATGGGCCCGGTCCGCTTCGGCCGCTTTTTCAGCGGGCCGTTCCCTGGGGTCCTGAATGCTTAATGCCGCGGCGATGATGCATACTTCTGGCAGGCACCCCTGGCTGACCGCCTCGATCAGCATACAGGAGAGCCTGGGATCGATGGGCATGGCGGCCATGACTTGGCCCTTTTCCGTGAGGATAAAGGGGGATGCCGCCTGTTTTTTGCCTTTTGAGGGGCCGGCCTGGGAGATGGCGCCCAGTTCGAAAAGCAGGTTGAATCCGTCCTGAATGCTCGGGCCCGGCGGCATGTCCAGAAACGGAAACTCGGAAATATTGCCCAGATTTAAGGCGATCATTCTTAAAATGACTTCTGCCAGATTGGCGCGAAGAATCTCCGGCCGGGTGAACCGGGGCCGCTCCAGATAATCTTCTTCCGGAAAAAGGCGAACGCAAATGCCGTTGGCGACGCGTCCGCACCGGCCCATGCGCTGATCCGCGCTGCTTTGTGAGATCGATGTGACGGGCAGGGCGGTGGTGCGCGATCTGGGGTTGTATTGGGAAATGCGGGCCAGCCCCGTGTCCACCACATATTTGATGCCGGGAATGGTGAGCGAAGTCTCTGCGATATTGGTGGCGACGATGATTTTTCGTCCCACCGGCGTTGCAAATACCCGATGCTGGTCCGCAGCGGAGAGGCGCGCAAACAAGGGAAGCACGGTCACGTTCCGGTAATTTCTGCCTTCAATGAGTTCGATGGTTTCCCGAATGTCCCCTTCCGTGGGCATGAAAACGAGAATATCCCCGAATCTGCTTTCCGCAATGAGCCGGTCTACCGCAAAAGCCGCTTTTTCCATATGGCTCAGTTCATCGTCGGTGGCCCCCGGCGCATAGCGGATTTCAACGGGGTACATGCGGCCCGAAACTTCGATGATCGGCGCGTTATCAAACGCGCGCGAGAATTTTTCCGTATCAATGGTGGCCGATGTAATGATCAGCTTCAGGTCCGTGCGCTTATGGAGCAGTGTTTTGAGAATGCCGAGCAGAAAATCGATATTGAGGCTGCGCTCGTGGGCCTCGTCGATAATCAGGGTGTCATAGGTGTGCAGATCGGGATCCCCTTGAGTTTCGGCCAGCAGCATGCCGTCGGTCATGATTTTAATGTAGGCATTCGGCCCGGTTTTGTCGGTGAAGCGAATCTTGTACCCGACCGATCGGCCGGCCGGTTCGCCGAGCTCTTCGGCAATACGCTCGGCCACCGTAATGGCCGCGATGCGCCGGGGCTGGGTGCAGCCGATCAACCCGTCGATGCCGCGGCCGGCGGCAAGACAGAATTTGGGAATCTGGGTTGTTTTTCCGGAACCGGTCTCCCCCGAGATAATCACCACGGCATGCGCGCGAATGGCGGCGATGATCTCTTCTTTTTTGGCAGTGATCGGCAGGTCGGCAAATTCGGAGATGGCGGGCCTGGCCGCGATTCGCTCGCGGCGTTTGGCCGCGGACGCATTGACGCGCCGCATGAGCTGCACCAGCCGTTGCTGAAGCGCCGGGGAGGCATCCCCTTTTCGTGCATCCTGCTTGAGGCGATTGATTTCGCGCTTAAAGCCGAGCCGATCCCGTGCGCAGGCTTTCCGAATGGTTGATTCGATGCGACCGATGGTGCGACTGTATTCAGGAGCGGATGACGCCATTATTCCCCGGTTTTCTTTGCAATGGTTTTGGCGGGAATAAGGCCTGTGGCCGCGGCGGATACGATATTTCCGGCCACGCCCGGACCGTCGCCCGCGACATACAGGCCCTTGACGGCAGTCTCAAGGTTGTGGTCGGTTTCAATTTGAGAGGCGAAAAACTTGATTTCCGGCGCGTAAAGCAGGGTTTCATCGTTGGACACGCCGGGGATGACAAGGTTCAGCATGTCAAGGCCCTCAATGAGGTTGGTTAAAATTCGCTCCGGAAGGGCCATGGCGATATCCCCGCAAATCACGTTTTCAAGGGAGGGCTCGATATAGCCTTTTCGAACCCGCTGCCAGGTGCTCCGGCGGCCGCGCTTTAAATCCCCGAAGCGCTGCAAAATGGGCTTTCCACCGCCGATCAGGGACGATAAGTACCCGATGGCTTCTCCATAAGCCTGGTTGTCCGTGACCGGCTCGGTGAGAATCACCTTGGAGAGAAAGGCGAAATTGGTATTGGCCGATTTTCGGTGCCGATACGCATGGCCGTTGACGCAGACAAAATTCTTGTAGTTTTCAAGCGCGACAAACCCGCCGTAATTGGTGCAAAAGGTGCGGGTCTGATCATCGTATTTTTGTGTCTGAATAAAGAAGGTGGGGTCGTAAATAATATTGCAGATATCGCGCATGATATCATTATGCACCTCCACCCGAACACCCACCTCGATGCCCCGGTGTTTGCGGCCGATGCCGAGTTGATCCGCAAGGCGCCGTACCCACTCGGCGCCCACGCGGCCCGGGGCCAGAATGACTCGGGGGCATTGATAGCTCGCCCGGTTCGTTCGAAGGCCGACCGTGGTATTCTTTTTGACCAGAACTGCCAGTGCCTCCTCGCCACAAGCCAGTTCAACGCCTTTTTCCTGAATATAACGGGCCATGGCCTCGATATGGCCAGGCAGGCAATCGCTGCCCATATGCTTTTGCCTGATAAGCAGCAGATCCAGGCCGTTTCGCTTGGCTGTTTTTCGAATTTCCTTGGCCGCCGCCATATCGGTTGGATACACCGGCCCGTCCATGCCGAACCGGTTGAAGATTTCCTCGGTTTCGTTGATGATGGCGCGGGCTGCGTCGGTGGAAAGAAACTGGGTGAGATCGGTTTTGCCGAGTTTGTGAATAAAATTGAGCTTTCCGTCTGAAAAAAGCCCGGCGCCGCCGATACCGCTCAGGATTTGGCAGGGGGAACAGTTGCGGCAGGGTTGTCCCTCGTTGGACGGGCATTTGCGTTTGTCCGGCATTTGGCCCTTTTCCACCAGTAACACCTTGAGATTCGTATGCTCTCCCAGCCAATAGGCGGACATCAAACCGGCCGGCCCGCCACCGACGATGATGACATCATACGCTTTTTTCCCTGAACTTTTTGGTGGTTTCAGCATCCGTTTTTTCCTCATATTCACAACGATATTTAAGCACATGGCGCCCATGTTATCAATGACCCATGACGATGTCACCCAATATGTTTCAAAGTTTTAAGCGCAGCGAGGTATCATCGATAAACTCGATGTGAAAAGAAAGACTGGTGGCCACCTAACGCGAGCGATGCTCGATACCCGTAAGGGCGAAAAATTTTTTGCCCCCCTACAACTGATCAAGGCCCTGATATTAAAAAATCTTTCTCGTTTTTTTGGGCGCACCCAGCCGCCCAGCGGAATGACATTTCCTCATTCTTTTATTGAAAAATTGACAATAAATTACTTGATTTCCAATAAAAATGAGGATAATAATCGTTTCCGAAATTCCGGTGTGATTAACGCAGGTCGGTTTCGTACTGCGGGCTGAACCATTTGTCAAGGTGTCTGCCCAGGAGTCGGAAACCTATTTTGTTTTGCACTTAAAAGGAGGGGGCACGATGGCCAATGGTGTAGTGAAGTGGTTTAGCGATCAAAAGGGGTTTGGGTTTATTGAACAGGACGGCGGAGGACCGGATGTATTTGTTCATCATTCCGGCATTAACGGCAGCGGGTTTAAAACATTGAATGAGGGCGACCGGGTGACATTTGACATAGAGCAGGGCCAGAAAGGACCTGCCGCCGTAAATGTCACGGTTGTTTAACTAAAAATATTAAGCACCTAAAAAAAGGGGCTTGTTGCGCTTCACTTACAACAAGCCCCTTTTTTTATCACCTTACCCGCGATACCCTACACCCCACACTCTAATCTCTATGCGCTATGCTCTACGCTCTATGCTCTAAGCCCTATGCTCCAAGCTCTATGCTCTTTGCTGTAGGCTAACGATAAATCGAACACTTAGTGGCTACGCCAGCAGCTTCCTGAAGCGTTTCGGCAAGGGTCGGATGCCCGTGAACGGTACGGGCGATGTCTTCGAGGCTGGCGCCGAATTCCATGGCCAACACGCACTCGGCAATCATATCCGAAGCCCTCGGGCCGAGAATGTGGGCGCCGATCAACCGGTCCGTCTTTGAATGGGCGATGAGTTTCACAAACCCGTCGGTTTCACCCATGCACCGGGCCCGGCCGCTGCCGGAAAAGGGGAAGGTGCCGATACAATGAGGAATTTTCCGGGCTTTGACCGCCTCTTCGGTGAGACCGACTGAGGCCACTTCCGGCCACGTGTATATAATGGAGGGGATGGTGTCATAATTCACCTCACCGGGCAGCCCCGTCATGATGTCCGCAACCGCGGTCCCTTCGGCGCTCGCCTTGTGCGCCAGCATGGGGCCGGCGATCACATCCCCGATGGCGTACACGGAGGAAATGTTGGTTTGAAATTTTTCGTTGACCGGAATTCGGCCGGTTTTGGCGTCGAAGGCCACGCCGATGTCCTCAAGCCCCAGGTCCCCGGTTAGGGGCATTCTTCCCACAGCGACCAGAACATGATCCCCGCTCAGGGTGTCTTCTTTCGACCCGTCGCTCACGCTCACCTGAATGGACGATTTCAGAACTTTTGCGCCGCTTACCTTGGTCCCGGTCCGAAAAGTGATACCCTGCCGGGTCAAAATGCGCTGAAGCGTGCGGGCCACCTGGCCGTCCAGTGTGCCCGCGATTTGCGGCATCATTTCCACAATGGTGACCTCGGTGCCGAGGCGACGCCAGACCGCCCCCAGCTCAAGGCCGATATAGCCGCCGCCGACAATGATCAAATGCTTTGGAACCGATGGAAAGGACAGCGCATCCGTTGAGTTGACGATTCTGTTTTTATCAAAGGCGAGCCCGGGGACCGCGGAAGGGGCGCTGCCCGTGGCGATCAGAATCCGGTCGGTTTGCAGGGGGGTTATTTTTCCCTTTCCGCTTTTTCTCTGGTTGTCGCTGACTTCCACCCTGTCCTCGGAAACGACGCGGGCTGTGCCATGAATGATGTCGACCTGGTTGCCGGTAAGCAGATTGCGGATATTGTCGGTCAGGCCTTCGACCACGGTCCGCTTACGGGACATCATGACATTTAAATCAATGCCGAGTTTTCCGGTTTTTATCCCCATGTCCGGGAATTTATGTCGGGCAGCGTAATACTGTTCGCTGGCATCCAGCAGGGCTTTGCTTGGAATGCATCCCACGTTGAGGCAAACCCCGCCGAGTCTGGAGCGCTTTTCAATACAGGCTGTTTTCAGTCCCAGCCGGGCGGCTTTGGCTGCAGCGGTGTAACCGCCCGGGCCACTGCCGATAACCACCAGGTCATATCGTTCAGTTTTCGCCATGGTTATACCTCCAGCAATAGTCTTTCCGGTTCTTCGATATCCGATTTTATCCGCTTTAAAAAGCGGACCGCTCCCTGGCCGTCCACGATGCGGTGATCGTAGCTGAGCGCCACATACATCATGGGTCGAATGACGATTGAATCCTCAATTACCACGGGCCGCTTTTCGATCTTGTGCAGCCCGAGAATCCCGCTTTGCGGCAGGTTCAAAATCGGGGTGCTTAACAGGGAGCCGTATACCCCGCCGTTGGTGATGGTAAAGGTGCCGCCTTCCAGATCGGACAGCGCCAGTTGGTTGTTTTTAATCTTAGTGACCGATTCGATAATCTTTTTTTCGAGCTGGGCAAAGGAGAGTGTCTCGGCGTAAGGGATGACCGGCACCACCAGGCCCCGCTCCGAGCCCACGGCAACGCCCATGTGAACATGGTGGTGATAGACGATATCCTCTCCGTCGATAAAGGCGTTTATTTCCGGAAAGGCCTTTAGGGCGGCCGAGCTCGCTTTGATAAAGAAGGACATGAACCCCAGGCGGACCCCGTGCTTGTCATTAAACTCATCTTTATACAGGGTGCGAAGCGCCATAACCCGGGACATATCGATTTCATTGAACGTGGTGAGCATCGCCGTGTTTTGTTTGGCCGCCACCAGCCGCTCTGCGATCCGCTTTCGTATTCGGCTCATGGGTTTTCGTGAGGTTTCCGCCAAAGGGGTTGCCGCGTGTTCGGGTAAGGTGCGTGAAGCCGCATCTCCTGGTCCGGCTGCCTGCTCTATATATAGGATCACATCCCCCTTGGTGATGCGACCGGCCGGACCGGTCCCCTGCACTTTTGATATGTCGATTCTTTTTTCGGCAACCAGATGCCGCACGGCGGGCGATAATAAGGGCGTATCCGCTGCCCGTGTTGTTTTTTCGGGCACTCCTGGTGCCTGAATCGGCTCGGCGGCTGGCGCAGCAGATGGGATTGCCGGCGTGGGTGATGCGGTTTCGGGTGGCTCTTTAGCCGCTTTTGGGGGAGGTTTTTCCGCCGGGGCGCCTTGTGTATCGATGGTGCAGGCGATGGTGCCGATGGCCACGGTTTCTCCCTCGGCTATTTTAATGGAAAGCACGCCCGCTGCAGTTGCAACCACTTCCAACGTGACCTTGTCGGTTTCGATGGCAAAGAGCGGGTCATCCTTTTCAATCTGTGCCCCGTTTTTTTTAAACCATTGGACCAGGGTCGCCTCCTGAACGGATTCTCCGACATGGGGGACTGGAATCTCAACTATCATGCGTGCTCCTTTAAAAGCGTGAAGAGTGGCGCGTTGAAAAGGGCGATTGACACACAGGGATCCCCCTTTTCGAATGCTCGGGGCGCAACTCTCAACGTCCCAAGTTGGTAACGGCTTTCAGAATTGCCGCCTGTTCCTTCCGGTATACGGGCG
Organism: Desulfobacterales bacterium; assembly: GCA_034003325.1. Taxonomy (NCBI): domain Bacteria; kingdom Pseudomonadati; phylum Thermodesulfobacteriota; class Desulfobacteria; order Desulfobacterales; species Desulfobacterales bacterium. The sequence goes on from JAVEYW010000005.1 coordinate 141,836, forward strand.
GCAGGCCCGTCGCCGGGCTGGGTGACGGCTTGCGGCCTATGTAGCCGACTTTGTCATTCACAATGGCTTGGAGTCTGTGACGAATAAAAAACCACGCGCCCATGTTCTCGGGCTCATCCTGCACCCAATGCCGGGAAACGGCGTTGGGGTATTTGGCCAGAATCTTTTTCAGTTCGGCTTCGGGAAACGGATATAACTGTTCGATTCGAATAATGTCGAGGTTATGGTGTGCTGATTTCTCGCGTTCCGCCAGCAGTTCATAGAAAATTTTGCCGCTGCAAAACAGAAGGTGCGTGGCATCGGCTGAAGGCTTCGGATCATCCAGCACCGCTTGAAACCCGCTGTTGCTCATGTCGGAAAACGAAGAGACCACTTTGGGATGGCGCATCAGGCTTTTGGGGGTCAGCACCACCAGGGGTTTTCTGAAGCTCGCCTTGGCCTGTCTGCGCAGCAGATGAAAGTATTGGGCTGGTGTCGTCGGCTGGCAGACCAGAAGGTTCTCGTCCGCGCAAAGTTGCAAAAACCGCTCTGGTCTGGCGCTGGAATGCTCGGGCCCCATGCCTTCCATTCCGTGGGGAAGCAACAGCACCAGGCCGCACAATCGCTGCCACTTTGATTCGCCGCTGGCGATATAAAGATCAACGATAGATTGGGCGTTATTAATGAAGTCTCCGAACTGCGCTTCCCAGAGGGTGAGGCATTCCGGTCTGGCCAACGCGTATCCGTACTCGAAGCCGAGTACGCCGGCTTCAGAGAGCAGGCTGTTAAAGCATGAAAAAGGGGCCTGCGTGTCGGACAGGTGGTTTAGCGGCACGAACTGATTGCCTGAATGAATATCCGTCAGATAGCTATGCCGCTGACTGAAAGTCCCCCGTCGGCAGTCCTGACCGCTGAGCCGAATGGGAACGCCGTCAGTCAGCAGGGAGGCGAACGCGAGCGTTTCGGCAAAGGCCCAATCCACGCCGTCTTTGGCCGCAAGAATATCCTTGCGGCGATCCATCACCCGTTGCAGCTTCGGGTGAACGGCAAAGTCCGGGGGAACCGCATTGACTTTTTCGGAAAGCAAAACGAGTTGCTTCATCTTTACGCCGGTGGGAATCGGCCCATGTGAAAAACGTCCGTGGTAGGTGTCCCAGTTTTCAAAAAACAGGGCCGGTGGCAGCTGGCAAGTTGCTTTTTTAGCACTTTGGTGACCCAGATCCAGGCATTGCGCGATTCCGGAGGTGACGGCATCGATTTCTTCCCGCCGAATGATCCCGTCCTGAAGCAGTTGCGCTTCGTAAATCCGGGCCAGAGGGGAGCGATCCTTGATGCGATCATACATGCCCGGCTGGGTAAAATAGGGCTCATCTCCTTCATTGTGACCGTATCGTCGAAAGCAAACAATGTCCACCACGACGTCCTTTGCAAAGCGCATGCGGTAATCACAGGCAATTCTGATGACGTGCAGCGCCGCTTCGGGATTTTCGCCGTGGACATGGAAAATGGGCACCATGAGCATTTTGGCCACATCCGTCGAATATCGCGTGGAGCGCGCATCCTCGGGCAATGTGGTATAGCCGATCTGGTTATTGATGACGATGTGAAGGGTGCCGCCGGTCCGATACCCCTCTAGTTGGGACATGTTCAGGACTTCGGCTACAACACCTTGACCGGCAAAGGCGGCATCCCCATGCAGCAACAGGGGAATGACCCGATGCTCGGAGGCATCGTCGGTCCGCATTTCCTGGCGCGCACGGGCGCACCCTTGCACCACCGGGTCGACCGTTTCGAGATGGCTCGGGTTGCTAATGAGCGCCACCCGCAAATTTTTTCCGGCGGATGTGACGATGTCGGCGATATACCCCTTGTGGTACTTTACATCGCCGGTGCCCACCGCGTCTGCGGGGTTATAGGTGCCCTCGAACTCGCAGAAGATATCCTCATAGGACTTATGCAGCACATTGGCTTGCACGTTGAGCCGTCCCCGATGGGCCATGCCCAGAATAACTTCTTTGCAACCGTTTTCTGCTGCAAGGGACAGTAGAAAATCAAGAACCGGTATTACCACATCGGCGCCTTCCAGGGAAAACCGCGTTTGTCCCGGATATTGTTTATTTAAAAAGGCTTCAAATTCATTACAGTGGTGAAGCTTTTCCAGAATACGTCGTTTTTCGGCCGCACTGAAATTAGGCCGATTTCGCATCGGCTCCATTTGCGATTGCAGCCATTGGCGTTCGCCTGGATCCTGCAGGTGCATATATTCCACGCCGATGGACCGGCAATAGGTTTCCTTAAGCGCTTTGATGATATCGCGCAACGCAGCTTGCCTTTTTCCCGGAAACAGGTTTGTATAAAAGGATCGCTCCAGGTCATCCGCTGAAAGCCCAAAGGCATCAGGGGATAGCAATGGATGATCGGTGGGGCAGGCAACCAAAGGGTCCAGGCAGGAGAGCAGATGTCCGAGGTCCCGGTAGCGGTAGGTCAGTGCCTCCACTCGCGTTTGTCGAAGTGATTGGTCTTCGGTACAATCCCCTTCTTCCGAAGCGGGCGGGGCGTCGCATGATAAGTCAAATCCCGTAAAAAAAATTTGCCAATCCCGGGGCAGGGCTTCGGGGGTTTTTTTCCATAGTTGATATTGCTTATCAATGAACTCGAGGTTCCAGGTTTCAAATCCGTGCATTGCGGTGCGCCTTTATGAGACTAAGATCTTATCCGGCTATGCCGGAAGTTAAGCGTGTTGAGTTGAAAAATACCGATTGAGATGCTGTCACATGAGTATTTAGGTTAACGGAACGATAATGAATCTGTCAATAGAGTTGATGGCGCTTTTGCAGGGCAATGATAAATCTCTTCGCAGGTCGCAATACCGTGGAGGGTAACCACTTGCGGCAACGCTAAATCGGATTCTTTCCGCAAAAAAGATCGCGTGCTACGATTTCGCAAATTAGAGAGACGATCTGGGAGCCGCGTCTTTCAGCTTTTATCGCTTTATTTTGTAATGCAAACGATACGTTGGCATCTTTCGATGTAAAAACGACTTGATATCCGCGCCACGATGATTCTAAATTGTAAGTATGCTGGAGGAAATTATTATCCCTTTTCACGTCCGGCTGATGATAACCGATTAAATAAAATGGAGGAATTTCAAAATGACAACCCCGCAACATTGTCCCGGTTTTGAAAATTTCAGGCGATTGGCGTCCTTTTCATGCAAATGCCCGCAGTGCAATGAAGAGATCGAAATATTTTCGGATGAATTCGATAAGGAGCGGTATTGTCCGAAATGTAAGAACAAAATCGATTTTACACAGTGTACGCTTACCGGTTCCGGCGGATGATGGTTCTGATGCCAGAGTTGGATCAAATAGAGCTTTTTTAAATGTCGTGAGAAAGAATCCACAGTCGTCTTTTCAAGATTCCTGCCTTGATGGAATCGGGGAAAAGCCTCAAAAGGAGTAATCTATGGAAATGCAGATTTCTTTTTCCAAGCAAGAAAACGAGGCCCTTCCGCTCTTCAGACAAAGACTCAGCAGTGCCGAGTCGATCGAGGATGTAAAGAAGTTTTTTGTCTATACCAGCAAAGAGATTCTCGAAGATATTTTTTCAAATCAACTGGAGGTTAATTATGAGGATGTGGCACTCATGACGGAAGAAGCGCCTTACTACAAAATCAGCGCGGGCCTGAATGCCTCGGAAACCTTTAAATCGGTCTGGAACAACTCGGACCTGCAACATGTGGTGTCCCGATTTGCCAAAACCGCTATGAAGCGCTGCAAGCATCTGGACAAGCACCCGGAAAAGACCGAATCCAAGATCAGAATGTAACCTGTCCGGCGGGCGATAGGCAACGGTCGGCCGTCGGCGGTGGTTAAACGGTATCGGTTGCGGATGCCGGTTCTTGAGCCTCTTCGATGATAGAGGCATCCCTTAGCGGTCAACGTCGGTTTTAGACCAAATGAATGGAGACAGGGCGCCTTTTATCCTATGGAGATGGGCGCCCTGTTTCATTCTGGCGGCTTGATTGCCCGATCTGTCGCCTTAACACCATTTTCACGGAGGCACCAGAAGATGTCGACAAAATGGGTCTATTTATTTGATGAATTAAGTGAGGCCGAAAAAATAGTGGGGAAAAAGCTGGAGGATCTGCGCGGATTGTTGGGGGGGAAAGGCGCGAATCTGGCGGAGATGACGCGGCTCGGCATTCCGGTGCCACCCGGTTTTATCGTCACCACCCACGCCTGCAATGCGTATCTCGATGGTGGGTATCAATTTCCCTCGGGTATGTGGGAACAGGAAAAAAATGCCTTGAAAATACTGGAAACCCGCACCGGCAAAACCTTCGGCGATGCCACCAATCCGTTACTGGTGTCATGCCGTTCCGGCGCTAAATTTTCAATGCCCGGCATGATGGATACGGTGTTGAACATCGGGTTAAACGATGAAATCGCCGTCGGCATGGCCGCCTTGATCGGGGATGAGCGATTTGTCTTTGATAACTATCGCCGGTTGGTGCAGATGTTTGGCAATGTGGTCATGAACCTGCCGGATGAGTTGTTCGAGGACAAAATCGCCGAAGCCAGATTTGCCGCTGGGGTGGCGACGGATGCCGAATTGAGCGCAGAAGCGTTGAAAGGCCTGACCCTTGAATTTAAACTGATTTACCGGCTTCACACCAATCACGACTTTCCGGAGGACCCCTATGAGCAACTGAGAATGGCGACCGAATCGGTTTTTAAAAGCTGGAACGGAAAACGTGCGGTGGATTACCGGAATGCCACCGGGATTTCCCATAATCTGGGCACTGCGGTCAGTATCGTGGCCATGGTTTTTGGAAATATGGGAGAAAACAGCGCTACGGGCGTGGCCATGACCCGGAACAGTTCCACCGGCGAGAAACGAATCGAGGGGGATTACCTGCTGAATGCGCAGGGAGAGGACGTGGTGGCTGGCATTCGGCTGACTCAGGATATCGGTTCCTTAAAAGACAAGATGCCTGAAGTTTGGGGTCAGTTTGAAACGTTGGCCGGCAAGTTGGAAAATTTTTTCCGTGATATGCAGGATATGGAGTTTACCATTGAAAAAGGGAAACTCTGGATGCTGCAAACCCGCAATGGTAAGCGCAGCGCCAAGGCGGCTGTTCGGATCGCGGTGGCAATGGCGGAAGAAGGCTTGATTTCGAGGGAAGAAGCCGTGTTGCGCATTACGCCCGATCAGGTCGATTTTTTTATGCACCCGCAATTTAAGCCGGAAGCCAAAAAGGAAGCCCGGGTGCACAACCTGTTATTGGCCACCGGGCTGAACGTGAGCCCGGGGGCTGCGGTCGGCATGGTGGCCTTTGATGCGAACCTGGCGGAATCCTGGGCGCTAAAAGACAAAAAACCGGTTATCATGGTGCGCCCCGAAACCAAGCCCGATGATGTTCACGGCATGATTGCCGCGCAAGGCATTTTGACCGCGCGAGGCGGCAGGACGAGCCACGCGGCGCTGGTGGCCCGGCAATTTGGAAAACCGGCGGTTGTCGGCGTTTCAGCCCTTGAGATCGATATGGTCAAGCGTCGAATGCAGGTAAAAGACCGAGTGATTAAGGAAGGGGACTGGATATCCATAGACGGCACGGATGGAGCGGTCTATGAGGGGCAACTGGAAGCAAGTATCACGGATATCGAAGATCCCTGGATGATTAAGCTGCTGTCTTGGGCCGATGAATTCCGGCGGCTTCAGGTGTGGACCAATGCCGATTATCCGGCGGATGCTGAACGCGCAAGGAAATACGGCGCCGAAGGCATCGGGCTTTGCCGGACCGAGCACATGTTTTTTGAAGCCCAGAGACTGCCGTATTTAAACCGTATGATTATGGCGGATTTGCCGACAGAACGTCAGGAGGCACTGGATGCCTTGCTGCCTTTTCAGCGGGAAGATTTTGCCGGCCTGTTCCGCGCCATGAACGGCCGCCCGGTGGTGACCCGGCTGATAGACCCGCCGCTGCATGAGTTTTTGCCCGATCATCTGGAATTACTTCGGGATTTAACGGATTTGAAGATCAAAATCAAGCATGCCGGCACCTTGGCGGAAGTGGACGGCCTGCTCAAGCAGATACGGGAAAAAAATGACATTCTGGCCCGGGTGGAGAGTTTGAGAGAAAATAACCCCATGCTCGGCACACGCGGTGTCCGGTTGGGGATTCAAATTCCGGAGCTGACGACCATGCAGGTCAGGGCCATCTTCGAGGCGGCCTGTGAAGTTACCAAAGAGGGGGGAGAGGTGTATCCGGAGGTAATGATTCCGCTGACCTGCCACGTCAATGAACTCAAGGTTCAACAGGCGCTTCTGGAGGTGGAGGCCCGAAAAGTGATGCAAGAGCAGGGGCTTGAGATTAACTACAAATTCGGCACGATGATCGAGATTCCGCGCGCGGCGCTCACCGCGGATCGAATCGCCGAATACGCATCCTTTTTTTCCTTCGGCACCAATGATTTAACACAGACGACCTTCGGCATTTCCCGGGATGACGCTGAAAGCGGATTTCTTATTAAATACATTTCCGACGGTATCTTGGAAGAAAATCCCTTTGCCGTCATCGACGAAGACGGCGTGGGCCAGTTGATGGACATGGCCGTGAAAAAAGGCAGATCCGTTAATCCGGATCTTGAGTGCGGCATTTGCGGTGAACACGGCGGAGACCCCGATTCGATCGCGTTCTGTCACCGGATCGGGTTGACTTATGTATCCTGCTCGCCCTTCCGTGTTCCCATTGCGCGGCTGGCCGCTGCCCATGCCGCGTTACGCGAGCAAACTCCTGAATGATCAAAAGTAGGGATAATACGGCCAATAATGGTATCGATACGGAAAAGGGTAGAAAAAGGGGGGTGGTGTCTGCGTTTCCCTGCTCCGTTTCTCCCAGAGATGAATCTCTTTAATGATAAGATAGGGGTAATGATAATCGATTTCATCGAGTCGCTGGACCCGACGGCCCGTAATCGTACCGGCCAATGTAACCTCTCTGCCTTTTGTATATAAGGCGGCATCCAGGTATCCGTTGTAAAGCGCTAAAAAGCGGCCGCCGGACTCATCGCCGGTAACGGGCGCCTTGCCATAGGTCAACGGCTTTTGCAATATTTCAAGAAGGGTTCCCTCTTTGAGGTTTTTCGTCGTAATGATGACCCCGCCCCAGAGCACGGATTTGTTTTGATAGGCTTCCGGGTCTTGAAAAACGGAATCAAAGCGGATCGTCGAATCGACCTGTTGAAGAACTCCCTTTGAAATGACCGGTGCGCACCCGGCAATCATGATGATTCCCATGAGCGTCATGAGTAAGTTAACCATTGTTTTCATATTGGGGCTCCGTTTAATCGGGATAGTTGTTTCAGTGCCATTACGTTAGGGACACCGAATTTTTTGATATACCGTTTATGTAATGTGCATTTTAGAATTACCGTCAGCATTGTAGGGGCGAACCTGTGTGTTCGCCCTGATTACGAAGGGCGAACACACAGGTTCGCCCCTACGGGGGTTGCGGGCAATAGTCAGCGTTAGGCCCTTTACCAGAAACATGCACGCTTTTGCGTGTATATTCGCCGAAGGTGAAAGATGGCCTTTATGCATCCCAGCATTCCAGCATTCCAGCATCCGGCTTTGCCGGATTAGGCCGTTAACGTGGAAAAAAACAACACGATAAAAAGCATTCATCAAAAAGGCGGTGGCTTGCGCATTGATAACTTCTGTATCATAATATCAGAAACGGCTGCTATTCAAGTTGAAATCAAAACCAATTTTGATTAAAGGAGGGTTTAAATGCGCACTGTCGAGCATCTTAACAAAGTGTCCCTGTTGATTCAGGCCGGGACTTCGCCGGAACGGATGGATATTGCGCCGATACCCCTTGCCTATGACTTTGTTTTCGGTGTCGGCTCCCAAGGCATGACGCCGTTTGAATGCACGTTGGCGAATAAACCGTTGGAAGAAGAGTTCGTGATTCATTTGGAAAAAAAATCCGTCGCTGATTTTTTTGAGCATATTCGCCTGCCGCTTGGCGATCTATTTGACCAACGGCATGAGGCTTATCTGAAAATCAGGATTGCGGACGCTTCGCCCGCGGATGACCGAACGATTGTCAAACAAATGGCCCAACTTGCAGCGCATGGCGGTGGGGGGTGTGACTGCGGATGCGGATGCGGATAAAAACGGCATTATCGTTATAAGCCGCCGTTTCGCGGATGGAACCTATTGTTATAATCGAAGGTACTGATAATGGGCATGCGGAAAGTAGCAGCTGCGGTGTTGGCCCTTTGGTTTGTTCTAATGGGATGCCTCAACAACCGAATAACGAAGAACTATGGGTTTACCTCCCATGAAACCGCCGTTGATCAAAAAGACATGGCTGTTGGTGCAAAATTGATCGGCGCTTTGACAGTTGGCGAAAAAGAGGGGTGGTATGAGATCGGGCACCGCAACTCGCCTTACACCTTGATCATATATGTGATTGCGAGAACGGGGTATTATAAATCAGCGGGCGTAATGGATATCCGGCTTAAGGATAAGCATGCGCGCGATTTCATTTTGCCGGGTGCCGCGACGCACCTTGCCGTTGCACCGTTCGAGGAAGTTCAAGCCTTATATCAAGCAGAAATGACCTTGCCCGATTTGGACTTGCCGCATGAAAAAATCAGTTTGGAGGCAGTGATCGAAATTACCACAAGGGCAAATTCAACTTTCAGGGAAACGGTCCATTTTCAATTTGAACCGATCTATTCCGAGGAGAAATCAAAAGATTTCTGAGCGCAGACAGTCCCCAGCGGCAGGACGATGCATCGGTGTTTCGCAACCGGTTAGAAAAAAGGAGCCCCATCATGAGTCGAAATAAAAGCGATAAAAAGCGTTCGGTTTTCAGTGGGTTGAGTGTGTTGTTAATGGTCGGACTGGCGTTTGCTGCCACTCATTGCGGAAAAGGAGATGCCAATTCTCCGATTTCCCAAGAGCCGCTCCCGTATGCGGAAAATGCCCTTGAACCGTATATATCCGCGGAGACGATGCGCCTTCACTACGGCAAGCATCACGCGGGCTACGTGGCGCGCGCCAATCACCTGCTTCAGACAAGTCCCTTTGGCGGCAAATCCGTCCTGAATATTCTTCGGGAAACCGCCGGAAAAGCGGAATACGCTTCGATTTTCAATAACGTGGCGCAGGCGTGGAACCATTCCTTTTTCTGGAAGTCCATGAAGCCGGGTGGCGGCGGAGCGCCTGCGGGGATATTGCTGGAAAAGATTAATGCGTCTTTTGGCGGTGTGGATGAATTCAAGAAGGCCTTTATCGCGGCTGCTGGCGAGCAATTCGGCAGCGGCTGGGTTTGGCTGGTGCAGGAGGGAAATGCGCTGAAAATAATGGCGACATCCAATGCCGATACGCCCATTGCCCACGGGCGTACCCCGCTGTTTACCGTTGATGTTTGGGAGCACGCCTATTATGTGGATTACCGGAACCGGCGGACGGATTTTGTGCAAGGGGTGCTCGACAACCTGGTGAATTGGGAGTTTGCTGCAGCCCGGCTCGAATCAAACAAGGAATCGCAGTGAGAAATGAAGTTGAAAGGGCAGGGTTCAAGTTCAGTGGCTTTTTGCGAGCGCATCAATAACAAACAGCCCGGCCGCCCAGCCACCGGCTTCGCTGGTTCAGACAAATTATTATTCGAGCACGGCATGGAGCCCTCTTTGGAGAATCAAACCCAGATCATTTTAGACAGCATCGCCGACGGCGTTTTTACGGTGGACCTGGAGTGGAAGATCACGTCCTTTAACCGGGCAGCCGAGAGAATTACCGGTATTCGCAGACAGGCGGCCATCGGGCAATATTGTTGGGAAGTTTTCAGGGCCAGCATCTGTGCGCAGCATTGCTCCCTTCGAAAGACCATGCAAACCGGGCAATCCATCGCCGGCCAGACGCTTTTTATTGCAAATGCTGGCGGATCGAGAGTGCCTGTGAGTATCACCACGGCGCTGTTAAAGGACCCTTCGGGGGAAATCATCGGCGGCGTGGAAACCTTTCGGGATTTAAGCGAAGTGGAAAATCTTCGCAAAGAGTTGACCGGCAGAAAATCTTTTTTTGATATTATTAGCAAAAATAAGGAAATGAAGCGCCTTTTCGGCATGCTGGAAATGATATCCGGCAGTGATACCACGGTGTTGATTGAAGGTGAGAGTGGTTCGGGAAAGGAGTTGTTCGCCAAGGCGATTCATTCCCTCAGTCACCGCAGCACCGGGCCGTTAACCATTATCAATTGCGCAGCCGTGCCGGATACCCTTCTTGAGTCGGAGCTTTTCGGATACAAGGCCGGCGCCTTTACGGATGCGAAAAAGGATAAACCCGGACGTGTGGCGCTGGCGCGCGGAGGCACCCTGTTTCTGGATGAAATTGGTGATTTGTCACCGTTGTTGCAGGTGAAGATGTTACGCCTGTTACAGGAGAAAGTGTATGAGCCCCTCGGCGGCACGCGCTCGGAGAAGGCCGATATTCGAATCGTTGCGGCAACGAACAGAAACCTGACGCAAATGGTTAAGGACGGTTCCTTTCGCCAGGATCTTTTCTACAGAATCAACGTGGCCAGGCTTTCGCTGCCGCCCCTGCGAAGCCGGAAAGAGGATATTCCGCTACTGACCGATCATTTCATTAAAAAATACAATCATCTTAACGGCAGTGAGATTGAGGCGATTTCACCGGCCGCCCTGTCGGTTCTCATGGCGCATGAATTTCCGGGAAATGTGCGAGAGCTTGAAAACATCGTTGAATACGCGTCACTGATCTGCAGGGAAAAGCAACTTGGAATTGTGCATCTCCCCGATTATCTTCGAGAGGCTTCCGAGAGACCCTCCCTTCTGGCCATGGACGAAGGATTTGAAAACACACCGCGCGATTTTCGTGCATTGGAGCGGCAACTCATCTATGAAACGCTTCGGGAATTCAACGGGAATCGCTCCCGAAGCGCTGCCCGGTTGGGAATTCATCCCACAACGCTCTGGAGAAGAATGAAACGGTTGAACATTCATCCGCCGGCCAACCCCGTCTAGTTTTTCATGCGATGGATATTGCACTATTGCAATGCAGCTTAAGTAATGCATTGCATAAATGCAATAGTTTATGAACGCTCGTTAAGTTTCCGGTCTTTATATTCGTCATCATTATAATGAATTCATAAAAAACAAATTACCACCAAGAATGCAAAGAAAAAACCAGTTATGTTTAGTATATAACGTTGGGCTCGTTGTGTTGTCGCGTGTGTTTCAAATTGGCTACGAGTTCATCACTATCAAGAACGGCACGGAATATGCTTTGGAAGATTAAAAGAGGGAATGGGTGCAGCAAAAGAAAAACAAATTTGCTGCGGGGTGGCAACCGGTGATGCCGAACGGTTCACCACAGCACGGATCAAGCGCAAGGGGGAATGATGTTGCAGGCTACCTCCTTCGCCTCAGAGATTCAACGGTGTCATTTTCTCTTCGCTTGATCCATTTTTAACGAAAAAGGAGGGTTTATGCCATGAAATTAGCCGTCAGCGCAGCCGGCAAGACGCTCTCATCCCAGGTTGATCCGCGCTTCGGGCGATGTCCCTATTTTTTGATTGTCGAAACTGATTCGATGGCAATAGCGGCATATCCCAATGAAAATGCGGGGCTTCAAGGGGGTGCGGGCATTCAGGCCGCAGCTTTTGTGGCGGAAAAGGGTGCTAAGGCGGTGCTTACGGGCCGATGTGGCCCCAACGCGGTGCTGGCCCTGGCCGCAGCGGGGATTGATTTGTACGAGGCCGTGGGGGGAATACCGGCTCGGGAAGCCATCGACAAGTTTTTAAGCAAGGAACTAACCCCTTCGGGGGGAAATGCTGCTGAGTTGTTTGATGTCAAATCGTCCCCATTCGGTATGCATCAGGAATTCGGCCGACGGCCCGGAAGCCGGGGCGGGAATGCGAGCCGAAGCCGATCCGGTCAGAGACCGCGATCCTGAGGATATCGGATAAAGATTGCCTTAACCGGCATGGACATCGAATAGGAACCGGTTGAAACGGTTTTAACATGATAGCGGAACGAAAGGAGAACCCATGAAAAAGATAGCCGTGGTTGGATGCGGTGCATACATGGACAGTGGATACGGGTGCCCCGGTGAATGGCGGTGTTTAAAAGCTGCCGCCATGGGAGAGGGCAAATTTGAAGAAGCGGCCAATATCACGGCATTCGTAAAATGCGAGTGCCCGGGCCGAGCGCTCGTGCCCACGGTCGGAATGGCCATCAAAATGTCCGAAATCAAGCCCGACGCGATTTATTTGAGTTCCTGCCTCGTGAATGCACAACCGGGATGCCCCTACACGAGTGCGCAGGAGATGGCCGACATTATCGAGAAAAAAACCGGGATTCCCGTTAAACTGGGAACACACGAATACCCTTAAGCAAAAGGAGAGGTTGCAATGCCGAATAAAGATGGAACAGGGCCCAAAGGCCAAGGCCAGGGAACGGGGAAAGGACAGGGCGGATGTAATTCCCCGCAAAAAGGAAGCGGAAAAGGCGGCGGCGGTCGTGGTGGTGGCCAGGGCGGCGGTGGTCGTGGTGGTGGCGGACAGACCCCCACGAAATAACATGTGATAAACAAATCAGAAAAACCGGAGAAAAAAGGTGACGGAGGGGTATCAACATGGCAAGCACAAGCAGCGGCATTGGTATTGCGGACAGAATGCCGCAAAAAGAGCCGAGTCCTGATGAACTGGCAAGCAGCGCATTGACCGGCATCAAACAAAAATTCATTGTCATGAGTGGCAAGGGGGGGGTTGGAAAAACCAGCGTATCGGTCAACCTTTCCATTGCGCTTGCCAATAAAGGCTTTAAAGTCGGCTTGATGGATGTCGATGTGCATGGACCGGATATTCCCAGAATGCTCGGGTTAACCGGATCACTGGAAATTGACGGCGAACGGAAATTAATACCGAAAAAATTTTCCGAAAACCTGTGCGCCGTCTCGGTGGAATCCTTGCTGGGGGATAAGGATGGCGCCGTCATTTGGCGGGGGCCGATGAAGCATTCCGCTATTCGGCAGTTCATTAGCGAGGTGACCTGGGGGCCGCTCGATTGTCTGATCATCGATTCGCCGCCCGGCACTGGAGACGAACCGCTTACCATTGCGCAACTGATCAAGGACGCCCGTGCGATCATCGTCACTACTCCCCAGGAGGTAGCGCTCGCGGATGTGCGAAAATCGATTAATTTTTGCAAAACGGTGGGAATGGAGGTCTTCGGTCTGATAGAAAATATGAGTGGTTTTGAGTGCCCGCATTGCGGAGAGCCGATAGCGTTTCTTGGCATCGGTGGCGGCGAAAAAACAGCCGCGCATGCCGGGATTCCTTTTTTAGGCCGGATTCCCTTTGATATGCATCTGGTCAAATGCGAAGACGCCGGCGAATCTTATCAAAATAAATTTAAATTTTCAGCGGTTACCAGAGCGTTTGATAAAGTGGTGGCAAAAATCACACGGGAAATTCAACAATCCAACCAAATGCCAAAGGGAGAAAACGCATGACAGTAAAATATCCTGAGATTGGAAACCAGGTGACGGCAAAGATTATTGAGTCCAAAGGCAATTGCACCATCGGTATGAAACCGGGAGATGAATTTGAACTCAGTGTTCATCAATGTGGCGAATTTTGCGGCCTGTTTTATCACCATATTGCGGGTTGGGTTCACATGTTGCAGTTCGGCGGCACGTTTCCGCTTTTTCCGGACCCCGATGTTCAGGTCTGGGAATGCCCGAACACGAATAATCGTGTCAAGGTTGAGTTAAGGCGCACCAAAGCATAGGGGTTACCTGGATGATGATAGACGACACCGGCCTTGAAAAAGGCCGGTTTTGTTGTCTTTTGAAGGGGTGTTCCCGACCTCCTTCGATGGGTATGTGGTTGACAAACGGGGCGTTATGCGGTGTATGATCAACGAGAAGAAGTTAAGTTGACCGAATATGGCCGTCTCTATCGCGATCGGCGCCATTGTCGAACGCCTGATTATCTACATGAAATCATAGGGGGAAAACCATGACAACCGAAAACACGCTGAGCAAATTCAGTGAAAATCAAATCGATAAATGGAGAAAAATAGGAGACCCCTCGTATTCAAAGCGCTTGGGTGTATACCCGGTGATTACCGTAAACATGGCTCCCGGCAGCGGCGGCTCCATCGTCGCGCAGAAGGTGGCAACCTTGCTGGGGTTTGACTACTTCGATCGGGAGTTGCTGGAAGCAGTGGCGCAAAGTGCCGAGGTAACGCCTCGGGTTCTGGAAAAATTGGAAAAAGAGCGGTTTTCCGGATTTCAGGATTTTATCGCCTCTTTGTTGGATGAACATTATATCTGGCCGGGCGTCTATCTGGATCATTTGAGAAATATGGTCAACGCCATCAGCCGCCGTGGGCATGCGGTGATTGTTGGCCGGGGGGCCGCTTATCTTCTGCCGCAAATGAACCGATTGAGCGTGCGGGTGGTAGCGCCCATGGAAGATCGCATTCAAAATGTCATGCGCGACTTTAAGGTGTCTGAGGAAGAGGCCAATAAGCGCATTTTGTATCGTGAAGCCAGGCGAGCGAACTTTATCAAAAAATCGTTTCATTCCGATATCAATGACCCCACGAATTACGACCTGGTTATCAACACGAGTGTCTTTGAAATGAATGCCGCGGCTGAAATCATTTGCGCCGCATGGGCGAAAAAATTCTATGAATAGCGCTACCTTCATCCGGGCCTCCTTCTTTCAAACGGAGGCACTCGCGTTTTTTTGCATCGTTCGGGGTGACAAAAATGTGCATCGACAAAACATAAGAACAATAGTGTGAGTTTTGTCCTTACGGGAAAGCGCGTGCTTCTTCATTTCGGGAAAGGCGTATTTTTCATCGTTCCGTCATCGAATCAAACGGTATATCAAGCAGATAATTCCCACCTCCTTCCGCTCGGAGACACTGCCGATTCTCTTCTTTAATAGCTGGCATCCATTTTGCTTTAAAATTCTGTTAACAGCCCATAACCGCTGTTTTTGACGGGACTTGCTTTTAACAGGGGAGGTTATATGACCATCGGAAACGCCATCGCCTTTATCAATCGAGCGTTGGTGGACAGCGCGTTGCGCGAGCGCCTGAACAGCACATCGAACGCGGCGGAAATTCAGAACCTTCTGCGAGAAGAGACCCTCGTATTCTCAGTCCGCGATTTTGACGAAGCCGTTCACCACCGGTTGACCCAATGCCGGGAAGAAGAAGAGGCGGAGCAGATCAAAGAATTAAAGATGTGGTGGCACCTGCTCTTTCAGAGCTCGGAACCGGCCGCATGTATAACGCCATGCAGCGGCTGCTGCGGGTAGGAATAGAAAGGCGAAAAAATGATGCGAAAACATAATCTAAACTGGCAAACATGGTTGAAAAATGGGGACCAATACCTGAAAGCGGCAACCCCCAAAGGCGCAACGAGCCGTTTTGGTGCGGATATACGATATAATCTACTTTCCATGTCTCTAGAAGGGTTCATTATGGCCATATTGGATTATCACCATCAATTACCTGACAACCATACCTATATGGATCTCATGGCGGGCCTTGAAACATTGATGCCGATTGATGCGGCACTCAAAAAACGTATTTTGCAGTACGAAAATATTCAGTCCATTTGTTCCATCGAAAAATATCATCGCAGCAGTCCGACAGAAGAAAATATCGCCGACCTGAAAGACGCTATTACGGAGATTAGCGTGTTGGCGCATGGAACATGTGAAAATTAGCCCTGTTGCTGCTAAAGCCCGATGGGTATAATCGCGCACGAAAGGGTGATTCCTTCTGCTTCTGGTTGTATCCGAACAGAGGAACAACGACAGCCGGAAGGTAACAGAACGCAGTTTTAAGCCCCTTTTGGGAAAACAACGTTTTGCCGGAAAAATAACCCCCCAACCAGTCCCTCCTAATAAATGCCTAACTTGACGGCATTACGATGCCGATTTAGAAATTCACTCTTGCCGGATTCGACACACTCTTTTTTGATATAACAATGAGGAAGAAGATGAAGAAAAATGGATTCAAGTTCAAGCTTTATTTGGGGGTTGTTTTGATCGTGAGCCTACCGCTATCGGTGGTTGGTTATTTTTCATGTGAAAAAGCCGTAAAACTGATTCGACAAAATACGGAAATTCAGTCCATGCGGACATCTTCAGCGCTTGCGCAGTCCGTGGACCTGGTGTTGGCCGAACAGGGCCGCATTGTAAGAGGGTTGGCGGAAAATTTCAGAAGCTTTGGCGGCATGGATATACGCTTTTACGGCGGTGCCGGCATCGACGAGGTGACCTCCAAACGTGTCAACACCAAAATTCACAACATGCTTCAGGAACTCGGCGGAAATTACGAAAGCATCTATATCGGCGATAAGAATGGCCTTCTGTTTGCCGGCTCGCTCGAAAACGGTGAAACGCCATTTTATGGAGTTGACATCAGCAGCACACAGTTTTTTCCCGCCGCCAAAGAATCGGGCGCTCCGGTTTCAAGTGCCGTATTTGCTTCAAATATAACCTCAAAACCGGTCATGGTGTTTTGCGCCCCCATACTGGACCAGAAGGAGCGATTTGCGGGTGTGATCGGCATGACATTCAAGTTGGATTCCCTGGCAGCGCTGGTGGCGGGAACCAAAAGCGGAGAAACGGGCTACGCGTTTATGGTGAACGCAGAGGGGACGGTGCTTGCCCATCCGCAAACCGATTATATCCTTCAACTGAATATCAAGGAAATAGAAGGGATGGCTGATATTTCAAAAGCCATACTTTCGGGTCACACCGGTGTTGGGCAATATGAGTTCAAAGGGACTAAAAAGGTGGCGGGATATGCGTCGGTTGCAAATATCGCCTGGTCTATCGCGGTTACCCAGGATTTAGACGAATTGATGATTCTCGCCGGCTCGATCCGGAAATTCAACGCACTGATAGGGTCCGCTTTTGTTGTGTTAGCCCTGATGGGCGCGCTGGTTTTTATAAGAAACCTTTGCATGCCGATTGAAAAAGCCGTGAATCATATTCACGCGGGAACCCATCATGTATCGGATGCTGCCCGGCAAGTTTTTTCAGGCTCCTCCACAGTTGCCTCTGCCGCTGCCCAGCAAACGACCACGCTCGATGAGGCGCTCTCGAAGTTGGATGAAGTCTTTGAAACCGTCAAGGAAAATGATGCCAATGCACGCCGGGCTGAAGCACTCGTAACGTTGAGTAAGAATGTGGTCCACGAGGCGTTTGCGACCATGGAGGCGCTGAAGCTCTCGATGGAGGCGATTGAATACTCAGAGAAAGAAACCGCAAAGATCGTTCATGTTATTGATGGCATTGCCTTTCAGACCAATTTGCTGGCACTTAATGCCTCAGTTGAAGCGGCGCGGGCTGGGGAGAGCGGAAGGGGGTTCGCCGTGGTAGCCAAGCATGTCAGGGATTTGGCCCAACAGGCTGCCGGAGCGGCCAAAACATCGGCGTGTTTGATTCAAGAGACCACCATGAAGGTTCAAAGTGGCGCCGAGTTGGCGAAAAATGCACAAGACGCTTTCAGCAACGTGGCAGATCATACGATTCGTTTTGGCGAGGTTATCATCGAAATTTCAAATGCTTCGTCACGGCAGACCATGGCTATTGCGCAAATCAACCAGTCAATTGCGAATCTTGAAGGAATTACACGTAAATACGCCGGCTTTGCGGAGGAATCCGCCTCGGCGACCGAACAGATGCATCAGGAGGCGGAATTGATGGTGGGGGTTGCAGAAGAACTATCCGGTATCATTGGAAATAGTGATACGGTGGGAATCAAAAGGAAGGTTGCCGGTCGCCGAGGGTTCCGAAACGTCTTTCGTTTTCTTCGAAATCCCGCCCGGCAAAACAAAATTGGTTCCGATGATAGCCCCTCGATTAAAAATTCGGGCACGGTCAGCGCCGTATCGGCTTGACAACCGGTCGGCCAGGAAGAAAAGGACATGACTTTTGTGAATGCGGCATGACTTACGATTACTGTAAGCGAATGAGGGCAATCGCACATCGCGAGTTCCTTGACCAAGAAGCAAGGTGCGATTGCAAAACCTACTGAGCGCTAGAAGGTCGCATTCAATGGTTTTTCTTCGGATTGTAGGACGGGGTTTTTGGGAATTGCAATGGTGAAGGTGGTCCCTTTGCCCAGCTCGCTGTCGACCTGACAATTGCCGCCGTGAACCTGGCAGATGTGCTTGACAATGGCCAATCCCAGGCCGGTTCCTCCCAATTTGCGGCTTCGCGCCTTATCCACGCGGTAAAACCGTTCGAAAATTCGAGGCAGGTGTTGACTGGGAATGCCGGGGCCGGCATCGGTAATGTGGATGCGAATCTCATCTTCGGATTGCGCTGCATGGACCTGAACCCGGCTGGCCACCGGACTGTATTTGACGGCGTTATCCAGAAGATTGACGATGGCCTGTTCTATAAGCGTGCCGTCCAAATTTGCGCGAATATCGGGGTCCGCGACCACCTCGAAGACGATTTTCTTCTCCTCGGCTTTGCCTTTAATGATCTGAATCGCGGTGTCGATAATGTCCTTCAACCGTCTGGATTCAACCGAAACAAGATCGATGCCGTCCTTTTGCTCCAATCTGGCCAGCGAGAGCAGATCTTCAATGATGGCGCCCATTCGATCCGCATGTTTTTTAATGATGCCGAGAAACCGGGACTTTTCTTCTTCGGTCTCGGCGGTTCCCTGTAACAGCGTCTCCACAAACCCCTTGATGGCGGTTAACGGTGTTTTGATTTCATGGGATACATTGGCCACAAATTCACGTCGAACAGTGTCCAAATTGCGCAACCGGGTCACATCGTTTAGTACCACCAGGGTGCCGATACGCTGGTTTCCCGCATTGCACAACGGGGTGCATTGTATATTTAGGACTTGTTCCCCCTGCTGGTGCACCACCACATCGCCCTCCTTGTAAATTCCGGTGGCGAGGGCCTCGGTGATAAACGCATAGACATCCCGGTTGCGAATGGCTTCGAGAATATTTCTTCCTTTTAAATCAGCGGTTCTTAGGTTCAGCATGCGGGTCGCAGCACCGTTCATACTTAAAATCCGCTCCTGCATATCCACCGCGATAACCCCTTCCAACATGCTGGTGAGCACCGCTTCGTATTCATTTCGTTGGTTGATGACCGTTTCAATTCTATTTTCCAACTGCATGGCCATTTGGTTGAGCGCATTGGCCAGACCGGCCAGTTCGATCGTGCCGGGCGGATCCAGGCGCTGCTTTAGATCGCCCTGGGAAAAGCGTTCGGCGGCTTTGGTCATTTTCTCAATCGGCAGGCTGATGCGCCTGGAAACGAAAAGTCCCAGCCCAGATGCGGCTACGGCGATAATAAATCCGCCGAGTAACACCTTGATCTGAAGCGATTGAATTTCATGTTCCACGGCCGTGAGCGGCACGGAAGTTCGAATGACGGCCGCGGTGTTATCACCATTCGACACCGGTTGCGCGACATACATCATGTTTTGTTGAAGGGTTTTGCTGTACCGAATGGCGGAGCCGATTTTCCCGGTCAGAGCTTGTTGAATTTCCCTTCGCCCGCCGTGATTTTCCATGTGAACGGGCATTTCATTGGAATCCCCGGCAACGGTGCCGTCCGGAAGAATAACGGTGATGCGAGTGGCAACATTTTTCCCCACCGCCTTGCACAGCCGGTCCACTGCTTCGGCATTGAACGGGGAGATAAGCCCGGAGAGCTGGTATTTCAGAAATTGGCCCTGGGATTGAAGATCATTTTGAATGCGGTTGATGAAAAAATGGTGAAAAGAGCGGGTTACATACCAACCGACCGCGGACAGGGATAAGAGAATCAGCAGCAGATAGGAAGGATAAAGTTGCCAGATTAATCGTCTTTTTTTTTTCATTCCGCTTCCTTGAATCGGTATCCGACGCCCCGGACCGTCTGAATGAGGTCCCCGTAAGCACCCAGCTTTTTGCGAAGGCCGACGATTTGCACATCCACGCTTCGATCCGTTACCGGATAGTCGTTGCCGCGGACCGCATCCACGATTTGCGTCCGGGTTAATACCCAGCCCGGTCTTTTGGCCAGATAATAAAGGACCTGAAACTCGGTATACGTTAAATCCACGGCTTGTCCGTCCAACAGGACTTCACGTCGTCCGGGATGAATGAGCAGCTCGCGAATATGAATAATGTCGTTGACCTCTTCTTTAATCCGTCCCTTGCGGCGCAGCACGGCTTTGACGCGAGCCAGCAGAATTCTGGGCGAAAAGGGCTTGGTGATGTAATCGTCTGCCCCGAGCTCCAAGCCCGTCACCACGTCCGCTTCCTCTCCCTTGGCGGTCAACATGACGATGGGCGTGTTCTTCGTGGCGGGATTGCCTTTAAGTTGCTGCGATACTTCAAGGCCATCGAGCCCGGGTAACATCAGATCCAGCACAATCAGATCAAAGTTGTCCCGGTTGGCAAGCTTCAGCGCCTTTTCCCCGGTTTCGGCACAGGCGGTTTCATAGCCTTCCTTTTCGAGATTGACCCGCACCAGCTCCTGGATGTCTTCTTCATCATCGACGATCAATATTTTTGCTTTTCCCATTATTTACCTTCAACCGTGAAGTGCTTCAAGATGAAATTGCAACGGGAGCATTACCGGATTGTTAACACCTCGCAATTGTAGGGGCAGACCTGCGTGTCTGCCCCAGTGAATTATGGTGCACGCCCCCCGCCAAAACAGGGCGGACACACAGGTCCGCCCCTACGTCGGCCGCAACCCGCCGTCATATTTTCGTGTGCCGGACGATATCTCCCTCGACCATATAGACCACTTCTTCGGCGATATTGGTGGCATGATCCGCCGCTCTTTCCAAATGGCGTGAAATCAGCAGCAGATTAATATAATAACCGACTCTTCCCTGGCGCGTATTCATGGCCGCTTTGATACGGTCATACGCGGTGACCTTTAATTTATCCACCTCATCGTCAAGGGTCAATACGCGATAGGCCAGATCCAGATCCATGTTGACCAATGCATCCAGGCTGGTTTTCAGCATGTAGATGACTTTGCTCATCATGGAAGCATAATCGAAGCGAAAGGTGTTCTCTTTTTGCTGGGCCAGAATTTCAACCCGTTGCGCGATGTTGACCGCTTCATCGCCGATTCTTTCAAGATCGTTGTTGATTTTGATGACCGCCACCAGAAATCGAAGATCCGCCGCCACCGGTTGGTGCAAGGCCAGGGCCTTGAGGCATTCTTCCTCCAGCTCGACCTCCATCTCGTCGATCTCATAATCCGTGGCAATTATTTTTGCGGCTATTTGCGCATCGTAATCAGCGATCGCCCGGTCCGCCATGTGGACCCTGTCCTCCACCACCGCGCCAAGCGCCAGGACCATTTTTTTAATCTGTTCCAGCTCTCTTTGAAAATGTTTTCTCATGTTGTTTTCCTATTCGATGCAACCCGATTGCATGAAACCCTTCTCTTGCCTCAGCTCTGGATACAGCTATTATGTTAGATCCATGTTAGATTCGCGCTTTTGTTTGATTAGGCCCTTTACCAGAAACATGCACGCTTTTACGTGTATATTCGCCGAAGGTGAAAGATGGCTCTTAAGCATCCCAGCATCCCAGCATCCCAGCTTTGCCGGATTAGGGGGGATAAGCGCTCCCAAGAATTGCGACAAGTCATTCGGAAACCGCCAGCTGACGATGACACCTTACAAAGGTCTAATGGGATGCTAATCGTATGCTAACAATTATTTTTTAACGTAACGGCAATGTCGGCCATTGGAAAATCAGTCTTCCGGTTTGCCGGCATGATGATCTTTGCAGCTATTTTCGAACGATAACACAAAGGGCGCTTTTATGTCACCTTTTACTTTGATGCTCACGATTCTTCTGCTATCGATTTTTGGCTACTTCATCGGCAAAAAACGCGCCTTCGCCGTTGCCGAGGGTGTGTCAAAAACAAAAACGCTTCATTCCCGGCCTACTTATTACGGCATGCTGACGGCCCTTTGGTGTGGACTTCCCGCCCTTGCGGTTCTGTGCGGCTGGATGGCGTTTGAATCCGGCATCATCACGCATCTGGTCATTGCCGATTTGCCTCCGGAGATACGAGAATTGCCTGAAAACAGGCGCAATCTCGTCATTAACGATATTCTCAATCTGGTTGACGGCAATATTCTTTCCAAACAGGTGGATGACACCCTGCGAAGCGCCGCGGACCATTATCGAAATCTCAAAGCAACCAGCAATGCCGCGCTGATCGTATGCGCGGTGTGCGTCGGGATGCTGGGCATCGGAATGATCCGCAATCGAATAAAGCCCGCGATGAGAGCAAGAAACCATGTGGAAAAAGTTATCAAGCTACTGCTGATCGCCTGTTCCTGCATCGCCATCTTAACGACCATCGGCATTATCATGTCCGTCCTCTATGAAGCGATTCGATTTTTTCATGTGGTGCCGCTTTCAGACTTTCTTTTCGGACTTCGCTGGAGTCCGCAGATGGCGATTCGGGTCGATCAGGTGGGGTCATCCGGCGCCTTCGGTGCGGTTCCGGTTCTGGTCGGCACGCTGCTTATCTCGGGTATCGCCATGATCGTGGCGGTGCCCATCGGGTTGATGGCCGCCATCTATCTTTCAGAATACGCGGGTAAAAAGCTTCGAACCATTGCGAAACCCCTTATGGAAATTCTGGCCGGCATTCCGACCGTCGTGTACGGCTTTTTTGCCGCACTGACGGTGGCGCCGTTTATTCGAGAAGTAGGCACGTCCATGGGGCTGGAGGTGGCTTCGGAAAGTGCGTTGGCGGCAGGCGCCGTCATGGGCATCATGATCATTCCGTTTGTTTCATCCATTTCCGATGATGTGATCAACGCGGTGCCGCAATCGTTAAGGGACGGGGCTTACGGGCTGGGCGCCACCCAATCCGAGACGATTAAACAGGTGGTGTTGCCGGCGGCGCTGCCAGGGATTGTCGGCGGGATTTTACTGGCTGTTTCCAGAGCCATCGGGGAAACCATGATTGTGGTGATGGCGGCGGGACTTGCGGCCAATATGACGGTAAACCCGTTGAAAACGGTCACCACCGTGACGGTCCAGATTGTCACGCTGTTGGTGGGGGACCAGGAATTTGACAGCCCCAAAACACTGGCGGCCTTTGCGCTTGGGCTGCTGCTGTTTGCTGTCACCTTGGTGCTCAATATTGTGGCCCTGCATGTGGTTAGAAAGTACCGGGAACAATACGAGTGAAATAGAGGAAGCTGGTAGCTGGTAGCTGATAGCTGATAGCTGAAAGCTGATAGCTGACAGCTTTCGGTAAAACAGACGCGGGAATAAAAGCCATGACTCAGGAAAATAAAAAGCCGGTCAGCACTATCGACATTGTCAACCGGAGGCTCCCCAAGCGGTATCGTGCCGAGCGCCGGTTTCGTCTCTACGGGATGATCGCCATTACCGCCAGTTTGGGCTTTTTGTCCTTACTGTTTATCAGTATTATCGGAAAAGGGTATACGGCTTTTCAACAGACGTTCATTCAATTGAATGTTTTCATGGACCCCTCGATGCTGGACCAGACGGCGCTGGCAAATGCGGATTACAACCGGCTGGTGAAACGATCTTTGGAACAGCTTTTCCCCGAAGTTGAAACACGGCAGGATAAACGCAAGCTGTATCGGTTGGTGAGCTCAGGGGCGGCATTTCAGATTCGCTCGAGCATTTTGAAAGATACGGGCCTTATCGGAACCACCCGGACCCTGTGGGTGCCGGCGGATGACAATGTGGACATGGTGGTAAAGGGGCATTTTCGATCCGCGAATGGCAAAGACCATGGCGGACCCTTGAGCGAAAAGGAATTGGAATGGATATCGCGGCTTCAATCCGAAGGGCGCCTTGAAAAACGATTTAACCGGACCTTTTTTACCGGAGGTGATTCCAGAGAACCCGAGCTGGCCGGTATCTGGGGGGCGGTGGTGGGGTCCTTCCTGACGCTGATCGTCACCCTCATCCTTTCCTTTCCCATCGGTGCGGCCGCAGCCGTATACCTGGAAGAATTTGCGCCCAAAAACCAGTGGACGGATCTGATCGAGGTCAATATCAACAATCTGGCCGCCGTGCCCTCCATCGTGTTCGGATTGCTGGGACTGGCCGTTTTTTTGAATTTTTTCGGTCTTCCCCGCTCGGCGCCCATTGTGGGGGGGCTGGTGTTGACGCTCATGACCTTACCCACGATCATTATTGTCGGTCGAGCGGCGCTTCAGGCGGTGCCGCCGTCTATTCGAGAGGCCGCCCTGGGTGTCGGGGCTTCGGGGATGCAGACGGTCATGCACCATGTGTTGCCTTTGGCGCTTCCCGGCATGTTGACCGGAACGATTATCGGGATGGCGCGGGCGCTGGGGGAAACTGCTCCTTTGTTGATGATCGGCATGGTTGCGTTTATTGTGGATATTCCCGGCAGCATCACGGACCCCGCCACTGTGTTGCCCGTTCAAATTTTTTTATGGGCGGATAGCCCTGAGCGGGCTTTTATTGAAAAAACGTCTGCAGCGACCATGGTGTTGCTGGCCTTCTTGATTGTTATGAATTCAGCGGCCGTCATTTTAAGGCGCCGCTTTGAGCGTCGCTGGTAGAAATACAAGTTGAAGGCGAGCGCCGCTAATAAAACAATCATTCGGCGCTAACATTGTTTGAATATTGAAATACGAATATGAACCGACGTTAGCGAACTCGTCGCGGAATATAAACCAAACGCTTAAGGAGGAAAAAAGAAATGTTGAAAAGGAAAATCGGTACGTTTACGGCGGCTCTCTTTATTGCCGGATCACTGGGTCTGGCGCATGCGGAATCGGCGCGGGACTATATCAGCATTGTCGGCTCATCAACGGTATACCCGTTTGCGACCGTCGTGGCCGAACAGTTCGGAAAAACAACCTCATTTAAAACGCCCAAAATCGAATCCACCGGAACGGGCGGCGGCTTTAAACTTTTTTGCGCCGGTATCGGTGTTGAGCACCCCGATATCACCAACGCTTCCCGGGCGATCAAAAAGTCCGAGTGTGAAAGCTGCGAAAAAAACGGCGTAAAAGAAATCGTTGAGGTTAAAATCGGGTATGACGGCATCGTGGTGGCCAATTCCAAGAAAGCACCCGTGATGAAGCTGACCCGAAAAGAAATTTTTCTCGCATTGGCCAAGGATGTGCCCGACGCCAAAACAGAGGGAAAGCTTGTGGCCAACCCGCATAAAACTTGGAAAAGTGTCAACCCCTCTCTGCCGGATGTAGAAATTGAAGTTCTCGGACCGCCGCCGACCTCCGGTACTCGGGATGCGTTTGTGGAACTGGCCATGGAAGAAGGCGGGCAAGCGTTCGGGTGGATTAAGGCATTGAAAAAGTCGGACGAGAAAAAGTTCAAATCCATTTGCCATACGATTCGTGAAGACGGTGCTTATGTTGAAGCCGGTGAAAACGACAACCTGATCGTGCAAAAACTCGACGCCAATCCCGATGCGTTCGGTATCTTCGGCTACAGTTTTCTGGAACAAAACCAGGATAAAATTCAGGGCTCCGTCATCGAAGGCGTTCAACCGAATTTCGATGCGATTGCCTCCGGCAAGTACGCCGTATCCAGGCCCCTGTTTTTCTATGTCAAAAAAGCCCATGTCGATGTCATCCCGGGTATTCGGGAATATCTCAAAGAGTTTACGAGTGAAAAAGCCTGGGGACCGGAAGGGTATTTGAGTGAAAAGGGTTTGATTCCGATGCCGGACGCGGAACGGAAACAATACAGCGACAACGCGAAACACCTCGTCCCGGTCAGCATGAAATAAGGGTGTCAAAGAACCACGGTGTATTTATTCTATCGATGGTTTAGGCATTATGTTTGCTTTGCTTATCCGTCTATGAGGCCAGGATAAAAACGGCCGTAGCGATGAACAAAAACTGAATGCCCCAAAGGGGCTATGTAACATAGCCCAGGGTTGCGGCGCAGGCCGCTACCCTGGGTAAACCACGAACAAACCAATGAACCATCAACCCCAAAGGGGTTGTGTAAACTTGACGAAGGACCGGTGACATTGTACCGTCAAGGGCACGGCAGTTCCGTCTTAAAATTTTTTTAATCAGCGGGTTAAATGGAATCGATTTTGGAAATGAAAGACCGTACGACCATACCGGGGCGGGCAAGCGTCAAGCCGACAGCGGAAAGAGCGGAAGGCGGCATCGCCGTCGGCCGTGATGTACGGGAAACCGTGGGCGAGTGGCAGGTTGAAAATCCGCGCATGGCGTGTCGGAATGTGAATGTTTATTACGCGGAAAAACAAGCGATTAAAAATGTGTCTTTGGATATCGGACGCAATGAAGTGATCGCCATGATCGGGCCTTCAGGCTGCGGGAAGTCCACGTTTATTCGATGCTTGAACAGAATGAACGATACCATTGACGGGTGCCGCGTCACCGGACAGATCACCCTGGACGGAATGGATATCTACGGGGAAAAAGTCGATGTGGTGCCCCTGCGTGCGCAGGTGGGAATGGTGTTCCAGAAACCGAACCCGTTTCCAAAGTCGATTTTCGATAATGTGGCCTATGGCCCGAGAATTCACGGCCTGGCGAAAAACAAGGCGGAGTTGAACGAACTGGTCGAGATTTCCCTGAAAAAAGCAGGGCTCTGGAATGAAGTCAAAGACCAACTAGATCACCCGGGAACCGGGTTGTCCGGCGGCCAGCAACAGCGGTTGTGCATTGCTAGAACCATTGCCGTGAGCCCGGAAGTCATTCTGATGGACGAACCTTGTTCCGCGCTTGACCCGATCGCCACGGCAAAGATCGAAGATTTGATTGACGAGCTAAGAGAACAATTTACCATTGTCATCGTGACGCACTCCATGCAACAAGCCTCCCGCGTTTCCCAGCGAACCGCCTATTTTCACTTGGGCGATCTGATCGAGGTGGGCACGACCATTCAAATATTCACCAAGCCACGGCATCAGCTTACCGAAGATTACATCACCGGGCGGTTCGGATGATTTGGTCGTACTAAACGCTGGAAGCTGGGCGGCTGGGCTGCTTGGCGGCAAACGGCCTTCTCCGATGATACACACTTTATCCCCCCAACACACGCCGCGTATTTTATCCAAAAACGCCGAAATAAATTGTTTGAAACGAGTTAGCCTTGCTTTTGATGGCAGGCGGTAGACCATCGGTTGTTCCGAATCGAACGTTGTTTTTTTAAAGCTTTCGTGTGGGCGCATTACCGGTTTGTTAACACCTCTGGATCAACACGGTATAGGGGCGAACCTGTGCGCGCGCCTATTGCCTTTGTAGGGGCAGACCTGCGTGTCTGCCCCCGTGAATCATAGTGCACGCTCCCCGCCCAACCCAGGGCGGACACACAGGTCCGCCCCTACGTTGACCGCGACGCCATGGATGTTGTTTTCATAAACAAACCGGTAATGGTCCTTTTCGTATTCGCGTTTGGGCACCACTGCAAAAAGAAGATCAAAATAAACCGGCTCATAGAGGACTAATCCTTCTTTAATCTTGCCAAAACAAAACTCGTCCAAAAGTAAAACCGTCTCTCTGATTTCCCATGGCGGTCATAGCTCATATAACCGGCTCAATCGATGGGGGCAGGGCAAAAAAAACAGGAAGAAGGTCATTATCTGGTTGGAAGTATTTATCTATTTAATTTAAAGGAGGAGATTCATGAAAAAGAGGTTGGCACTATTCTTCGCGTTGGCGGCACTTTTGTTGATAGCACCGTTTGCGGGAGCAGCGGATTATAATCAGGAGCTGATCCTTCGGGAGCTTGAATACCTGAAGCAAAAGGTGAAATTCCAGGAAATGGAAATTCAACAACTCAAAGGCGCGACCGGAGATGCACTGGATAAGAAGATAGAGGAAAAAGTCGATACCAAGATCGCAACCGGGGAAAGCGCAAAGGTTTCCCTTGCCAATGAACTGATCGACCAGCTTGAAATAAAGGGGGATTTAAGGGTCCGTTATGAAAGAATGGATCGGGACAATCCTGCCGATGATTACGATGCTCAGAATCGGTGGCGAACCCGGTTTCGCGTGGGCGGTGTTTGGAAAAACAAAACCGAAAACTGGGAGATAGGCGCGGGCTTGGCCACGGGCGGTATCGATGGCACCAGCACCAACGACACCTGGGGGGAAGAATCTCCGTTCGAGACTGGTGACATTCGGCTCGATTATGCCTATGCCAAGCATAAGATGGAGTCATTTTCTTTTATTCTCGGTCAGCAAAAAAATCCATTTGAGACCTCTTGGTTATATTGGGACGGCGATTTGAGACCGACCGGTTTTACCGCCAAATATAAAAGTGATGTTGGTGTGTTTGCCACCTTGGGCGCCTACGGGGTTCGTTTTTATAAAAACGACAAAGACACGGCCATGCTCCTCGGTGGCCAGGTCGGCTATGAAAATATAATTGGAGAAGTCGAATTGTTGGCCGCTGTGGGATACCAGCATTTCGATAGTGAATTCAGTGATGAACAAGCACCCAACCCCGATTATGATTATCAGCTCGGCGATCTTTATGTTGAGGCAACCATTCCGGCCGGTGCGGTCAAATTAACCCCCTATGGGCATATCTGGTGCAATTTCGGAGCGGATGGTGAGGATGGAGAGGGTCAACTGGGCGGTACGCTGAACCCCGGGGATGAGGATCTGGGATGGCTGATCGGGTTGGACGCAAAAATCATGAAGTTGTTCAAGGTTGGATATGCCTATGCGGTTGTCGGCGCGGATTCCCTTTATGGCGGATTGAAAGATTCCGATTTTGGCGCGGGTTTGAGCTCTACAGACTTAAAGGGGCATAAAATCAGCGCTTCTTACAGCATGACGAAAAATATCAGCACCGGCGTTACGGCCTTCTTTTATGAAGCCGATGCAAGGGAAAACCAGAAAGACGTTGATCTTTATCAATGCGATGTCGTCTATAAGTTCTAAAGAAGAACACCATCGGCTTTCCGGCTTGAAAGCGCCGGCGTGAAATAATTCCTCACCGCCCGGTACGTTGAAACCCGAAGGTCATCGTTGAGTGAACATGAGGCGGCGGATTCCACCGGAATAAAAGGGTGGGGACCGTCGCCTTCTTTTTGTGATACAGCAGCGTGTTGACGGCTAAAAACAACAGCGCCCCAACCGATAGGAGGTTGAGGCGCTGTTGTTCGGTTTCGAATGGGAGTATTGCCGGTTGGTTAATGAAAACAACATCCATGGTAACTGTCGCGGGCAACGTACGGGGAAACGTAGGGGCGGACCTGTGTGTCCGCCCTGGTTTGGCGGGGATGCATCATGATTTACGGGGGCAGACACGCAGGTCTGCTCCCTACAGTGGCGACCAAAACGGCAATAGGCGCACGCACAGGTTCGCTCCCTGCACCGTGTAATCCGTGAAGGATGCCCTTAAACGGCGATACTGTGTGAATGGCAAAGGCCCTCATCGTACATCTCCCACGATTGCATAAAGGCGGCTTCGAAAGATCTTTTTTCCATATAGTCCCGGGCATCGCGTCCCATTTGCGTCAGCCGTTTTAAATCGGTAATGAGGGAATGAATGGCCTCTTCCAACGCCGCTTCATCATCACCGGCCACGATGAGGCCCGTAATATTCGGCAGCAGGTTTTCACAGGGGCCGCCCTGGTCCGTTACAATGACCGGAAGTCCGGAGGCTTGTGCTTCCAGCACCACATTGCCGAAGGTGTCCGTTGTGCTGGGAAAAACGAATAAATCACAAGACGCATAGAGTTCGGCCAAAGCGTCGCCCTCCATGTACCCGGTGAAGAGGCACGGATATCCATTCAGGGACGCTTTCATATCTTCCAGATAGGGACCGTCTCCAACAATGACGAGGGACAGGTTTAAATGCCTTTCAGCCAGTGCTTTAAAGGCATTTGCCAGAAGGTGAAGGTTTTTTTCCCTGGAGATGCGCCCGACATATAACAATTTTAAAATGTTCGGGTACTCGAGATGTTGGTTCAAATGCCCGTTTCGCTTGGACGGATGAAAGAAGTTGATATCGATGCCGCGGGGATACAGCTTTATCTTCTCATCTGAAAGGCCTTTATCGACCAACTCCTTACGAGTGCTTTCCGATGGTGCGTAAACCACATCCATCTGGTCATAATACCATAATATGAGCCGCCACATCAGCTCTTCGATCGCATTGTCGCCGGTCAAGATGCGGGCATATTGCGGAATGGCGGTATGATAGGTGCCGATAAAGGGCAAACGCAGGATTTTGGAGATGGCCAATGCGGCCAATCCCACGGGGCCGGGGGTGGCCGAGTGAATATGGGTGAACTGATTTTCATAGCAATAGTCGAGCATTTCGAGAAAGGGGGGATAATAGATTTTTTGATCCGGATATTCGGGCAGCTCATAAACGCCGATCGGTTCGAAATTGCGCAGGCCCAAGCCGCAGGGATGTTTTTGGGATTCACAGGTGATGACGGTGAGGTTTTTTCCGAACTTGATCGCCATCTTAATCTGCTGCTGAAGCGTTTGGGCAACACCGTTGACATCGTAAAAGGTATCGGTGAAATGAACGACATTGGCGGTTTTCCCGCGGACGGCGGCATGATCCGCCGGGGTTCCAAACCGCTGATAAATGTCATCGCTCAATGCCTTGTCTTTGGAAAAAAGGGTATAGGCAACAAAATAGGGGGCCAGCAGCGTGTAGAGGCCGCCGGCGGAACCGATGGTGTGAAACAGGTTAAAGACATTGGCGCCGGAAAGTTGATCGAGAAGAGAATCGCCGAAATGGACCATGACCCGGTTGGCGGCGTCATTGACGAAGTTGAACCATCGCAGTTCTTCTTTTTGGCCATCCCCCGGCAGTGCATCGGCCGGCGCGAGGAGGTCCGGATTATCCTGAATCATGCGCCGGGTTTCATATTTCAGCAGATCGAGCAGGGATTCGGAGACCGGTGCCGTTTCCTTTTTCTGTTTACGGTAATGCCACAGGTAGTAGAGCTTTGACAAAATACCGGCTGACGCTTCGCCCTCTCCGCGCAGGGAACGATCCAGAAATCGCATCAGGATGTCTTTTTCGGCGTAGCGGTGCTGCAGGTTGAATTTGTTGCGATAATACTGGTAGGCGATGCCGTAGAGGTTATGCGACATGGTTTTGGGGGTTGCCGGCTCCGAATGCACGGTGAAGGCGTGTAACTCAACGGTGCTAAAAAGATCGTCGAGTGTTTCCACCCCCGGAATTTGCGTGTGGGTGCGGGCGATATTTAACCCGCTATGGTCATCGGAACCGCCGAAAAGGCGCTTTTGCCAGGGCCGGTTCAATTTCGGTTCAAGATGATGTTTTTCTGATAATTGATCGATATTCTCGGGTTTCAGATTGCCCAGGATGGCGGATAAGCAATCATTTTCACGTTTATTGCGAGAGCCGTTGATTTCAAAATAATTAAACAGGAGAAGCATTTTTTCAAAATGCGCGATGGAGAGTTTCCCGTTGATCGCATAGAGCGGATGGGCCACGATATTTAAAATCCGCTCTAGGTTCAGATATTCGACCAGTTCAAACACATTTTGACGCAGTCGCTGAATTTCGTTGTGCTGCGCTTCCGTGATATTAAGCGCCAGAACATGCAGTTTACAATTATCTTCCGGGAAATAAGTGGTGATTTCTTCGCTGATGAAGGTGTCGGGGAGATGCGCGATTTCAAGAGCGCCTTCGATGCTGTTATGATCTGTGATGGTGACATGCGTCATTCCGCGCGCTTTGGCCGTGTTATATAGAGATGTCGGCTCGGTAAAGCTTTCGGGGCAATTTATTTTTTGAAGAATCCACTGGGAAGGGCGTTTTGAGCTCTTAGAGTGAACATGAAAATCAATTCGCATGCTGTATGGTCTCCTTTTCGGTCTGAATAGACAAGTCTATGCCCGGTAAACGGACTTCAATATATTGTGTTATCAAAAGCACCTTCGTATTTGGCCGGCATTAGGGGTGAAATAAAAAAGGATTAGGTGCGTTTTCCCTGTTTAAAGACACGCAGGCGTTCCGGGCGGGGCGGCATGCGACCGTTAAAAAAATCGCAGGCGCCGTAATAGAGTAGATCCTGAAGCCAATGGCGGTAAAATCGGGGGGATTTGACCCATTTTTTCAATTCCCGAACCGGCGCGAACAACCCGTTCAGAAAGGGACCGGAAAGTGTTGATGGATCGCGAAAACATTCCCAGTCACAGGCCGTGCAGCTTGCCGAAGTATTGATGGCGGTCTGATTCAGCTGTTGAAATTTGCCGAGATTTTCCATACCCCGGTAACCGCAGGGAAAGGTATCGCCCTGTGATGCATTGACGAAGAAAAAGTCGATCCCGCCGCGGCATGAATACGTGTTGCCGAACAGGTCGCCACACTGATTTTCAAGCATATCGAGTGAGCAAAGGGGTGTGAAAATACGAATATCGGCGCGAAAGGCTTGGACCGTCTCTCCAAGCGCTTTAAATAATAGTGCTTTTTCGTAATTTGTAAATCGCACGATGTCGTCCACCGCGGTGGCGGCGTATACGGGAGATAACCCGCTGTCGGTTTCGCTGTTTCCAAGGCTCATCGGGTAGCATGCACTGACAATGGTAAAACCGAGTGAAAGGATAAAACGATAATACCTATGAAAGGCGTTAAGGTAGCGTGTGTAAAATTCGGCCAGATACGCCGCCTCACAATGAAACTGCGTACGGCTAAGCTCCCGCGTGAGATGCCCGCCCAGGTTGCGATTGATGCCGAGGTTTGCGGAAGGGTACAGGCCGCGCGCGTGAAAAATCGGCAACGCCTTTTCCAATCCCCGAATAATGCCCTTAAACCCCCTCATGCCCTCGTGAACTTCGGGTATGAAGGAATCAATACTGATCCAAAAATTTCGCAAGGGGGTTTCCGCAAGGGCATCGGCGACGCGAGCGATTCTTGAGCTGAACTCGGGGGATTGCGAATATTGAAAGATAAAGCCGTTGGTGCCGGTCCGAATACAGGGAATCCCTTGCGCGCCGGCGTAAGAAATCAGCGTTGTCAGCTCTTTGAGACGCAACAGCGGTTCGCCGCCCGTAAAGGAGACCGCCGCAAAACCCTTTTCAGCGGCAGCCCGAAGCATCGGCTTGATCCTTTCGACGGATAAGCTCGATCGGTCAAAGGGTTCGGTGACGCGCATGCCGCATTGAGGGCAACGGGCATTGCATCGATCGGTCAACTGAATCACCAGTTGGCCGGGAAGCCTTTTGTGCCGCAGCATGGATAAGATTCGGGTTGCTTTAATTTTGCCGTGAGCGGTCATTGGAAGAGAAGACATTCTCCTTTGGCGGTTAATCTAAGGCTTGAGAAGGGGTTGAGTTTGTATTCGATTATTCCGATGGCCGATAGTTCGTTCACGGCGGTTTCAAACAGTTGTTTTTCAATTCGGGACAGTTTTTCCAGGTATTCCCTGCGCAGCCATAACCCGGAGAGAATATGTCGTTCACTGCTCATGGTTTTGAACTTGAATAAAATATCGCGCTTGATTTCTTTAATGCTCTTTGCCATTTTCTACCTCTTTTCTTTTTCCGGTGAACGGGATGCGCATCCAAGCCAAACGATATTATTGCCGAAGCAGCATTAGTTGGCCAGTCGAAGCCCCAATCTCGGGAACTCCGGTGCGATTTCGCTGATGCACAGCTTATCGTCGGATTGTTTGGCGGTCTTTTTCATGGCGGCCAATTTGGTGCCGATGTTTTCGACAGAATAGACACCGCGATCCCCGGGGGGCAATACCAAGATGCTCGTGCTCACGGTCAACAGCGGTATTTTCTTCTCCTGGCCTTCCCGATCCCGAGTCAAAATGAATCCATCCCGGACGGCCTCGGGCTCATAAAAGCTTTCAGCGTCATTTTTAAATTGGGCGGCTAACCGCCGAACGCCGGTGATGACCTTTGGGGATACGAGGTTTTTCAGCCCGAGGAAAAAATCGTCTCCGCCGATATGCCCCACCAGCTTACCCGCGAACTCATCGAAGCTACTGAGAAGCTCGGCAAACCGCAGAATCAACCGATCGCCGTGCCGGAACCCGTATTTGTCGTTAAACGCCTTAAAATTATCAAAGTCAAAATGAATACAATAGTATTGGTTCTCAAGGTCGCTGAGTGCCGTGGAGATATATTCGTAGATAATCGTATTGCCGGGAAGTTTTGTCAGCGGGTTCTGATCTCTGGCGATGGAGAGGTTTTTTTCGTTCAGAATCTTCAATAGGGATTGAGCGCTTAAAAAGCCGATGTACTTTAGATCCTCTAAAATAAGCAACCCTTCCAAGGTTTCGTTCTGTGCAAAAATTTTCAACACTTTTTCAATGGAAGTTGTTAAACTCGCAACGGGAAATTTGCTGATAAAGCGGGAAAGGCTTTTCCCGAACGTCGGATTTTCCAGAAGTTGCCGGCCGTAACGGGAATAGGCATAATCCTTGAATGCCGACTCGCGAATGATGCCAAGCGGCTCCCCGTTGTGATTGATGACGGGGAAAAAAGGCGAGTTTTTGTCTTCCCGAAATTTTTCAAAAACGGTGATGATATCCTGATCCTCTTGAATAGGCGGCAGATGACGCATTTCCGTTTTAATCAGGGTTTGATCAATGGTGGTGTCATATCGCCTGTCCGACTGGCTCATCAGCTCGATGGTGTCATATTTTTTTTGTAATTCGGAAATGTCCGTTTGTGGTTTTTGCACGAGATAGCCTTGCACCAGGTCGCACCCGATGCTTCGGCAGCCGTAAAACTCCTGGCGGGTTTGCACGCCTTCAGCCACTACCACCGCTCCCATCAGATGGGCGATTTCGACGATACTGGAGACAAAAAGCCGCTTTTTGGCATCCGTTTCGATGTCCATGATGAAAAAACGGTCGATCTTAATATAGTCCGGCTCAGCGTAATATAACAGTTTCAACCCCGAAAAGCCGCTGCCGCAATCATCCACCGCGATTCTGAACCCCTGGGTTCGATAGGTGCAAAAGGTTGCCGCAGCCTTTTGCCCGTCAGCCAGTTGGTGCTTTTCTGATATTTCAAAACAAAGGCAGGTATGTGGCAGCCCCAGCTTCTCCATCTGTCGAATGGTTTGACCGTTTTTATAATCCGATGAATCAAAAAGACGGTTATCGAGATTATAAAATAATTTGGTGAACCGGCACCACGCGATATCGGCAAATTTATGGATGGCCTTTTCCCTGAGCCGTAAATCTACCTGATGAAGTATATTTTCGTTGAAAGCCCGGTCAAATAAATTCCCGATCGACGTAAAGCCGGCGGCTTCCCAGTTGCGCAAGAGCGCCTCGTATCCGTAGCAGACACCGGAATGAATATTCACGATGGGCTGAAACGCAAAGTCAATGCGTTCTATTCTATCGAGCCAATCGTTGCTGATCGCGTCGTTATTCATACATCCCTTTCCTGCGCCGAATTGGCGCTATCGTGCAGTTATACTTCCTACATGAACCGTGCGGGAAAATATCGGACCAATATTTGGGTTCAATGATGGTTGTGTTAAAAAGAGATTACGCCGGCTTTCTGATTCTGACCGATGGACTCATTCGTTACGGGAATCCCGGGATGACATCAACAACATAAATATTTTGCATAATCTTAATAAAAACCAAACAGAGCCGACATAATTATGGCGTATCAATGAAGAGAGAAAAGGCGCCATGGTGGAAGAAACAGTTAAATGCCCGTCCTGCGGATCCACGGCATATTACCAATACGGCCGGGTAAAGAATGGTAAAAAGAGGCGCTTGTGTCTGAGTTGTAACCGGCAGTATGTCGTTGAAGGGAGGCCGGCAGATATCTTGAGTCGACCTCGATGCCCGGTATGTAATGCACCGATGCATGTTTATAAACGGGAGGCGGCCTTGACGCGATATCGATGTAAGTATTATCCCGAATGTAAAACGTTTGTAAAGATCCAGAATAAAGAGGAATAAGGAGGTATCAATGAGCTACTATGTTCATCATACACCGGGAAGATTGCGAATACGGATTCCCGCGATACGGAACAATCCCCGAAAGGTGGATGCGGTCAAAACGATTTTGGATATTCGCGGAACGGAAAGGGTCGAGGTGAATCCGTTGACCGGAAGCGTCGTTATTACTTATGATGCAGCCGTTATCAACTCGCAAGAGCTGTTTAACGTGTTGCAACATCATGGGTTCTATAGTGAGGGGCGCGCCATCACGCTTGATGCACAAATTCAGCAGGCCAGTCACAAGGCGGCTCGCAAGGTGGGTCGGGCCTTTTTTGGCTGGGCCGTCGGCAGGGTTCTGGAAGACAGTGGACTGGCGTTCATTGCGGCGTTAATTTAGTTCGCATCATCCGAATGCAGGTCCAGGGGTAACGCCTTTTATCCGGAATCGGAGGTGCGGGCAGTATTTCGTTTTTTTTCAAGTCTACCAATCCTTCCTTCAAAGCCTGTTTTTGTTCCGTTTTTTAATCCATACGACAACGCCTTGTTACAGAGGATAATCGCTTCATCATAACGTTTATCTTCTTCCATTGCGATAGCCGCCAATTTAAATGTTTCAATGCGCCCGGGGCGGTCATTTCCGGATTGGCCGATTGCTGTCAGCACGGTGGGAATCATGTCGATGTGCCGGCCCGAGTAGCGGTAGAAGGCCTCTCTGGCGGCTGGTTCGGATCGCATGCGATAATATATGGCAACAATTCGTGTAAGAAGCGCGTCTTGAAGCAACGGGTCGTTTGTCGCCTCAAGCAGCGCGGTCATCATCGTTATGTCTCCGGAAGCCAAGGCGTTTTCAACATTTTCCCGAATCCTCACAATGGAATTTACGTCACCTGCCGGTCGGGATTTTTTTCGTTTTAAAGTGTTTATACCCTTTAATAGAAGATAAAGGAGCCCCCCTAAGCCGCTTACGGAAATCCAAAAAAAACTCATAATAACCTCCAAAAGGATCGCTTTAGCTTACAACGGGTCGATTGCGCCCGTTTTTTCCCATGGAAGCGCAATATCTTCCCGCCCGAAATGGCCGTAGGACGACAGCCTTTGAAAAAAGCCATCCGGATGCCGGGCAGGCAGATGCCTGAGTTCAAATGCCTTCAGAATGCCGGCCGGTCTGAATTCAAAACGCTCCTGAACCAGATCGGTTAGATGTTGATCTGATTCTCGTCCCGTGCCGAAGGTGTTGACCATAATCGATACCGGTGCGGCCAGACCGTTAGCATAGCTCACCGCGACTTCGCAGGATGTCGCCAAACCGGCCGCCACCAGGTTCTTGGCCGCATACCGGGCCGCGTAGGCGCCGATCCTATCCACCCGCATCGGGTCTTTACCACTGAGGGCCTTACCGCTTTGGCGGGCGTACTCGCCGTAGGTGTCAACGGCGTTCTTCCGGCCGGTTAGCCCGGAATGATTTAAAGGACCACCCAAATAAGGGCCGTCGGGGTTGACATTCACCCATGTTTTCTCATCGGGTGTAATCGCCATGGAATGAAACACCGGGGTGACGACCGCATCGAGCAGATCCTGTTTCAGAATTTCCGTATTCGGGTTGCTCAAGTGTCGCGTGTGAATTTCCATCGTGATGCTGTGAATTCGATACGGTATTCGCTGCTTATATTCTACGCCCACTTGAACCTTGCTGTCCGGCATGAGGTAGGGAAGCACCCTTTCTTTTCTAACTGCGCTCAAGCGCTGCGTTAGCCGATTGGCCAGAAATATGGGCAGCGGCATAAGTACGGGACTTTCGTTTGTGGCATATCCGAATACAGTCACCTGGTTTCTGGCCGGGATGTTGTTTATTTCGGAATCCGAAAGGGTGCGTTCGTCAAAACGGCTGCTTTCATCGATCGCCGCGGCCTGCGGCGACGTGAGAATACTGCAGTTTTTCGGGTTGAATTCCGGCTGATCATACCCGATCCGTTTAATGACCTTTCTGGCCACATGCGTCAAATCTACGGTAACGGTGGAAGCAAATCGCGCAGCGATAAAGACGATGGCGCCCGAAACGGCACACTCGCAGCGAACCTTTGAACAGGGTTCAAGCGCGAGAAAATGATCCACCACGGCATCGCTGACCTGATCGCATAGCTTGTCGGGGTGGCCTTCGGTTACGGATTCGGAGGTGAAAACAAAATTATCAATCATAATAGCTCCCCATGGCGTTAAACAGGTGTCTTTGCACCCTCTACTTCAGGTTTTCGAATATGGGATTTCGTTTTTGCCGCTTCATTGAACAACAGGGGTAAAACGGAGGTGCCGGCGATAACGGCCAGATCCATCAGGGCGGGCGCCTTAAGGCCCAGCAACGAGCGAAGCGGCGGAAAGACCATTGTCAGCGCCTGCAAGGCCAGAGAGCCGCCGACCGCGATGCGCAGATAGGGGTTGGCGGCCGTCTTCCTTCGGCCGAACAAGCTGGCATGCTCCGAGCGGCAACTGATCGCGTGCAGCAGTTGTGCGATGGTGAGGCTCTGAAAGGCCAACGAAGCAGCCCCGCTTCCGAGTCCGTATCGCGCAATCCCATAGCCGTATGCGGCCAGGGCCCCGCCGGTGATGGCCGCGGACTCGCGGGTCATTTGAAGGAAATCACCGGCTGAAAAGAGGGGCGCGGCCGTCTGGCGCGGGGGCCGGCTCATTACATCGTCTTCGGCCTCCTCCATCGCAAGGGCCAGCCCGGGAAAGATATCGGAAATAATGTTGATCCATAACAGTTGCATGACGTTTAACGGGAACCCGATGCCCAAGGCCATGGCGGCCGTCATCAGTATGATTTCGCTGATGTTGGTGGACAGAAAAAAGTGAACCGATTTGCGAATATTGACATGAATGGTCCGGCCGTCTTTTAGCGCCAGCGCCAGTGTTTCCAGGTCATCTTCCTCCAGTACCATATCTGCGACATCCCTGGCCACATCGGTGCCTGTTTTGCCCATTGCAATGCCGATATCCGCGGCTTTGAGCGCGGGGCCATCGTTAATGCCGTCTCCGGTCATGGCCACAGTGACGCCGGCTGACTGCAGCGCTTGGACAATCTGCAACTTGTGCGCGGGACTGACCCTTGAATAAACGTGAGCCTTGGTGGCCAGCGCCTTGAGGGTTTCCGGATTTACAGCGGACAGATTCGATGAGTCGAGAATTTCGATAGGCCCGTCAGCGGCCAGATTCAATTGTTCAGCAATGGCAAAGGCGGTCGAGCTTTGATCGCCGGTGATCATGATGGTGTCGATACCGGCGCGATGGAATACCTGAATCAACGGCTGAACCCCCGGTCGAATCGGGTCCGCCATTCCCACCAATCCCAGCCAGACCAAATCTGAATCGTTCTCCACTCCCGTATCATCTGAAAACCGCTTATAAGCAAACCCAAGCACGCGCAGCGCCGCCGAAGCCATCTTTTCATTTTCGGATTCGATCGAGAGCCGCCTTGCGTCCGTCAACGGCTGTACAGCGCCGTTTACAGCCTCGCTGCTGCACATGGCCAAAACTTCCGGCGGGCTTCCCTTGGTGTAACCTATCCGGTCATTTTCAGGCGTTCTGTGCAACGTGCTCATGAAAAGGCGGTTTTCGGATCGGTGATTGATCTCCAATCGGCGATAATCATGATTCATTCGGTGAATGTTAAAGCCGGCATCGATGGCCAGTTGCACCAGGGCTTTTTCAGTGGCGGAGCCGAACAACTCGATTTGTCCCGATGCATTCGTCCCGTTGAGCTTAACCTCATGACATAGGGCGCAGGCTGTAATGAGTTGTAACAGGCCCTCATCGGTCGATGGATCGGCTGATGAGGCATTGCCGGCGGTCAGACGACCGTTGGCGACGTTGTAGCAATGTTCCCCGGCGCAGATGCGCTGAACGGTCATGAGATTACGGGTAATGGTTCCCGTTTTGTCCATACATATGGCTTGAACGGCGCCCAATGTTTCCACCGCATGTAAATGCCGGATCAACACGCGATGCTTGCGCAGTTTTTTAATACCGAGAGCGAAATTGATGGTGGCGGCAGCCGGCAACCCCTCGGGAACGGCGGCCGCCGCCAGGGATATGGCCATTCGCAACATGGTTAGAAAACCATATCCCTGAAGCAAGCCGATGAGAAACACGACGCTGCAGATACCCCCGCACATGAGCACCAGATGGTCCCCCATTTGCCTCAATTGCCGTTCAATCGGCGTTTCCGGCGTTTCCGTCCGGTTGAGCATCATCTGAATATGACCGATTTGAGTGGCTTCGCCGGTTGCAACCACCACGGCGAGGCCTTGCCCGCCGGTGACCAGTGTTCCCATATAAGCCATGTTGGTACGGTCTGCCAGCGCGATATCGGCCGCTGT
Source organism: Desulfobacterales bacterium (assembly GCA_034003325.1). Taxonomy (NCBI): domain Bacteria; kingdom Pseudomonadati; phylum Thermodesulfobacteriota; class Desulfobacteria; order Desulfobacterales; species Desulfobacterales bacterium. The sequence goes on from JAVEYW010000005.1 coordinate 182,153, forward strand.
TAACCGTCCGGCATGCTTATCCACCGGCAGGCTTTCGCCGGTGAGCATGGATTCGTCGATACTTAAATGAGCCGCCGAAAGAATTCTAGCATCCGCGGCGACATAAGCGCCGGGTTTAAAGACGAGTATATCACCAGCCACGACGGATTGGACGGGAAGCGCCCTTGTTTTGCCATCGCGTATCACCTCGGCATGGGGTCGTACCAGGCTTTTGAGCGAATGGATGGTTTTTTCCGCCGCGCTTTCCGTAAAATAGCCGACGACCGCATTGGCGACCACCACCCCCATGATCACAGCCGCATCAAATAGCCCTCCGGTCAATACCGACACCCCGGCCGCAGCGCCCAAAAGATAAACGGGCAGGCTGTTCATCTGATTCAAAAAGATTTGCCAGCCGGATCTCGGTTCGGCTTCAGGCAGCAGATTCGGGCCGTATTCTTTCAGAAGGGAATCGGCGAATCGATCGGACAATCCGAGTTTGTCGGAAGAGTGAAGCGTTTCAAGAATGGATCGGCTTTCCATTAAATGCCATTTTGGATTGTCACCTGTTTCCGGCGGTATCGGCAATGGGGTTGAATTTGTTTTTGGGCGCGCCTGTCTTTGTTTCCCTTTCGAGTTGTCACCCCTTCGAGGTCGAATCACTCGTTGCGAAACAACGGAATTTTCCGAGTCCTGGATATATGTTTGAACGATCTGTTGAATGATTACCGCAACCGAATGGTGATTGTTATTCGAATTGTAAGACACCAGCAGGTTGCCGGTAATACAGCTTGCAGATGCCTTAATAATAGCGGAATCACGGCTTAGCTGATGCTCCAGGTATTGTTTGACGCCCGGTTCGTGTCGAAGACCCGGAATTTTAAAACGGGCGCGACCGCTCACCTTGGTATGGAGGGGTTGAATCGATGGCATGCTAAACATCCGACGGCATTAAATGAAGTTGGAATGATAGAAAAACCTCGAACTGGCGGCGATTGCGCAGCTCTAAAGGCGGCATCCTGCGGCAGCAACTTTTCGAAAAGAGTCGATGATCACATCGGGGTGGTTAGTCGAAAAAAAAATCGATTCAACAAAACAAATTAAGTTTTGGCGGCGCATGGGCGGAATGGGAACCGCATATGGAAACATGACATGATAAGCACGAGCGCAACTTTAACCAAACACAACCCGCAGGGTTTGTTACCTGTCGATATCGATCGTCCGGTTTAATTCGTCGTAGAGCGACTTTGAAAAAAGTCCGAATGCGTACCAGAACGCGGTGTACCAAGGTGGTCGTCTGAAATTACCAATGGCCAATTCCCACACGCCAAAAATCAGGAGAAGGAGAAACAGTGCACCAGGCAAATCCAGCGCACCGTCCGACAGCACATTAATTCCGCAATTTACTTTTCTGATGGGCGCGGCGATGCGTTCGGCAAGCTTTTTGGGTGCCGGCGTGCCGGGGGTAATCAGAAATAATTGGCGTTGGGATGCGATGGAACGCACCGCTTCAATGTTGACCGAGTCGTTCTCTATTACCAAGCAGCCCGTTAGCGCCGAAACCGTTATGGTGGATGATGAAAGCGCTTCTTTAAGCCAATTTTCAACCTTTTCAAAATAGGCTGAATCCCCTCTTTTCGACATAACTTGAAGACGCAACCGTCTTCTCAGGCTGTGTTTAATCGTCGCTTCCGGTAACATGTCAATCCCAATGCACTCGGTTAAAGCCTGTTGTCATCGAAACGGCGTCATTCCGGTGTGCTTTCGTTTGCCTGCAAAATCTCGGATTTGGCTTCAGCCGCCAAATCTTCGAGGGTTTCCTTGGTTTCGGCAATGGTCACCTTGACCCCTTCATAGGCAAGCAGCCCGCCCTTGATGATGGCCTTGGCCAGAGGTTTCAGTATGCTGCCGACTACGGGAATAATAACGGGTGCAAGGAGCACGACACCCGCGCCGATGGCAATGTTGCCTACACTTAATCCGCCGCTGAAAATCTTCATGCTGCACCTCCCTTTAAAATATATCGTGTGAGACACATGGTTTTACCCTATCATTCGTAATCGAAAAAAGTCGATACAAACTTTCATTACTTTACCTACCGGATGAGGGGTTCCCCCGGGTTGGTCGGAGAGAAGCCGTTGGATCATGCGGCATTGGCGTTTGTATGTGTTCGATGGGTCGTTCCGGCAAGGTAATGGTTAAAATTGAAAAACATCGCTGCGCCATCTTTTCCCATATATCGCGCAAGGGTTTTTTGATCGTTTTTAAATAAATCCACAATAATCAGCCCGTCCAATGCATGATTGAACTGTTTGTCCACATTAAAAGCGAGTATCTGGCCGCCGAGATTCAGGTAATGCTTCAGCAGAATCGGAATGCCCTTGTTGTCGATTTCGATATCGGAGATAACGGCGTTGACCTCATGGATGTCACGGCAGAAACTTTCCATATCATCCGCTTGACAGCCTTTCACCCGAACCGGTTTCAAGGCCGGCGGTGATTTTGGCCTCACCATGGCCGCAATATCGCCTGCGTGATGATGCCAGAGCAGGGTTGTGGTTATTAACTGCCGTGAAAAGTCGCTGTAATCGCGGCTGATACTGACCGGTCCGAACAGCATGCGGTATTTCGGGTTTCTGGCGATGAAATGACCGATTCCTTTCCACAACAACAATAACGGAGAATAGGATTTTTGATATTCGGGCCGGACAAAAGACCGGCCCAGCTCAAGCGCCGGTCCGATCTTTTCATAGAAAGCCGTGTGGCTATGAAATAAAGTCGCGGTATACAGGCCGCTTTTACCGTAACGATCGAGAATAATATCGGTACGGCCGAGACGGTAGGCGCCAACCACTTCACGGGTTTGATTATTCCAGATGAAGATATGAAGGTAATGAGAATCAAAAGCGTCCATGTCGATGGCATTCCCGGAGCCCTCGCCTGCCAACCGGAAACTTTGTTCCCGAAGACGGCTGATTTCAATCATCAGGCGGGGTATCTGCTCAAAGGAAGCCTGCCAAACCGTGAACGGACCGCTGGTGATAAGTTGCTGGCGTACCGGAAGCGTGTTTATCTCCGCCAGGAGAACTACCGGATCCATTGGCCCGGCGACCGGCCGGTTGCGGTGCGATGCCTGAGCGGGGTTTGTGTGAGGGGGAGCGGCGCGCCTTTTCCCGGCGTGACTGAGTAAATAGGTTCGCCATCTGAGGTAACCCATCAACCGGTCTTCCGCGCAGATTGCACGAAGATGCGGATAAGGAATCAACTTTCCGATTTTGATCGTTATTTTCCGGTTACGTTTATTTACTAATTCGCGTGGCAGCAGAGCGGTTCTCAGGGCCGGATGAATGAGGCCGAGAAGTTGAAATAATGTTCCGTTTGCGCCATCTATAAAAATCGGCAGAACCGGAGCTTGTGCTTTGTGAATGATCTTGCCGCTGCCCGTATTCCAGGCGGGGTCGGATATTTCGCGCCGGGAAAGGCTCAAATGGGAAACGGTTCCAGACGGAAATACCAGCAGGGCGCCCCCCTGTTGGACCCATTGAATCGCTTTTCGCATGGGGCCGATATTGGTATGCATTGATTTTTCGGAGGGGTTCGGATCCACCGATAATAATAATTCCCGCATTTGGGGAATCCGATCGAGTATGAAATTCGCCATCACCTTGATATCCGGCCTGATGGAAAGCAACAGCGCCGTCAGCATAATGCCTTCTAATGCGCCGAAAGGGTGATTCGCCACAATCACCAGCGGGCCTTTTTTCGGGATAGCGGCCTTTTCCGTTTCATTCACGGAGAATTGAATATCGAGGGCGATTAAAATGCTCTCGAAGAATTCACGAGGGCCTTGGTTGGCATCCAGCGTTTGATACAGATGCCGGCATTGCTGAATGGCTGTCAGCGATACAAACGGTTTTGCGAGAAGATTCAGGACGCGATGTTCGCGTTTGCCGTTTTCTGGCATAAACGACGTCATTGAATGGGGGGATATCGTTTCCGGGAAGAGAAGCAATTGTTTTTCGGCGGATTCCATTTTATTCTCCTATGATAAGGTTTGACGAACCGGCGGCACACCTTTCCGTTCGGGTTGCTTTTCGGGCAAGGGGCTTTTTTTTCCTTGAAACCGATATCGAATTGAATAGGCCCTGATCGTTATTATTTTACTAGCGTTTGATTAATATACCGCAAGATGGAGAACGGTCATAAAAACAGCCGGCAGCACCGATTCCGTTTTCCGGACAAGCATATATTGATTGAAATGAAGAGATGTTGATGCTACGATTCATCATCAAAACCATTCTTATCAGTGCCTTTATCAGAAATATACGGGCACGAACGCGCTTGTTCGTATCTATTCAATAGTGATTGTTGATGTCTGCGTCTTTTGACCTTCCAGCTTTCAGCTTACGGCGTTGCCGGGATCGGAGATGGGGTATGGCAAATCGAAAGAAAAAAAATTTTGTCCTGGATACCAATGTCATTTTACATGACAGCAGTTGCCTTTACCAATTTGATGAACACAATGTCGTGATTCCGATTTCCGTGATTGAGGAATTAGACGGGTTTAAACGGGGCAAAGAGACCATCCATTGCAACGCACGAGAATTTCTTCGCAATCTGGATATGCTATCCGGCGATAAGCTGTTCAACGGCGGTGTCAGCATCGGCTCGGGAAAAGGCAAAGTCAGCATTCATCTGGGGGGTGAGTTTCATGAAAAACTGAAGATGAACTTTTCAGTCGGAAAATCCGACCATCATATTTTGAACACGGCGTATCGGATTGCCGAAAAAACGTCCTTTGAACAAACGGTTTTGGTGACAAAGGATGTCAACCTGAGAATGAAAGCAAAATCCATCGGTCTTAAGGCGGAAGATTATACTACCGATCACGTTAAAAATATTTCCGAAATATACAAAGGTCGTCATGTCCTGGAAGATTTTCCCCTACCCGCCATCGAGCAACTCTACCAGCTTCCGTTTGAAACGCCATTGCCGGAAGCCCTATCCCGTGAGCCGCTGATGCCGAATGAATATCTGATTATGAAAAACGGCAGCGTGTCGGCCCTGGGCGTATTTGATCCGGCTATCGGGAAAATTCGTCGCATTGAAAGTAAACCCTGCTCGGGTGTCAAAGCGCGAAATGCGGAACAGGTTTTTGCATTGGACGCGCTCATGAACCGCAACATTCCGCTGGTCACGCTTACCGGAAAAGCGGGAACCGGTAAAACGCTCGTGGCGCTGGCTGCCGCACTGGAAAGTAAAAAGTTTTACCGTCAGATTTTTCTGGCCCGGCCGGCGGTGCCCCTGAGCAACAAGGATATCGGCTTTCTGCCCGGTGATATCAAGAGCAAACTGGACCCTTATATGCAGCCGCTTTTTGATAACCTGTCCGTCATCGAAAACCGGCCTTGCGGGGACAGCAATCGGAAGATGCAGGTCAAGGAACTCCTGGATTCCGAAAAAATTATCATCACGCCGCTTTCTTACATTCGCGGCCGGAGCATCGTGAAAGTCTTTTTCATTGTGGATGAGGCGCAGAACCTGACCCCCCATGAGGTCAAAACGATCATTACCCGGGCCGGGGAGGGGACCAAGATTGTTTTGACGGGAGATATTTTCCAGATCGATCACCCGTATCTGGACAGTCAGTCAAACGGGCTGAGCTACCTCATCGAGCGAATGAAAGGACAAAAGCTCTATGCCCACGTCAATTTGGAAAAAGGGGAGCGCTCCGAGCTTTCCGAACTCGCCATTTCGTTGCTGTAGATTCGACAAGTAAAATATTCAAGAAACCGAATGACTTTCAGACCCTTTACCAGAAACATGCACGCTTTTGCGTGTATATTCGCCGAAGGTGAAAAATGGCTTTTATGCATCCGGGCATCCCAGCATCCCAGCATCCGGCTTTGCCGGATTAGGTGCTTATCACCGATAAGGTGCGGCTCGGTAACATTTTATGGGCCGGCTAACAATGACCTAACAATTGAAGGGTAGACTGAAACAGAATCGATCGCATGACGGGAGAATGTGGCGAGTGCCCCATAACGTGATCGTCACCTGTTTTTTATGGAAAGGCGTGTGAGGCCAATATGTTGTCCTTAAATTATGATATCGGTGAGTTTATCAGAGCGCTGGGAAGCAGGGATCGTCATGAAGCGATCTGGCTGGCCCATCAAGAGGCCTTGTCGGTGGAGCGATTGCTTCTAAAACCGATGTTGACGATCAATCTCAAAAAACAACAAATGGAAAAATACTCGATGGATCTTAAAAATCTAATTGCCTCCATCCGATACCTTTCCGTTCCTAAAAAAGTGTATGGCGCCGGATGGTTTGAGCTTTTGAATCGGCAGTTTCAACGTGGTGAGTTGCCTTCTGATCACTGGCGGCGCGAATCTTATACGCAAAAAAAACGGCCTTACCCAATTTTAACCGATTTTTAATCCGCGCCCAATCGCAATCTCCCAATATACATTCGGTCGTATTTAGGCCGATATCGTTGATCCATAACAGGGGAGAATGCGTATGGGGTATAGCCGTGCCGGGATTTTCCAACTTCCCGGGCCGAATCGGTCCGGGCGACTAAGCACCCATGATCCGGAAAGAATTCGGCATCTCTTGTCCGTGCCGGCGCCGGGTCATTCATTGTTTGCAATGCACCTGCCTTTTGCCGGTAACGATACCACCGCCGGGATTGAAAACGAGATTCAAACCGCGGTTATCGGCACGGCCGATTCAGCGGACTTGCCACTGGCCATCAAAGCCTCCAGTTACTATAAGAATCTTCTTCGGCGAACCGCATCGGGCGATTGCTCCAAAAAGTTGATTGAAGGCCTTACCGATTATCTGGAAGACGATCGGGTGAGCGTTTGGGAAAATAGTTGGGTCCGATTCGCGCTGAACCTGCTGAACGATTATGCGCGTCGAGTGTTAAACCGCGATCTGGCGGCGGATAAAACCGTTACCGACGGCCCGCCGCGGGGGGATTGCCACCGATTTTTGATGGATCGGGGTGAGCCGGGAGCGTTGCGAATACCGGTAAGTTATCTACTGAAATTGGCCCTGGCCGATGCCATTGGTGGTGAGAAGACCGACGGGATGGTTCGAGCGTCCGGGGAGCTGGCCATGGAGCATTTCTCCAATGACAACACGAGCCCGGAAACATGCTCGTTTTATCCGGTGCCGACGCGTTATGGGGCCGGATTGGGCATGGGTGTCGTGAAGGAAACGGCCAAGCGCTTTTTGCTCTGCCAGCTTTTGACCGAGTATGCCAATCAAAAATTCCGGTTGACGCAGACCGGACAGCGAACCGTGGTTTATTTTGCGCCCAACCCGCCGTACCGTCAGCGATTATTGAACAATTTGATACCGGACGCTTTTTATCGGGAGCTATTCATGAGTCCCTGCTTGTCCGGGTGGCGTTGCGGCGAGGACAAATACCGTTATATGGTCAAATGCCATCAGGTGCTTTCCCGAAGCCAGCTAAACGCCCTTCATAAGTTAAAAGATGCCAATATCATCGTGAATAACCTTGTGGTGTTGCCCAACACCTCCAATGTGAGTCTGGCCAATAACGGCACGCATATCAGCCTGGGCAGCCGGAAACTGACCCGGCTGCTGAAGGACCCCGGTTCGGGGTTCGGTCCCGCGGACGAAAAGTATCTGGGGGATCTCGTCATTAAGATCATGGAGCATTTTTTGCCGCTTTTTGTCGGCACCTACAGCGCGGCGCCGTATCGGTTCGATTTTCAGGATTTTCACCCCGAAAAGATGCTCGGGTTTTTGCCCCACGAGCTGGATTATACGCATTTGCGAATGCTCTGGCGCCGGTGGAAGAAAAAGGCTTCGCTGAAACTTTTCGGTCATCCGGTCACGCCCTTTGGACCGGAGTGGCTGGATCGGTTGCTGAGTCGTGTTTGCGGGCTCAAAGGCGATACGGTATGCGATTTGAGGTTGCTCGATTATTTCGTGTCCGTCCTGAGCACCGATGAGAATCCGGCCCTGAACGGGGAATTGAACAATGAAGTGGGGCTCAAACAGGATTTGGCGAATATGGGGGTTTTTGACACCGAGATGCCGTTATACCTGCTGTATCGGCTGCGGCAATGCCGGCAAATGGGGTTTTCCGGTTTTGAGGGCCGTTACTACAGTTTGTTTGAAAGCCTGACCGGGGACATGAGTCGCGCAGTGGAGCTTCAGACCTTGTTGACGGCGCTGGCGTATAAATACATACTGGCCGGAACGGTTTCACATGAAGATATTCCCGACAGCCCCACCATTGAAAGCGAACGGCGGCAATTTTTTTTCGGTGCGGCCATCGGTATTCCCACTTTTTATGTCCACAAGAAGACGCAGAACCGGTTTCTGCTCAAAATTCTTCGCCATGCCCGCCATACACGCGCAAGCCGCCGCTATCCGGACTATGTGCGCGTGCATCATTCGGCATACCAAATGGCGTTGATTCACATGCTGAAAGAAGATGCTTCGGATTTGCTCGAGCTATTCCATGCGGCGCCTCTGGTTGAAGACCTTGAAAATCGATTGCTGCACGCAGACGAATGTTCCGCGGCCGGGAAAATGACGAGGCGCATTCTTTCGGACTTCGGGGTATCCGATCCGCTGAAGGTCGATGCCCTGGCGTTTAACACGCGGTCCGAAACCATCTTCCGTGAGCAATTGCTTCGAAAGCATGTGAATGAGGCCTTTGATTTGCTGCTGGATGATGTCCGGGTGCTTGACTCGTTTGATTCATGGCGCCACGGCGCATACAACAAATCATTACTGAGCATACTGGCAGCCGGAAATGCCGGCGATTTTGTTCAAGCCGGCCGCAGGGATTTCCACGCCGGAGAGATTCAACTTGAAACCGTTCAAAAGCTGATTCACTTGTGTTTGCTGACCATCGATCATGACCGCCGGCAAAGTGAGAAAGTGATTAACCTATGAGACACCAGTACATTGCCCGCGATTCCGCGGCCGTAGTGACCGAAAGACTGATTGCCGATCAATGGGTGGGGGTGTTGTATGCTTCGGTCAGGGAACAGAGCCCGTTTCTATTCAAGTTGCTGACATCGGCAAGAATGTCGGCGCTGCTCGGATGCCTCCAATTTGATTCCGTTCATACCTCCGCGCGAAAAATGATTCGCCGGCTTGGCGTCGATCCGCTGGAGTGTCTTGCCCCCATGAATCAGCTGAATTCGCCCCGCAAGGTATTTGAACGCAAAATTTGCTACTGGCGATGCCGCCCCTTGCCGCTGCAGGAATCCGACATTGTCGCGCCGGCGGATTCCAGAATGCTGGTGGGATCATTTCGCAGCGAGTCCCAAGTCTTTGTCAAAGAAAAATTCTTTGATTTTGAACAACTGCTGGGAGCGAACAAAGTATCGTGGCTTTCCGCCTTTCATCACGGCGGCTATGCCGTCTTTCGGTTAACGCCTGAAAAGTATCATTATTCCCATACGCCGGTCTCAGGACGCGTCATTGATTTTTATGACATCAGCGGCGCCTATCATTCATGCAATCCAAGCGCCGTGGTAGAGATGGCGCAGCCCTATTCAAAGAACAAACGGGTCGTGACCATCATCGACACGGATGTGGCCGGCGGTACCGGGGTCGGGCTGGTGGCCATGATTGAAGTGGTGGCGTTGATGATCGGCGATATTCTTCAGTGCTATAGCGAAGCACGGTATGATGAGCCCGTGGGCATCACCCCGGGAATGTTTTTGAAAAAAGGGCAACCCAAGGGGCTCTTTCGGCCGGGCAGCTCGGTGGTTATTTTGATATTTCAGGAACATCGGATTGAGTTTTGTGAAGATATTCTTCTGAACTTGCATCGAACCGATGTCGTCAGCCGGTTTTCGGCCGGTTTCGGCCAAACCCTCGTGGAAACGGAAGTCAATGTCCGGTCCAAAATCGCCTATGGGAGCGCTGCGCCATGTTAAACGAAATCGTCGTCATCACCCTGATCCTTTTACTGTCAGCGTTGTTGTGGTGGAGCTTTACCTTTTTGTCTCGTGAGGGGTGGCAATTTATCGCGTCGGTGCCGGTTAAAAAGCGGGGCGAAGGCCAATGGCAAGGGCTGAATTTCACCTATTATGGCTTTTTCAATGCGATGGCCGTGACGCTGGCTTCGGCAATGGGGATCATTCTGCTGGCCGCCTGCGGGATACCCACCCTTACCGTCATCGGCGTCATCATCAGTATTCTGGCGCTTTGCGTGCCTGCCGCCCGCCTGGTTGCCGGGTGGGTGGAAAAAAAACGGTATACTTTCAGTATCGGCGGGGCTTCATTTGTGGGGTTGCTGGGAGCCCCCTGGATCATTTTGCTTTTTCGAGCGGGTAGTAAAGGACCGGAAGGCTCGGCGCTGCAACCGATCGTGGTGCTTTCCGCCATTGTCGTGGCCTATGCCCTCGGTGAAGGCGTGGGCCGGCTGGCGTGTATCAGTTTCGGCTGTTGCTACGGCAAACCGATCGACACCCTTCATCCGGCCCTACGCCGTCTGTTTTATCGAATCGGGGTTTCTTTTTACTGCCCCACCCGAAAGGCGGTTTACGCCGATCACCTGGCGGGGGTTCGTCTCGTTCCGATTCAGGCGATAACCTCGGTCATCAACTGCCTGGCGGCCGTTGCGGGGATGTATTTGTTTTTGACCGGCAGGTTCGCAGCCGCCTTTCTGGTGTCGATGATGCTGACGCAACTTTGGCGGGTTGCTTCTGAATTTTTGCGTGCGGATTATCGCGGAAATGGCCGGTTGTCCGCCTATCAATGGATGGCCCTGAGCGCCATTCCCTATTCGCTGTTGATCAGCCGCTTATTTACCATGACCGGAAGCCGTGTTCCCGATGTGGCCGCCGGGTTTCAGGCGCTCTGGCATCCCGCAGTGTTGATCAATTTACAGCTCTTATGGATCTTGGTGTTTATTTATTTTGGAAAAAGCCGCGTGACCGAATCTTCACTAAGCTTTCACGTTGTGCGGGATCGTGTTTGAACGCAGCGATCGCAGGCGTTCAAAAGGGTTTTCAGGCGTGAATGTAAGCCGGGAAATATGGCGAGTCGTCGCAGTATTGCAGCGCGAAGGCTGGGGGATTTGCAGCAAAGGATCATGGCGCCCGTCAACATCATCAATAGACCGCCCGGCAAAGGGGTGATAAACAGAATCAGGCCAAAGCCGGTCAGACCCCAGCCGGCAAGAAGTCCGATAAATTTAGGAACAGATTGTAGCCAGCAACGCTGTGTGTCGGTTTGCTTTTTCATTTTCAAATTGTCTTGTCCTTCTCTAAAACCATTTTTTTTCCCACGCGGTTAGGCGTGGGAACGGGGACAAGGTCAGCGCGTCTCTTTTGCTACTTCACTTCTGCTGGTGGATCGGCCGTCATCCGGAAGGTTAATCGTTCGGGTAATTGGCGACGGACGGTTCAGGCATGCGACAGTCCACCTCCGTGCCGAAAAAAAGCCCCACCGATTTGATAAATACGCTCAGAACAAACCGGCCCGGACCGAAACACTCATCAATCGAGGCATCATATTTATGTTCCGGCTCCCATAATGCTTCTGCACGTCAGTTTGACCTGATGCTCGACTTCCAGAACCAGAAATCGAAGATTTCCCCAAATCGTTTCTGAATGGTTCAATCGGTTCATGTTCCTATGGAAAGATTGGCGGTATCGCTCTCTTTGGAGAGGTGCTTCCATGAGATCTTCATTTCAAGCCGGCTCTTGTCTTTTTTTTTCTTGGCGCTGATCTTGAATTTGAGCAGCATTTGAGGACTCAGTTCCAGCGTTTCATTATCCGAGCTAAGAATGATTTGACCGGACTCAAATCCCTGGTTCAACGAGTCCAAAAAACTGCAAATGGTGCGGACATCCTGTATGGATTCATAATCGAAACTGCCGTCTTCCGTCATGGTTGCCTCCCGTCCGTGTGGGGTTTACAATGATTCGGCCAGGCACCCTTCAGCCGTCCAGGCGCTGCCGGTATTCGGTAATGACGCGGGGGCGATCCATTCCCGCGCGGATAAGGCCTTTTCGAATGGTCACCTCTTCCCAAACCGGTTGGCACCCGATTTCCCGGTTGGCTTTCATCGGATCACGCAAGACCGGTTCGCGCACTTTTTCGCCCATGTGCGTGTCGTCCCCCATGAAAATGAGCAGGTTGCGGGTTGATGCCCCGGCCCGGCAATTTTTACGGTGAATGACGTCGGGGTCACTTCCTTTGGAATTTTGCTCGGAATCACGGCGGCCCATTCACGAAGGGGGTTTGTGGTGATCACTTTCATGGGCGTGTCATTCCCCGGACCTTTCGGGAGAATCATGAGGCGGCGCCTTGTCGGGCATTTGGGCATGTTCCGTCTTGATTCTCACGGTGAAATTCTTGCCTTTGGGCTTAATTTTCAATTCGAGCAGTTCCAGCCGCTCAAACGGGTTGGCAATATCAGCGCCGGAAAGGGTGTGGCGGGTGGTGAACTCGTTGCCCAAGCGGCACAGAAAGTCCGCCAATGCCTGCGTATTCAGTTCTCTTTTTAGTTTATTTTTTATTTTTTCCATAATAGTGATGCCGTTTTGAACAGGGTTGAATGAATTTTCTCGTTTTATCTCAGGTGAATGTGAAGATAGCGTTAGCGGTTGATTAGAAATTGAGTGCCGGTTTCAAGCCGTTTTCAGTTTGGTCAAGGTCAATGCGAGTGAAATAAAAGTTGCGTTGCGCCTCAAAAATATCGGATTGAATCAGAATAGGGAGCGCGACGAGCCGAGTTCATGGGGTAACCGGGATGGAAAGGAAGTCACCAACAGCCGATGCCGGGTAACACAAGTGAACATGAAGAGAAAATCGATGACGGAAAAAATCCCGAACGGTTTCAGTAAACGAAATCTGTTGGCCTTAACGGTTGTATTGTCTGTATTTGGCTGTATTGGCGGGGCGATGAGTCTACCCTTTTTGTTCGAGTCGCCGACGATGTACTATAAATTCGGCGTGAATAAACTATTGCTGCGTTCGGCCAAGATGGTCGGTTTGGCGGCCGCTGTTCTGCTGTTGCTGCAATTGCCCCTGGCCGGCCGGCTGAAGTGGCTGGACCGCATTTTTTCCCTTCCCGGCTTGTATCGCCTTCACCGGTTAAACGCGTATGTTATCGGGGTGCTGGTGGTGAGCCATCCCGTGCTGGTGCTGGCGCCTGAAGGCAGGTGGCTTCTTCCCTTTGAGCTTCGCTATTGGCCTGAATGGGTGGGCGCCGCTCTCCTGACAATGATTATCGCGCAGCTCGCATTGGGCCGCTGGCATGGTCGAATTTTTCGCGCTTACCACAACTGGCGCGGGATTCATTTGAACTTGGGCATTCTCATTCTCATCCTGCTAATGGTTCATATTCTGTTTGTCAGTGAAACCTTTGAATCGGTGGGTCCTCCCCGCAACCTGGTATTCGGGGCGGCTATCGGTTCGATCGTGCTTTGGGTATGGATTCGAATGAGTCGGCTGCGGTGGGGGGAAAAGCGGTTTCTGGTTACCCGAGTCGAGATGGCGGGCTTAAATGCCTATTGCATTGATCTTAAGCCGGAAAGACCACCCCATTTCCGCTATGTACCGGGGCAATTTGCCTTTATCTCGTTAATCTCCGCGCATATTTCCAGGGAGTACCATCCGTTTACGATAGCGTCCACGCCATCGCGTCCCGGCACGGTGCAATTGATCATTCGGTGTTGCGGAGATTGGACCCATCGAATCAATACCGTTCAAAAAGGAGACCGTGCTTTTATTCAAGGGCCTTTCGGGCGATTCAGTCACCTAATGATTCCGTCGTGGCGGGAGGTGATTATGATTGCCGGCGGCATCGGCATTACGCCCATGATGAGCATGTTGCAGTTTATGACCGATCAGGGGGATTCGCGGCCGATTACCCTGATATGGAGCAACCGGACACGGGCGCATTTGTTCGGTGTGAATGAACTGACGGCCATGCGGGAAAAATTGACAAGCTTTCATTGGGTTCCTATTTTTACGCGAGAATCGGAAAATGATGGTCGGCCTGGGCGGTTAGACCGAAACGCCCTGGAAACCCTTCTTTCTGCATGCCGTCGGGATGCCGCCATTTTTCTGTGCGGCCCGCCTCTGATGGTGAAGCAGGTTCGAAAGGATTTACGCCGGATCGGGTTTGCGGCAAAATCGATCCACTTTGAGGCATTTAATTTCTGATCCGCCCGTTACGGCGGCCTTTTCATTATTGATACTTTGAATTCAAACAGGAGGCCGAACTATGAAAAGAGCAGCATCTTTAATTTTGGGGATTTTCTTTCTTTTGATACTGGGGAGCAACAGTTTTGCGGCGGCGCCCGAATGGAAGATTGATTCGGATCATTCAGGAATTTATTTTGGTGTCAGTCATATTTATTCAACGGTCAAAGGACACTTCAATGCGTTTGAAGGGGTTGTTGCATTCGACCCCGCGAATCTTAAAGAAAGCCGATTTGATTTTAAAGTAAAGGTCAAAAGTATTGATACGAATAACAGTAAACGGGACGGGCATCTGCAATCCGCAGATTTTTTTGATGCCGGAAAATACCCCGAAATGACCTTCAAGAGCACCGCCATTGCGCATGCCGGAGGCGATCAATATACGGTTGAAGGGACGATGACCGTCAAAGATGTCAGCCAAAAGATCACCCTGCCGTTTACTTTTTTCGGCGCCAAGCAGCACCCGTTCGACCCCAAGTTGGAAGTGGCCGGGTTCGAAGCCCGCATGGACATTGACCGATTGGCCTACCATGTGGGATACGGCAAGTTTTATCAAATGGGCGTGGTGGGCAAGGATGTGAAAGTATTGATCAGCATAGAGGCGACCCGGAATAAGTAGGGTGCCTGCCGTCCGGTTTCAGCGAGGTCCAAGGGCCTTCCATAGTTCGGCGGCCGGCCGCCCCAACCATCAAAATAGAAGAAAAGGAGTTTTTATGAGCGACGTTCGTATGACCGCCGAAGTTCGAACCGATTATGACTGCGAGGCAACCGGACTGCCGGCCCAGCGTTGGGGTGAAGCCGTCTTTAAAATAGGGGATGAGGAGCTGATCTTTGAAGTCAGCGTTGAAAAAGATGTGATCGTTTCCATTATGACCGATGAGGAAACGACGTGGAAGGGTACGTTGGCAGGGCTGAAACGGATGATCAAAAATGCGATAAAACCGGCCTGATGGCGTGGCCTTCCGGTTAAACGGCCGGGAGGCTTTGCGGCAGCGGTCCTTTTGCCGTTCAGCCGCCCGGGCGTCCCGGTTATTGTCCCGAAGCGGAACCGGGTTGGAAAATTTTTACAAAATTCCCATAGCCCTCTTTTTCAAGATCCGCGGTTGGAACAAAGCGAAGCGCGGCCGAGTTGATGCAATAGCGAAGCCCCGTGGGCGCAGGACCATCGTCAAAAACATGCCCGAGGTGAGAATCCGCGAGTTTGCTGCGCACTTCCGTTCTTGCCATAAAAAAGCCTTTGTCTGTTTTTTCTATGATATTCTCCGGAACCAGCGGCCGGGTGAAACTCGGCCACCCGGTTCCGGAATCAAACTTGTCCATCGAGCTGAAAAGCGGCTCGCCGGAAATAATATCGACATAGATACCGGCCCGGTGGTTGTTCCAGTATGGATTCTGAAAAGGCGTTTCGGTTCCGTTTTGCCGGGTTACCTCATATTGAATGGGTGTCAATCGTCGGCGCAGTGACTCATCATCCGGACGATGATACCCTATGTCGGTCCAATTGTTTTCATTCTTGCTCGTTTTTTTCGGATCTTTTATTTCGGAAGACGCGGCTGCCGTCATTTTTCCCCCCTCCTGTTCCTTCTCAGGTTCTTTTTCTGTCCATGTTGTGGTAATAAACTGATCCCGGCCGGAACCGGATCGATACCATTTGTAGCGAATCGGATTTTTCTTATAGTAATCCTGGTGATAATCTTCAGCCGGGTAGAAAGTGTTTAAGGGAAGAATTTCGGTTGCGACGGGTTTGTCAAAACGCCCCGAGGCTTCCAACTGTTGCTTGGACATCTCGGCGATATGCTGTTGCGTTTCATCGGCGTAAAAAATAACGCTGCGGTATTGCGAGCCCCGGTCCACGAATGAACCGCCTGCGTCCGTGGGATCGATATACCGCCAGAAATAATCCAGTAATTGTTCATAAGTGATCTTGGTCGAATCATAGTGGACCTTCACGGCTTCCACATGACCGGTGCCGCCCGCCGAGACCTCTTCATAGGTGGGGGTCATCGTCTTTCCGCCGGCATATCCGGAAATCACTTCAATCACCCCTTCCGCTTTTTCAAAATCAGCCTCCACACACCAGAAGCAGCCCCCGGCAAAAACAGCCGTGTTAACTTGCTCCGGAGATGTCTTCATCTTTTTTTCCATACTTTTTCCCATGCCCCTGACCGGGTAAAACCCGAAAAAGGCAGCCATCGTGACCATTAATGTGATGATAAGGGTTTTCATATCATACCTCCCTGAACCGGTGTTACCGGTGAGTTATGCCGTTTCATTAAATTCGAGCCCAATTAATCTTGAATATAGGCACTCCAGATGAATTTGCCATAGAAAGCGGTCAAAGATTAGACCTTTTATCAGAAACAAGCACGCTTTTGCGTGTATATTCGCCGAAGGTGAAAAATGGCTTTTGTGCATTCCAGCATTCTAGCATCCGGCTTTGCCGGATTAGGTGAAGACGGGAGGGAAGGGATGAAACAATATTTGAAACATCGGACGTGGTTGCATGCAATTTCATGGATGTGATATGTCGAGATTGAAAAGCGCTCCTGCCAAACGGCCGGCGATGAAAACCGATTCGCTTCAATCTATGAATTTTTCTTTCGAGTGATTTATGCTGAATTATTTGCTTGTCGGGACGGTATTGGGGGTTTCGGCCGGTTTTTCACCCGGACCGCTTCTGGCGCTTGTGATTTCCGAAACCCTCAGGCATGATGTAGCGGCCGGCATCAAGGTGGCGATAGCACCCATCGTCACGGATTTGCCGATTATCTTGGTTTCCGTGTTCATATTGGCGAAGCTTTCCGACCATCGCATGATTTTCGGCCTGATTTCCTTTTTCGGAGGCATGTTGCTTGTGTATATGGGGTATGAGTGTTTTTGGGTGAAATCCGTCGATTTGAGGTTGGATACCCGAAAGCCGAATTCGCTAAGGCGGGGAATCATGGTCAACGTGTTAAGTCCATACCCTTATCTTTTTTGGATCAGTGTCGGTGCGCCGACCACTATTAAGGCCCTGAATGAGAGTCCTGCTGCCGCAATGTCTTTTAATATCGGGTTTTATGCGCTCCTGGTTGGATCGAAGGTCGTACTGGCGATATTGGTCGGTAAATCAAGGTCGTTTCTGAAGGGGAAACTTTATTTGGGAATCATGCGGGGGTTGGGCCTCGTATTGATTGTGTTTGCCTTGTTTCTGATTCGGGATGGGATGAAAAGCTTCGGTGTTTTTTAACACCGCGAACGGAGGCCATCCATAATCAGACCCCGTTTGATTATACCCATGGAGGATACAATGGTGAACCCCATCAGACAACGGGCGATAGACGGATTACAACCCGGAGATACCTTTACGATCGAGCGTACCTTTACCCGGGCGGAAACAAATGCTTTCGGTGATATTACCCGGGATTATAATCCGGTTCATTATGATAGCCGATGGGCTGAGGGAAAGGGGTTTAACGACCTTATCTGCCATGGGTTGCTGGTCGGATCCATGATTTGCGAATTCGGCGGTCAGGTGGGATGGCTTGCCACTGGCATGAATTTCAAATTTTTTCGCCCAGTCTACTTTGGCGATACGATTACCTGCAGTATTGTTATTACCAAGATAGCTGCCTCCGGTAGGGCTGAAGCGAAAGCACTTTTCAGCAACAACGCAGGGGACCAGGTAGGCCAAGTGCATATGACCGGCCGCTTGCCACTTGATTCGGATCGTGATCTGCTGAAACAAATGATATTCGAAGGGGACCCGACGAATAAGCTAAATGATGATGCAGCGTAACCATGCTGAGAAAAAAGCTGCCGGCATGGTTTCGAGGGCACATAAATCAACCCTGGATTATGTCATCGGCATCATGCTTGACAAGATATCCTTGCTTAGTTTAAGTGTATTTAAACCAACAGACCGGACAATTTTAAACATGCCCATTATGCAGTTAACCGGGCGGGGATATTCCTGAAATCAGCCGCTGCGCCCCAAACCGGCAAAGCCGGAACCCGGGCGGCTTGGCGGCCAATGACCTTCTCCAGTTATGCGCGCTTTTTGGTGCATGTTTCTGATAATGGGTCTATCGCAATCGGGTTTGACAGAGTGATTTCGTGGTGTGAGAAAGCACGGATAGTGTGCTTTGTGCCGCTTAACTTTAAACCAAAACACGAGGGGAAAAATGAAAAAACAGTTACTTTTTGCTACGCTAATGTGCCTGATGCTATCTGTTGGTTCCGTGAAAGCTGAAACGCTCGATGCCGGGGCGATTATGGAGAAAATGTTAAGCGTGGTCGACGGCCGAAGTGGGGTGTCCCATAAGATCAACATTATTATAAAGGACAAGGATGTCGTCGTCGGCCAAATGATGGCCGGGGCTGCGGCGAAAAAGATTCAAGATGGCAACCGGCTGCTTATCGTTTTGCTGGAGCCAAAGGAGGTTAAGGGCGTCAGTTATCTGCTTCATAAATTCAATGCTTCCGAGATTGAGCAATGGAGTTATTTCCCCTACATAGGAAGGGTGCGCCAAATTTCAGGCGCCTCGGTTTATGACAGCTTTCTGGGCACGGATTTTAATTTTTCGGATTTAGGCTATTCGCATCGAAACGGTGTGCATAAATTGCTGGGCGAAGAAACACTTGACGGGGCGTTGACCTATAAAATCGAGACGATATCCCAGGCAAAACCGGTTTTCTATTCACGGATTGTTTCGTGGGTGGCCAAAGACTCCTTTTTACCCCTTCGCCAGGATTATTATGATGCGGCCGGACGGTTATGGAAGCGGCAGCTTTATGAAAACATAACGAATATCAATAATTTTGCCGTTCCGCTCTTAATCCGGATGCTGGATTTGCAGCGCAACACCAGTACGGAGTTCAATATGAGCGAGATCAATACGGACAGCACACTTGTTAATGACGAAATGTTCACGCCTGAACAGCTTAAATATTCTTTGGTATGCCCGGTGTGGGAAAAAGTTTGCTATCCGGTTGAAACCGACAAATAGAGAGGTCCTTCTTGAAGGCAGGTTCTTTGCGAAGATACGTAAAGAACCTGCCGGCGGCGGGCAAAGAAATTAGGCTCTTTCAACCCTTTACCAGAAACATGCACGCTTTTACGTGTATATTCGCTGAGGGTGAAAGATGGCTTTCATGCATCCCAGCATTCCAGCATCCGGCTTTGCCGGATTAGGATAATACCATTTCGCGATAAAAGATGTTTGCCGTGCTGATCATATCCCAGCAGATGCGGTTATGACGCTTTTCATCCGTAAGAACAACCGTGTGGTAAAAAACCGGCGTGCCGTCGGGTAACCCCAGCAGCTCGGCCATATCGTCGGTACAGAGAAAGGGCAGCAGCGATTCTCTCATTTTGAGCGAATTGGACTCCAGCCATTCGGTAACACCAATAATGATGTCGCGAGGCGGGGTTGCTTCTTCGAGATTGGAAGCGGCCAGCCATTTTTCAGGAAGATAGAAGGTCATCAGCGCTTTGAATTTTAGCTTGCCGGTAAAAATAATCCGGCAGTATAATTTATAAAGGGATTGTTGCGCGGCAGCTTCCGTTAAATTCATCAGGCTTGCGAGCCGGGGATTTGGTTTTATCCAGTCTTTTGAAATAAATTCAAGATCCGCGGTTTTTACTTCCGGGATGGTTCTTTTGGAACTGATGAGCGTTGCAAGATCAAAAAACTGCAAGTCAAGGTTTTTGGGGACAACCGTACCCCATCCTTGTTTTCTGATCAGGAGTCCTTCCATTTCAAGAAGATCGAGGCTCTTTCGAACGCTCGTCTGGGACATGCCATGTTGCCGCGCCAATTCCACTAAGGTGTCAATTTTGGTTCCCTCTTGAATTTCACCCCTGATGATATCTTGCTTAAGCTTGTGATACAGACGAAAAAAGAGCGGAATGTTTTGACCTAAGGCCACTTGAATTGTCTCCTTGACAGCAGTGCGAGTCTGAATACCATTTGTCACCCCATTAAACGCCCCTTTCGGCCAAAAAACAATCAACATAAAAGGGCTTTGTTTTGAGGGCCAAGATTTCATGGCAATAACGAAAAGACGTCAGCAGCACGATTCCATCGCAACTGCTATTAATACATAATTTTTTTTTGACATATCTATAAATGGATGTCAATGTAAATTATGCTTAATTAATTAACCAACAGACCAAGATATTCTTTGCTGAAATAATTCGTTATGGGGTATCTATCCAAATGACACCACTAAAAGTTTGATTGCTTCCGTGCCATTGTTTTGATGGAATTAAATAAATAAAACAAATCGTTGCAATATAAAAAATAGGGGCGCTCATCTTGGCGACACGACCCAACGGAGTGCGCCTTTTAGACCCTTTACCGGAAACATGCACGCTTTTGCGTGTATATTCGCCGAAGGTGAAAGATGGCTTTTATGCATCCCAGCATCCCAGCATTCCAGCATCCGGCTTTGCCGGATTAGATAACATGATAAAACATGTTTATAGGTAATTTTTTCTTGACAGGGCCCGGAATGTTTGTCAATGTGCAGTACGGTTTGCCCAAAAACCAACAGACATCACCTCTTACCAGTTGTAGTAGGCACATCAAAGATCAGATTGAATTCAAAAGGAACGGGCGGTGTGTCTATGCCAAAAATATGCGAGCTCGATAGTTGAGCCTGAAGCGGTAAGGATGACCTCCGAACCGGGTGTCGCGGATATAGTGGAATCCCGGGGCATTTATACGACAAAAACGACAAATGGCCTGAGACGGTGTACGGGCTTTTCCTGCATCGGGCCATGAATACTCGGGAAAACGGCGATGCACCGGCCAGAGCACGAAAACGAACGACTTCATAGGGAACGTGACATTTTAAAACAAGCAGTGGCATGATCTTGACGGCTACGCGTTGATTGCGGATACCCGCAATGTTTCGGTTTGTATTGGCGGCGTGCCGAGTATTTTAAGTTTCTTGCAGATGACGAACCGAAAAACGATTGAAGTTTTAGAAAGAGAGGTGATTGAAGAAGACACCGCGGGTCTCAGGAGCCGTTAAGGGCGATTATGGCTGCTTTTACGATCGAATTGCGATTTACCCGAAGCTCGGGCGGGTAAAGTGGGTTTTCGTGTCAATATTCTTTTTTTGAATTCAATGACGCGGTCCACGCGGGCGCCCCCACATAGCAAGGGATAAATAGAAAAAGGAAACGGATATGCTCGGGAAGAACTATCGAAAAAATCAATGGTGGGTTCCATTTCAAATAATGATTTGTCTGATGATGTTTTTACCCCCGGTCGGTAAAGCGCAGGAATCGTTGCCGCCGGATTTGGAGAACGCCAAACTATTTTTGAACCAAAATATAAATTTCAGAGAGAAATTTTATGACGCTGCAGCGATCAACGGAAGCGCGTGGTTGGTTGGTTATTACGGCACCATTTTGCACGTCACCGAGAATATGACGCAATTTGAAAGGCAGGACAGCGGCACCAAAGAGCCGCTGTTAAGCGTCAGCTTTGCGGATGGGAACAACGGGGTCATCGTAGGGACAAGGGGACTTATTCTTAAAACGGCCGACGGCGGCAAAACCTGGACTAAAATTAAGACTGAATTTGATAAACACCTTTTTGCCGTGGCATTTGGCGATGTCAATAACGGCTGGGCCGTGGGTGAATTCGGCACGATTTTACATACGGCCGATGGCGGCAATTCGTGGCAAGCGCAGTCGCTGGAAGGAATAGATGTCACCCTTTACGGTTGTTATTTTCTTGATGCCATGAAAGGCGTTGTGGTCGGAGAATTTGAAGTCATATTGTCCACCGTTGACGGTGGCGTCACCTGGCAGACGATACAGATGAACGACACGGATGGCGTCGCCCTGTGTGATGTGCTGTTCAAGACACCGGAAGAGGGAATTGCCGTGGGACAAAACGGTGTGTTGTTACAAACGCAGGATGGCGGCGTAAGCTGGGAGCGGACCAAGCTGCCGATTTCGGATAACCTGCTGGGTATCGGCGTGATGGATGATACGATATTTGTGGTCGGGCTTCGAGGGGTCATGCTGGAAAAGGCAGCGAGCGGCGAGTTTGAACTGAATAAGACGCTGGGCATATCGGGTTGGCTTCAATGTGTCGTGGGTTCCAAAAAAGGGCCTGCGCTCATCGCCGGGGATCACGGTCGTATCCTCTGGTCGGGGGGCGGAGAGGCGAAAAGAAAATGGATCATCCTGAACTAACCTGCCGATTGGCGAATGAGGCGGCATCATGTCGCCCGGAAACTAATTTTCTCATTCCGGCTAATTTGCAATGTAACGAAATGGAGTGCGGTTTTCAATGAAAACGTTTTCTGAAATCATTATCAGACATCGCTTGTTTATTTTATTGGTACTGGCGGCTATTACAGGATTTTTCGCCTACCATCTTAAGGAGTTGAAAGTCAGGACCGAGTTTGACGATTTGCTGCCGGCCAACCATCCCTATGTTGCCTTGCATAAGTCCGTTCGGAGCATCTTCGGCGGCGCCAATCAGGTGACGGTTGTGGTGAAAGTCAAAGACGGGGATGTGTTCAACGTTGAAACCTTATCGAAAATTCAACGGTTGACAAGAGCCGCTCAGCTACTGCCGTCCGTCAACAACTACCAGATCATCTCGCTTGCCAGTCGAAAGGTAAAGGATATTCGGGCGATTCCCGGCGGGGTTCAGGTGGGAAGCATTATGTTGTTTCCCGATGTGCCGCAGGATCAAGCCGAATTAGATGCCTTAAGGCGGAATGTCGCGAGCAATGACTTTATTTACGGCTCCATGGTGTCCCTTGATTTCAAGGCGGCGTCCTTATCCATCGATTTTCTGGAAGTGGACCTGGATTACAACGAGATTTTTAATGCGATCAAACAAATGTGCGATGCGGAGCGGGATGAGAAGCACAGCATTCATATGATCGGAACGCCCATTTTGTATGGGTGGGTGTATAAAAGTTTTCCGGATATCTTGCGAATTTTTCTCTTGACCGGCGTGGTCACGGTTCTGTTGCTGTTCTTTTTTGCAAGAGGCAACTACCGGGGCGTGTTGTTGCCGGTGATAACCGCGGCGGTGTGCGGTATATGGGGGGCCGGACTGGCCGGTATGCTCGGTTACGCCATTGATCCGCTTCTTTTTGTCATTCCCTTTCTGATAAGCGCGGATGCCATTCGCCACGGCTTTCAGGTCACCATGCGCTTTATCGAAGAGCAGATGAAGACCGGAAAGCGAAAAGAGGCGGCGGTGGTAACGATACGGTCGCTTCTTATGCCCTGTTCGGTGTCACTCATCACGGATGTGGCCGGTGCGATTTTTTTGGTTTACAGTCCGATGCCCTTATTACAAAAGCTTTCGATCGTCGCTTCCTTTTGGATCGGCAGCATTTTGATCGGGGTCCTCGTGTTGGGGCCCATTTTGCTTTCCTATTTTCCCGTCAGCCAGAAAGCGACGGAAAAGTACAAGAAGAGTCTTGAATCGCCGGGGTTTATCAACGGTGTCTTCGACAAGATCATGCTGATTTTTGCAAAACTGCCCCATTACAAGAAAACCTCGGTCGCTGTTATTGTGGTACTTTTTGCGATTTTGGTGGTGACCACGAATTTGGGATTAAAGGTTCAAATCGGCGACATTCGGCCGGGGAGCCCGATTTTATGGCAGGATTCCGAATATAACAAAGACTTTGCAGAGGTCAATGCGTCTTTCATGGCGTCCGAGCCATTGACCGTCGTTGTCCAAGGGAAAAAGAACGATGCGATTAAAAGCTCGGTCGTGGCGCATCTGATGTACGACTTTCAGCGGCATATGGAAAAAGACCCGTCCGTGGGGTATTCGGTTTCCGCTGTGGATGTGGCGCGCAAGATCAACATGGTCATGTACGGCGACAACCCGAAATATGAATTTATTCCGAGCACCTGGGATGAGATCGGGTATTTGTATTATACCTATATTTCACAGGGCGAGCCGGGCGATTTCCAGCGCTTCGGGGACATTCATTACAAGGATGCCAGTATTCAGGTGTTGTGCCTGGATCATAAGGGCGATACCATCAGCCGAATCCTGGACAGGGCGAAAACGTTTATTGACGCGAATCCCATAGAGGAAGCGGAAATCAAGCTGGCAGCCGGCCTTCTGGGAATTCTGGGTGCGGCAAACCAAGAAATCTACATGGCGCAATTGATTACCGTCATTCTGGCCTTTGTGTTTGTGTTTTTCTTCAGCTGGATCAGTTTTAGAAGCATTTTTGCCGCTTTTTTATTGCTGACCCCGCTCGTTTTTTCAAATTTTCTTACTTTTGCGTTTATGTATCTCAATAAAATCGGGTTGAATGTGAATACGCTTCCGGTAGCCTGCTTGGGCGTCGGGCTTGGCGTCGACTACGGGATTTATATTGTCAGCCGGATTAAGGAAGAATATGCGGTCCTCGGCGATGTGGAGGCTGCGGTTGAAAGTGCGTTGATGACCAGCGGCCGGTCCGTTTTGGCCACCGCGATTACAATCGTGATGAGTGTGGTGCTGTGGGCGTGGGCGCCGCTGCGTTTTTTGGCGGAAATGGGTATTTTACTCGCCTTCTGGATGGGTGTTGTGGCCATCGTCGCCTTGATCACCATACCGATTTTTGTTGTCTGGTTTAAGCCTAAATTTATAACAAAACAAGCGCTTGCTCACTGAATTATAAATAACAACGAATCGGGGGCATGCGCAATGCATGCCCCCGAAAAGAAGTAATAGTGCCCCGATGGAATTGCATTGCCTTCGAAATCGATGCGATTTCAAGGGATGATATAGCGCGACATGCCCAAAGTGATCTATTCATTGAAGAAAAACAACCAAAACTAAAGGGGGAGGAATGAACAGAAAAAATCACATGTTAAGCTTGAGAAGGGTTTTTGTGACCGTTGCCATCCTGTCGGGATTTATTCTGCTCGGGGCGATCAGCGGTGGAGCGTATGAAATCAGTGAGTCGCTGCAGGTAAACGGGTTTCTCGAGAATCAAACCGGGTTCAGGACGCAGGATCATTCCCAGGGGTTTGCCGAAGAGGGCGATCTTTCGATCATGCGAACCACGGCGCAGGTGGAAGGAAAGGGCCGGCTGACTGAAAATTTGACTTACAGCGTCAAAGTCCGCGCCTGGTGGGAGGGAATGTATGAGTTCGACAACAACATCGACCAGCGGCCGGATGAGTATGATGAGGACATCAAAGACATTGATTTCGGAAAGTATGTTCTTTCCGGCGAATACGGCCGATGGAATTTTCAGATCGGCAGCCAGGAACTGGTTTGGGGGGAGACGGATTTATTCCGAATGGCGGACGTGATCAATCCGGTGGATTTCAGTTGGCATTTTCTCTATACGAACCTGGATGCCGACGGCTACAGGCAACCCTTGCGCATGGCGGTATTGGGCTACGATACCGGCTGGAACCAGGTGGCCTTTCAGTTTGTGGTGATTCCGGAAGAATTTCGTCCGATCAAATTGGCGGCGGAAGGGGCGACCTGGTCGCATCCGGTTTTCAACGGGCTTTCTCTGGCCACCTTGGGCACTACCGGGTCTCCGACCTACAATCTGGCCAATATTTTGATGCGCGAGGGGGACGATACTTCCGATTTCGATAACTGCGCGGCCGGCGGTCGAATCAGGGGAATGATCGGGGATGCGGACCTGAGCATGTTCTATTTTTATTCTCGTGTTCAGGAGCCGACCATCGAGTTTGACGAGCATGGCGCCATGGCCGCGGGGGCGCTTGCGCAAGGTGTTTTACTGCCCGGATACAGCGTCGCCAAAATACAGCAGTTGGCATCCAGAGCCTTCATGGAAGTAAAATACCCCAAATATCATACGCTGGGTGTTACCGCGAACTATTTCGAACCGCATCTGAACATGGTGTTCAGGGTTGAAGCGGCGTACGATATTGACCATCCCTATATCGACCAGCAACTGACGTTCCTGGGGGAAGCGGTCGGCCTGGTGCCGACGGTGATCAAAAGAGATGTGTTCGCCTACATGGTCGGCTTTGACAAAGAGTTTGCCTTTAAATGGATGCGTGGCAGAAACCTCAATATGTTCGGTCAGATGTTTCAGAAGTACATTATCGATTCGCCGGATACGCTGCTTTATCCATTTATGGACGATACGGACGATCAGACCATGTTCACCTTGATTTTCAATTGCTTTCTCGGCCAGGGAAACAGATGGCAGCCGCAAGTTGTATTCGGCTATGATGTTACCGGTGCCGGCATGGTATGGCCGTCAATCAAATACGCCCCGTCCGACAATTGGTCTGTCGGCCTGAATTACACTTACATAGACGGGAAATTCGACAACGGCATGGGGGGCGGATACTTCAATCCGTATGAGAGAAACGATGAAGTGTATTTGCAAGTTCGGTTGAAATTATAAGCCTGGTCGGTCAATGGATTGTACGGGCAAGAAATAAACCGCGAACAAACAAAAATAAATTTTAAAATGGGGGGTTTGGAATGAGAAAAGCAATTGCGGCGATAGCAGCCTTATTATTCATCGGAGGGGCCTTGGTCCTCACGCCGGCGGCTTTCTGTGAAGAACCGGCTGTCGGAACCAAAATCGGGCCGGATAACTGGAAGCAATACGAAAAATATATTCCGCAATCCTTGAGTGAGCAAATTACAAGAGGACAAATGACTTTTGAAGTCGGCGGCGATGCAACGAAATTCGTGCAACCTTCTTCAGGATATAAAAGAGCGACCGAGCAGAACAAGGGCAAAGCCAAAATCGACGCCAACGGCGCAATGACCGGTTGGGAGGCTGGCCGGCCGTTTCCAGATATCGATCCCAAGGATCCCATGGCCGGCTTTAAGATCGCTTACAACCTGGAGAGACGATATGAAGGGGATGACCAGTCTCTTCAAGCCTATCAGTTGATTAACGTCGACTCCAAAGGTCAGGAGCGTTATGTGACCGGAACTGAGTACGGCTGGATGTGGCTTTCGATTAAAGGACGTGTGGACTGCGAACCGCTGGGGGAGTGGGCTCCAAATCCAAAACAAATCTGGCGCTATAACACACTTGCCATTGATTTTCCTTATGACATCAAAGGTACTTCGCGACTGTTGATCCGGTATCTCGATTCTGCAAAAGACGACGATATCTGGATGTACATTCCCACGATGCGCCGCATTCGTCGTATGTCCGGCGCCCAGCGACAGAACAATTTCGTTGGGACGGTTTGTACCTACGATGACATTCGAACGTTTCAGGGTAGACCCATGGAATACGACTGGAAGCTCATTGGGGAAGATCGCGTGTTGTGCGCGGCATTGGACGGAAAAACCCCGCATCCGAAGAACGAAAAAGGGTTTTGGATTGAACCAAGAAGCATGCGGGACTGCTGGATAGTGGAAGCTGTTCCACGCGACAAAAACTATGTGTATACCAAAAGATTATTCTGGATCGACAAGGAATGTTTTGTTCCCTGGCACGAGAATGTTTTTGACGTTCAGGGCCGCACATGGAAGGTCTGTGAGAATTATAATGCGCCTATTTTTATGGGCGAAAAAGCAGATGGTGAATTGGTCGTCTATGAGCAGTCCTTTATCTGGCTGGATCTGCTGGACAATACCCATACGCTGCTGGAGTACGTCGGATGGGATAAGGATGGGAAACAGACCGGTAAGATAAGCACCGGACAGACAAGAGAATGGTACACGATTGAAAATATCGCCAAACGCGGCCGTCGGAACTAAAGAGAGAAAAACTCTCCATCTTTACACCGTAAAACCGCGAACAGGTCGGCATTAAGCTTTAAATAGCTGCATTCATCGGCTTCTCCGTTTCATAGCGGGGGAGCCGATTTTGCTTCAGGCCGCGGATAAAAGCTTTCTGCGAATCTTTTTTCAAGCTAATCGTGTTAAGTCAAACCGGTAATGCGCCCAATTGACTCCGGTTCGTTTCTCAGCGGCAGGCGGATATTGTGCATTGACAATATGTTAGCCGCAGTGTATGCTTCAACTATTGTAAAAATCATTTTATTTCAAGGAGGAGTAATGTTTAAGCATATCATGGTAACTTTGGACGGTTCCAAAATCGCAGAGGAGAGTATCCCCGTCGCAATCGGCATGAGCAAAAAAATGGAAGCGAAAGTTGTTTTGTTACAGGTTGTCGAAGTTTTTTCTCTTCTGAAAGCGGATAAGGAAGCAGAAGAGAAAGCCCTTAAAAATACCGCACAAGAGTATTTAAATTCAATCAAAAGCAAAATTGAAAAAGAGGGGATTCAAACGGATATTGCCATTCTAACCGGAAAATCCAGTGTGGAAATTTGCAACTACGCCAAACAAAGCGGTGTGGATCTTATCATTATGACCGCTCATGGACGCAGTGGGCTCACGGGATGGGCTGTTGGTTCTGTTTCGGAAAAGGTCGTTCGGCATGCGTGTAAGCCGGTGCTTCTGTTGCGGTCCACTTTAAAGGAAGAGTAATCTCTGACGAAAGCGTTTTTAAAGAAAGTGGGACCTCTCGTAAAAAGGCGGAAGATAACTTTTTACGAGAGGTCTTATTTTTCCGGTTTAAAAACAAACGCTATGTTTGATGGCACCTGTTCGAAGGACAACAGGGAAAAAAATCACAACAATTCTGACAGCCAATAAGCACCAACGATTATCACGGTAATGGCTACTGTCCAAAGTTCATATACCACGCGCCAGGGCTTGGGTTTCCATTTCAATTCCATAAAATAGATGAAAACGAGACGCACCTTGAACGCGGCGATCAATATCACGGCGGTGGCTGCGATTTTTGCTGGATTTGCCTGATGCTCTGCGAGCCACCAGCTCAGGATGGTCACGGCCATCAGGGTCAACCAGACCCTTGTGGCGGGAAGACGAAACACGTTGTTGCTCATGATGAAGCCCTCAATAGGTAAAGCATGGGAAAAAGAACAATCCAGAGCATATCCACCATATGCCAGTAGCTGCCGCTGGATTCAATCCATACGAGGTATTTATTGTCGATCGGCTCACGCCGCGCTTTGAAAAAACACACCAACATCACACCCATTCCGGCCAAAAAATGGATGAAATGAATGGCGGTAAACGCATAATAATAGGTGAAAAAAGGATTGGTCTGCGGTGTAATGCCGGCCTGAATTTTAATCGTATATTCGGTTATTTTTAAAACCGCGAAGCCGAGGCCGACCAACATGGCGAGCATGAGGTTTCGTTTCACAGAATCGCGATGGCCTTCCCGGGCGGCCTCTACGGCAAGAACCATAAACCAACTGCTTGTTAGTAGAATCAGTGTGTTTGCAAGGCCGAAGTTGGCGTTGAGAAGTTGACGAGACTGTTCATACAGTTCGGGATTGCTCAACCGTTCGACACTGAATACAAGGAAAAAAAGGCAGAACAGAAAGACGTCGGCTGTGATGAACGTCCAGATGCCGGGGTCGCCGGGCAATTTGATGCCCTCTGCCTTCACGGGGGTTTGCGTGGACACGTTGACCGTAGCCTGTTGTCTATAAAGTACGGTATCATGCATTGGCCGGTTGCTCCATTTCTATACTCTGCATAGCCTTAACTTCAGGCGATACGGGAATTTTTCCCAGTGCTTCTTGTTCCAGGCGAGGAATGGCCTTAAGGACATAAACGGACATCCAAAAGCACCAGACATACCAGATCACAAATTCGATCCAGTAGTTAAGAATACCGTCGCGAGCAAAAGCGCCAGTTTTGAAAAAGGGCATCAGGCATTCGGTGGCGAATGAAATGCCGACCCAAATGCCGTACCAGGCGAACCATCTGGGAACGAGCGGTTTTTCACGCTTGTCGCTCAGAAAGGCGACGCCCATCGCTACAAGCTGAACCGTTGTGGTGGAATACGCCAGATCAATCAATATCCACGCCATGTCATAGAACGTCATGACGGCCCAATCCGGCAGCTCGGTCGGACGATATACGCAAGAAAGAAAAAAGGACAGGGAAACGAGGACAGGTACCACGGTCAGGCCGGCGCCCCAGACTTGCAGATCAATCAGAACACTGTCTTTGCCGACTATTTTTCCCATGATTCTGCCGATGACCACGCCAAATATCAGATAGGGGATACAAAAGGTCATGCTGACGACCATGCCGGTGCGTACCATATTGGCATTTTCGCGAAAATATCCGGCAATTTCAGCCGGGGGAAGGCTTGCGGAATGAGGTGGCAGGTTATGGCCCATAATCGCCCAGAACACGACAAACACAAACATGAACAGCGGGCCGTTCCAAGCACAGATGCGCCAATAATTGAATTCTTTCAGATTTGACATGATTTGCTCTCCTCCTTGCGGGTTTGATGTTTCCGGTATGGACGCTCTTTACCGGTAACATAAGTGATGATGGTTGTTTATCTTGTAGCTGCGGAAAAAATCAGCTTTGTGTGGCTTCGCGCCTTGGCCGAAAAGAAACGCTTTAAAATCAGCTTTATTTTACATATTGTGCTGATTGTATGGTCTGCTGGTTTTTAAACACTTTCTTCATCTTTTACATTTATTTTTCTTGTTGTCAAGTTTAAAAAACGGTTTAAAAAACGGTGAAATTGTATTTGGGGTGAATAAGATTTATTAGCCTTTGAAAATTATGTATCTTTCGTTTTTTTTATGCCCATCATCACTTTCATTTTGGCCGTTTTGACGGATACCGCCAAAAGGGCGGCGAAAGGTATCAAAAAGACACTTTCTACGAGAAAATGGCGGTAGTTTTCTTTGACATGGTTATACCCATTGCCTTATGATGTGTTGAATGGGCGCAGAACCTTAATCCTGAAAAGATGAGATTCCGTTAAAGGTTGCTGCGCATATGAAATTTTCAGTGGATGAATTCTATTTATATAAGGAGTAGCCGCTTGTGGCGATAGGACAGAATATTCCTCTTTTCTTTCGATTATATCACAAACTCAAGCAGGATATCATTCGGGGTGAAATCCAAAAAGGATCTAAAATCGAAACCATAGAAGAGTTGTCGCAGCGGCATTCCATGTCGCAGACCAGTGTTCGAAAAAGTTTAGAACTTCTTGAAAAAGAGGGACTTTTATTTCGAAAACAGGGATGGGGCTCACTGGTTCCGGAGAATTTGGATTTGCACTTTTTTGACTTGGCGGATCTTATCAGTTCGCGAAAAGCGATTCAGGAAGTTAAATATGCCGATATCCAACTGATTAGTTCGGAATGGATCAACCCGACCCGTCGGTTGATAACGCTTCTGAATTGTAAGGATACTGCTTTGAAGGATAGAATACTCAGATTATATTGCCGGCTTAGTTTTACAGATAAATTAAAGTTTAAGGCACTGATGGTATTCTATTTCACAGAAAAGTGGCTAAAGGAAGGCGGAGTAACCGCTTCTTCGCCGGCTCGTGAAATCATTATTCGCGCTTCGGAATGGCTGGAGTCGGGCACCATAAAAATGAAAGAATCGCTTGTCCCTTTTCTCTGCACGGATGAAATGGCGGAAAATCTGGGACTACCTGACGGCACACCGGTGTTCTATCAAACTGTGGGGTTCTTGGATACTGTTCACAAGACATGTATGAGCTGGGATATGATCAGCACGGCAAACGTTTTTTACCGTGACATGAATTTGAATTAATGGCCCTTAGACCCTGTATCAGAAGCATTCACGCTTTTGCGTGTGTCTTGACCGAAGGTGGTAGGTGCCTTTTTTTGCATCCCGGCATTTCAGCTTCCCAGCAATCCGGCTTCGCCGGGTTAGGTACTGTCCATCAGAGATCAGCCGGTTTTTTAACATGGTAACATTCGCGCAAGGACGGGCAAGGCTGACGTTTCCCCTCCTTTTTTCTCAATCCGCCGTATCGGCCACCTGTGCCGCCATAATAGCCTCGGCTTTCCTGCTTGGCGGCTGTTCTGC
This sequence comes from Desulfobacterales bacterium, assembly GCA_034003325.1. Taxonomy (NCBI): domain Bacteria; kingdom Pseudomonadati; phylum Thermodesulfobacteriota; class Desulfobacteria; order Desulfobacterales; species Desulfobacterales bacterium. The sequence continues at coordinate 214,204 of JAVEYW010000005.1, forward strand.
TGTTTTCTCTTCCTATAGCGCATCGGCAACGATTCACATGGCCGACAATCTATCCCGCTCCTTTTTAAACTGCGATGATCCGGCCACTGTGGAAACCGCGGCACCGGCATATCTGTTGATGATCGACAGCCTGCTGATTGACCACCCGAATAATGAGTCCTTGCTGCTTGTGGCGGTCAAGCTGTATACGAGCTACACAACCGCATTTGTGAAAGACACGCAACGTGCCAAAAGCCTGAGTCAAAAAGGATTTGATTATGCGCTTCGTGCGGCGTGCAACCGGGACGTGAAGCTGTGCAAGGCGCGGGAAATGTCGTTTGATGGATACACTCAGGCCCTGTCCCAAATGACAAAGGCTGATTTACCGATACTCTATGCACTCGGCGCGGCCTGGGCGAATTATCTGGAGGCCCGCCAAGGCGATTGGCGGATGATTGCGCAAGTGCCGAGGGTTGAGGCGATCATGAAACGGGTGGTCGCGCTGAATGAGTTCTATGAAGACGGTGGGGCGCATCTGTATCTGGGCGTATTTGCGACCTTGGTGCCGCCGGCCTTGGGAGGGCGTCCAGAAATCGGAAAGGCACATTTCGAGCGCGCATTGGCGATATCCGGTAAAAAAAATTTGATGGCCTACGTTCTGTACGCCAGGCATTACGCAAAAATGCTGTTTAACCGATCGCTGCACGACCGGCTGCTAAACGAGGTGCTGTCTTCGAATCCCCGAATGGATGGCTATATATTGAGCAATATGGTTGCGCAGGCCGAAGCACGGGACTTGCTGGCGGCGGCGGATGGCTATTTTTAGTAACTTTTTTTATAAGGAATAATCAAAAAAGATGGCTGAAAACCAAAAAAGAGCGATTCTCTGCCCGAACTGCCGCAAGTTGGTGAGCGCCGATGAGGTTCGATGTCCCTATTGCGGTCAAGCGGGCCCGGGCGCCGTTTGGCGGAATAACCCTCTGATGCGAGGATTTCAATCTTCGGATCAGTTTGTTAAAGTGATTATTTGGGCGAACGTGGGGATGTTTTTTATTTCGATCCTGTTTAATCTGCGACAATTGCAAATTACGTTGAATCCCTTAAGCTTTCTCTCGCCGCACAGTGATATTTTGATTCTTCTGGGGGCGACCGGCACTATTCCCATAGATCAACTTCACCGATGGTGGACGCTTATTACCGCTAATTATCTTCACGGCGGACTGCTCCATATTCTCTTCAACATGATGGCCGTTCGTCAGCTTGCGCCCTTTATCATTCGGGAGTTCGGCATGCATCGCATGTTTATTATTTACACGCTGGGAGGCGGGATAGGATTTTTGATTTCCTACATGGCGCGGGTGCGGCTGACGATCGGTGCTTCCGCCGCCCTTTGCGCCCTAATCGGCGCCGCTTTGTATTACGGCAAGAGCCGTGGTGGTGCTTATGGGCAGGCGGTATATCGCCAGGTTAGCGGCTGGGTGGTGGGTTTATTCTTCTTTGGCCTGCTGGTTCCCGGAATCAATAATTGGGGCCACGGTGGCGGTATTGTGGGGGGGATCGCGCTGGCCTATTTTTTCGGGTATAATGAAAAGCGAAAGGAAACCATTGGGCACAAATACCTGGCTGTTTTGTTAGGGGTGATGACGGCGGCGACGCTGGCCTGGGCCGTGGTGAGCGGCGTGTATTTCCGGTTCGCTATTTAATTGGGCCATAAGCCTGACCAGTAAACATGGCCGGGAGAAAGGCGAATTACAGTTGTCGGAGAATGCCGGTGATTTCCCGTTCGAATTTGATGCCGATGCCTTTTTTATCCTTTCTTGTGATTCTCCCGTTCACTTTGACGGGTTTGCGGCTTTTCGGATGTTCCAGTGTCATAATGATTTCCCTGCCGACCGAAAAAGGTCCGGCCGGTTCGATGAACATTCCCGTAGCGCTGATATTTCTGGTCACGCCGGAGGCTATGCGCTGATTGTCCGAATAAATTACTTCCGTGCAATAATCGATTCTCGGGTAATCCCGATCATCTTTTATCCATTGCTTGATGGCTGCGAGAAGATATTTCTGCTGCGCTTGGGACAATTGTTTGATCACTTCGTTCAGTTGATCCATCGTGCTCTTTCCGCCTGCGTCCGCCGGCGTTTGAAATTCGATCATGGTACCTCCTTTTAACTCATTGCAGCGCTTGCGATGAGTCATATCACCGCTTAGCCCTCGACAATAGAGATGAAATCCATGTTAATAATAGCGGCTTGAATGGGACGGCCCCTGAAGTCGGCGTCATAAACCAGCAACCATTGCTTGCCCGGAAGATTCAGCAGGTCACTGACCCGATCGGTTTGCTGGGCTTCACCCCACAGGTTGATTTTCCCGGTGATTTGACCGATTGAGGATTTTAATTTGATGGTAACGGGGGTATCCTGCCTCAATTCCGGGTTGAAATGTACAAACTGCTCATGGGGGATGACCATGGCGATGTCTTTGACACTGACCATGACAACTTTTCCGGGGATTCCGATAAACACGGTGTTATATAAGGTGACAAACCGGATTTCACTTTTAATGAAGAAATCACTGACCCGGTCCACCATCACCCGGGCGGAATTAAGATTGATGGTTCCTTTGTATTCCCCGCTTCCGGTAATGATGGAAATATTCTTATCGTTTGTAACCGTTCTTCTGTCCGGCATGCCCCGGCGGTTTTCTATCCCGTTTTCCCGGGTATCGGGCTTTCCGATTCGTCGGTTGATTGGACCGGTGCGCCTTTCATCAGGCGGGTTTTGATTGAAACGGAATTCCTCTTCCATATCGAGGCATCTCCTTAATTGGTCATTCGGAAGCATTAACGGCTGCTGATTATGTTACTATTCCAAATGAAAAATAATTTGTCAAATGGTTTCAGCGCATTGCAAATCAATCAGCCTGAAGCGCGCCAGAACGACGCCAAAGCCATCGCAATATCATTTTTGTTTTTTACTTGAATCGGGTGCCAATGTGCGGGAAGGAGCGAACGGTATTGCGATGTGGCATAGCGTTCATCCATCAGCAGCACGGCGCCACGGTCTGTCTCGGATCGAATGACCCTGCCCGCTGCCTGAAGCACCCGGTTAATGCCCGGATAAAGGCTGGCGTATTCAAATCCGGTGCCGGCCAGGCGATTAAAATAGTCGCGGATCAAAGTGTTTTCCAGGGAGATGCCCGGAAGTCCCACCCCGATGATGACCGCGCCGGAGAGTCGTTCGCCTTCCAGGTCGATGCCTTCACCAAAAATGCCGCCCATGACCGCAAAGCCCGCCAATGGGCGGGTATTGTCTTTGGAAAACCTTTCCAGAAAAGCATTTCGATCCGATTCGCTCATGCCGGGTGCCTGAACAATTAATTCGGTTTCAGGGTAGGCGGCGGAAAATGCCTTGCGGGCCATGGTGAGGTACTCGTAGGAAGGGAAAAAAATCAAATGATTGCCGGGTGTTCCGGATATGATCGCATTGATCATGTGAATCAAGTCAGTTAGGCTTTCCTCCCGGCGCCGGTACCGCGTCGTAACGGTAGGCGCCATGAGAAGACAGAAATTGGCGCTGGGGAAAGGGGACGAAAGTGTTATGAAGCGGGCCTCATTGCCGCACCCGAACAGATGTTTGAAGTAATTAGCCGGACTCAGGGTGGCGGAGAAGAAAACAACGGATTGGCAGCGGGCAAGTGCGGCTTTCATTTGCCGGGCGGGGTCCATGCAAAAGAGTTTCAGGCGAAGATCTTTTCCCATGGCCTCCGCGCAAGTTACATAGCAATCATCATAGCCTTCCAATATGTTCAAAAAAGCGCTCACCTCGAGGTAAACATCGAGCAGCTTTTCCCGAAATTCGGTGGCAATGTTCCGGGCCAGCCAGCGCTGTGTCTGGAAATGAAAGGCGGCCAAAAGCCCGGCAATTGTCATGGGCGCGTTTGGTTCCGCAAAGGCGCTGCCAGACGTCTCGCATTTTTTTCTGATCTTGACCAGCGCCGTGTTGATTTGTCCGAGTGTTTTATAGATGCTCGGCAAGTCGTTTTGAATTCGTTTTCTAAGATCAAGGAGGGATTGTTTCAGAATTTGTGCTGAAAACATTTCTCTTGAGCGGTTAACCAGGTTATGGGCTTCATCCACGAGAAAGGTGTAGGTGCCGCCGTTTTCCGCGAAAAACCGGCGCAAGTAAACTCGGGGATCAAAGGCATAATTATAATCGCAGATAATGACATCCGAAAACTGCGTAAGATCAAGCGAAAATTCAAAGGGGCAGATCCGGTACGCTCGGGCAACGTTCTCGACGGTCTTCCGGGTCAGCTGGTCGTGATCGGTGAATATGGCGACGGTGGCATCGCCGACCCGGTCAAAATGCCCCTTGGCATAGGGACATTCCTCTGCATTGCACGCTGATTCCGGACTGAAACATATTTTATCTTTAGCGGTCAGTGTCAGGGCTTTGATCCTCAGGCCCTGTTGTCCCAGAAAAACGATCGCTTTTTCAGCCACGGTTCTGGCTGTCGTGCGCGCGGTGAGATAGAAGAGCTTTTCAGTCAAATGGCTGCCGAGCGCTTTGATGGCAGGATAAAGAACGGCCATGGTTTTGCCGATACCGGTTGGCGCCTGAACCAGAAGTTGCTGTTTGTGCCGTATGGTCTTGAAAACCGCTACCGCCATCTCCCGCTGCCCTGGGCGAAACCCCGAAAAGGGAAACCCGAGGTTTTCGATGCTGTTATCCCGCAGCCTGCGCCAGGAGACCAATTGCATCGCCCATGCCAGATATTTTTCCACCAGCACGTGAAAGAAGCCGGATAAATCGTCAAGGGTAAACCGGCGCCGAATTTCCGCAACGCGGCCGGTGTCGAGCTGATAATACGTGAGCTGAATGTCGATTTGTTCCAGCTTGTTTGCGGTGGCGTAAATATAGGCATAAACCTTGGCTTGCGCCCAGTGCAGCGGCTGATCGCTGCTTTCATACGCGCCCGGGTCATCGGTAGTGGTCTTGATCTCTTCGATCAGAACGAAGTTTTCGGAACCGCTATCCGTCGAGGTGAACGCATTGCCCTTGTAAACCCCATCGATGCGACCGCTGATTTCAAGAAGCAGCGCATCGGTTTCAAGAAGATGGGCAACCGTGAGTTCCGCTTCATAACCGGGGGGACGGGATTTCTGAACTTTCTGATGCGCGCGAATTGCGTCAAGCGTTCGGCTGGCACCGGTAAAGGTCGAACTCAGGTCTCCGGAACGCAGCGTGTGCGCCACCAAGTCACGCACGGCAATTTGTAGTTTTTCCTTCAAATGGGATCTTTTGCTCTTCGACAAGAAAATCTTTGTCTAGAACACCTTTTGAATCGTTTCCCTGGGCGCGTTCAGGCGTTGCTCTTGTTTTGCCTGCTCCTTTTCGAGAAGAGATTGAATATTTCCGTTGAAATAAAAGCCGAAATGAAACTCGGGGGTGCCGATTCGCGTTTTGGTTTCCGATACGATTAGATAATCATCGCTTTGTTGCCAATAATAGGATTGCCCTTTTCCATTCGCCCATTCAATGGTGTGGGGAACGCCGTATTTTTCTTTCAAGGTGGAAAGGAATTCAAATCCCTCCTGCGTGGTCCGGATATAGAAGAAAAGCGGTTTTCCGGTATCCGATGCGAAAATCAGGCGAACAAAATCCAGGGGGGTGTTTTTTTTACGGGCGTACCGGTAGGTCAGCCTTATCGCGTCATATTCCACTCGTCCCCGGGGCAGATAATTGAGTTGGCGGTTCAGGGTGTTGATTTCTGGAAAGTAAGCCGCCAAGAATCCGGAATCGTGCATTTCCAGATTAATTGTTGTTCGGGTTGCATAGGCTTCGGGGCCGAGTTCGCTTTTCAGAGATTCTCGTCGCTCATTTGTGATTCGGGTTTGGTTGTTCATGTTTAAAAAGCTGAGCCCTGCGGATTCCAAGCCGGGCGCCGGCGCTTCGGTTGGCTGTTTGTTTTTAGCCGGCGAGCGCAGAAAGACGACTGTGAGCGCGACAGCGCAAATTCCTATTGCCACGAAAACAAGGCTCAATTTTTTTTTTGACATATTCATTTGTAATTGTCCGAAACAAGTTCAACGGGTTCAGGAGATGAATAGAATTTTAAGATATGCTAAAGATCAAGATCCTGCAAGTATCCTTTTGACCGCGCCCGCATTTCGATGCTTCAAGGCCTTTGGGGCATGGTTATCCCGGTTATTTGGCAGAACCATACCCAATAGCTTATTATTATTCAGGAAAGCTGATTGAGAGCTTATCGTGACCGTCTTCGGACTTAATTTTGATGCCCAGATCAATGCTGCTATCGCGAATGCCCAGCGCCAACGGCATTTTCCCTTTTTCCGCCTCGATATGGGTTATTTCCCGAACAGCCTCAAATATTTTGGCGCCCACCGCTTTTCCGGGGGACGGCAAGGTGGCAGTCCGATAACTGGCCGTTACTTCCACTTGACCGTCTTTGGTGAGGTGAATGGATATTTTATCCACGCCTGCATTGATGCCGTGAAGGGCGCTTAGGGCCAACCATTTGAGCGCGGCGGTTTCCGAATCCGATTCATCCTTGATACGCGCCATTTCACTCAGCGGATCGGTTGTTGCGTAACAATCACAAAGTTCCTGTATCTTTAAGTGGTGATTTCGTTTTTCTTTCATAGAGGGTTCCTCCTTAACGTTGCGGATGCTCACGTACAATGGGCAAAATGCCCGAATCCTGTCAGCGGGGCGACTGCTACAAACGAATTTGCCGTCAAAATATCGTGTCCTCTCATTGAGCCTACTCTAACCATCGAAGAACCTGTTTTCAAGTTGGCGTGGCAAGGCGCGTTGCCGGGTTGACCGGTTACGCCCGTGCTGCCAAACCGAGATAAAATCCCGAGGCAAATCGTTTCTTTCTTGACATAATTGCCTAATTATTTTTAAAATTCCAGCCAATGCCCGTCCGGTAAGGACGGATCGCTGTGTAACGCACCAATTTATATCAACGGGGAGCTGAAGCTTCGAACGAAACAAGACGGCTGTTTCAGGTGGCACTCGAACGAAAAGACGGAAAAACAAATGAAAACCCATGTGGAAAAAATCGGTCGAAACGACCTCTGCCCCTGCGGCAGTGGACTCAAATATAAAAAGTGTTGCCTTGGCAAAAAGGAAATTCCTTTGGAAGTCCTGAAGGAAACCTACCGTCACAAGTACCAGATTCATTTTAAGAGTGAAAAGGATATCATCGGCATTCGTCGGGCCGGAAAACTTGTGGTGGAAACGTTGGCAGCGGTTGAATCGATAATCAGGCCCGGCATTTCAACCGAGGAGATTAACACGCTGGTGCATGAAATGACCATCAAGAACCATGCGATTCCGGCGCCGCTGAATTACCGGGGATTCCCCAAAAGTGTCTGTGTGTCCGTCAATGAAGTGATCTGTCACGGGATTCCCGGGCCGCGCGTGTTGAAAGATGGGGATATCGTCAACGTGGATGTCACGCCTATTTTAGACGGCTATTATGCCGATGCCAGCCGAATGTTTTTTGTGGGAACCCCGGGGCCGGATGCGCAAAAAATTGTTCGGGTCGCCGGAGAGTCCCTGATTCGCGGCATGGCGATGGTGCGGCCCGGAAACACTATTGGGGACATCGGATGGGCGATTCAGCAGTATGCGGAGGGCGAGGGGTGTTCGGTCGTGAGGGAGTTTGTGGGGCATGGGTTGGGCACCGAGTTTCATGAGCCGCCCCAAATTCCACACTTCGGCCGCAGAGGGCACGGCCTGAAATTGCTTCCCGGGATGGTGTTCACCATCGAGCCGATGATCAACCTGGGGAAAAAGGAACTGTTTATTGAGCCGGACGGCTGGACGGCCGTTACCAAGGACCGATCCTTGTCCGCTCAATACGAGCAGACGATTTTGGTAACGGAAAGCGGCTATGAGAGCCTGACGCCGTTTGAACTGTGATGCCTGTTAGCGGATCGGAAGTGACCCATGATAGAAATCGATATTCCCGGATACAAAAAATTGACATTGACCCACTTGGTTCTCGATTTCAACGGGACCCTGGCGTGTGACGGCATCATGATTCCGGGTGTGGCGGAGCGGCTAAACGCCTTGTCTGAGAAATTAAAGATCGTGGTACTCACCGCGGATACCTTCGGGAAGGCGGCCGCCGAGTTGGCGAGTGTGAATTGCAAGCTCACCATTTTGCCCCTGGCCGATCAGGACAAGGGAAAACTGGCGGTGGTGCAACAGCTTGGCAGTGAACAAACCGCCTGTATCGGCAATGGCCGAAATGACAACCTGATGCTCAGGGCCGCCGGGTTGGGCATTGCCGTTATTCTTGAAGAAGGCGTGGCTCAGGTGACGCTTGCTTCGGCTGACGTGGTATGCACCGGCATTCTATCCGCGCTGGATTTGTTAAGCCATCCGCTCCGGCTGGTTGCCACCTTGCGGTCTTAGGGGCTGCCTACCCGCCAATCGCAGACATCTGTCCAGCCACATGCTCTGAGCAATCATTTCCCAGCGAGTGATGCATGGGCTTCAGGCGAACCGCTTTGAAAAAGAGCCCTCTTAGCGCCTCATCCAAAAGGCCCTGCCGCATGGGAGTCTTAATATCCAATTGCAGGTTGGATAGCAGGCAAACCCGAAGGTGACCGTGAGCGGTTAGCCGAAGCCGATTGCATGTGCTGCAAAAATGATGGCTGATGGGACGTATCAGACCGATTTCGCCCGGGGCGTCTTGAAACCGGTATCGAACGGCCGGGCCTTCGAGGTGGTTACTTTCGATCGGTGCCAAGGGGCCAACGGTCTCAAGCTTCCGTTTCATGTCATCCGCAAGCAGTTGTTGGTCGGCGCGGATGGCGGTGTTGCCGATGGGCATGTATTCGATGAACCGAATGTGAAACGGGTATTTTAGTGATAGTTTCGCAAAGTCAACGAGTTCATCATCGTTGATGCCTTTAATGACCACCATGTTGAGCTTGATAGGGGAAAAGCCCATTGCATGAGCGGCCATGATGCCGTCCCAGACGTTGTTGAAAACATCATATCCTGTGATCCGTTTGACTTTATCCCGTTTGAGGCTGTCGAGGCTGATATTGATGCGATGAATGCCGGCGGCCTTTATTTTTTCGATATTGTCCTTTAATAGCACCCCGTTGGTGGTGAGCGAGACGTCTTTTAATGCGTCGATGGCGCACAATTGGTGCAAAAAATCATAGACTCCTTTTCGCGCCAACGGCTCTCCGCCGGTCACCCGGACCTTGGACAGTCCCAGATTCGCGCCGATTCGAACCAGGCGCAGGATTTCCTCATATCGCAGAATATCCTCATGGTTGAGCTTGGGGGTTCTTGCAAACGGATCACAGTACACGCATTTTAAGTTACACTGATCGGTAATCGAAATGCGAATATAGCTTAAGCACCTGCCATATCGGTCTATCAATTTTGACTGGGCTGGAATTTCTTCGGTGGAATTCATACGGCCCGTCTTCCGCTGTGTGTGGGCAATTCCCATATGGATTATGCCAATTGGGATACAAGGCGTTACCTGTATCTTATACATTAATATCATCTCAACGGCAATATGGAAACAGCCATTATTCGCGTGTGGCGTCTATCCGCAGTTGGCGGGTTGCATTGTCGGTGTTATCTCATTGCATGGGAATGTCCCCGCCATCGCTCCTACCGTTCATTATGCAATATTTTCAAACACCGTTCGAACAATTGCTTGCGATCTTCGATGAATCATTTTAAAAAAGGTCGGTAAAGCCGATGGTTTTTTTGCTCCCGGTATTATTATGAGGCGTGTGGATGCTCAGACTCTTAAAATTTTTTCCTCTGGCCGTGTTTCTGCTTTTGGGCGGCATTGCCGTGTTGTTGTGGCAAGAACAAAATGATCATCGCCGCGAGCTTATTTTCAGGCACACGGCGTCTTCCGCCGAGCAGATTCAAATTCGGATGGAGGGTCTGATGCAAGCACGCATGGCTTCCCTTGAATTGTTGGCTTCCCGATGGGTAGAACGGGTTCCGCCCGACTTTAGCCGGAATCGTTTTCTGGATTTTGCTGAAAATTTTTACACCTATTATCCCGGTTTCATGGGGATCAACTGGGCCGATTCTGCAGGCGTGATTCGATGGGTCTACCCCCTGGAAAGCAACCGGGGGGTTATCCTTAAAAATATTCGTGAGCAAATCGATTCTCAACGGCCCGTCACATTTCAAGGTATCCGGGAAAATTTTAAGTACACCGTTACCCCGTGCGGCGAGCTGTGGCGGGGAGGGATCGGTTTTGATACATTCTGGCCGCTGATTCATAACGGAAAGCTGCAAGGCTATCTGAACGGCGTATTCGAGGTGAAACGTATTGCGGAAATTTGTTTTGCTCAGAACCTATTGGCTGATTTTTGCGCACGGATTTACGAAGCCGATCGATTGATTTTCACCAATGAAGACACTACCGACCGGCATTCGAACAAAAATCCGGTGAATGTATTCCGGGAAATCCGTTTTCCAGGAAAAGTCTGGCGATTGGAGTTGATTCCAACGGCTGCCATTTATGCACCGGGGGTGATTGAAAATCTTCCGCTGCTGGTGTTCGGTTTTGCGGTTTCTTTCGGAATTTCACTGTTGCTGCATTTTTTGTTGCTTCGAATGCAACTGTACCGGCAGGCTAGAAATCTGGCGCTTCGTGTGGTTACCGAACGAGAATTGGCCGAAAAAGCATTGCGGGATAATGAGAAAAAGTTAGAAGCGCTGCTTGCCGAATTGTCCGCCAAGAACGAAGAGCTTGAGACGTTTGTGTTCACGGTTTCACACGATTTAAAAACGCCGGTTGTTACCATTGAGGGCTTTATTGGTGCGTTGCGGGAGGATTTTGGAGAGATGATTCCAGCGGACGGCGGGAAATATCTTCAATACATCAGCGATGCATCCCATAAGATAGGCCTTTTGATCAACGATTTGCTGGAGCTTTCGCGCATCGGGCGGATCTCGGAGGCCAAAACGACGTTCCCTTTCTCGGAGATAGTCGGGGAAGCCCTCAAGTCACTGCAGTACCAGATTGAGCAACGAGGTATTCGGATAACGATTGAAAAAAATCTTCCCTTGGTTCATGGTGAGAAAAAACGGCTGGTGCAGGTCTTGGAGAACCTCTTGTCCAATGCGGTGAAGTACATCGGGAACGATAATCCAGCGCCGTGTATCGAGATCGGGGTGACGGCGTGGCAGGGCGGTCCGGCGTTTTTTGTCCGCGATAACGGCATTGGTATAGATAACATGTTTTTTGATAAAATTTTTGGAATCTTTCAGCGCTTGCCGGAAGCGGTCAATACCGGCGCCGGCACCGGTGTGGGGCTGACCATCATCAAGCGGATTGTTGAACGTCACGGCGGTAGGGTCTGGCTTGAATCCGAGGTTGGCAAGGGCACCACGTTTTATTTCACACTGAATCCTAAGGAGACTTGACCCGATGAAATACGAACCCGCAAGTATTTTGCTTGTCGAAGATGAACCGGCGCATGCGGAGCTGACCCAACGCGCCATCCGAAAGGCAGGAAATGCCAACCGGATCGATGTGGTTTCCCATGGCGAGGAGGCGCTTGATTTTCTATTAAACCGGAATAAATATTCGGATAAAGGCGCTTATCCTCTGCCGGGACTTATTTTGCTGGACATCAAGCTTCCCGGCATCGATGGCATCGAGGTGCTGAAAAGAATCAAGAGCGATGCGAACCTGAAACGAATACCGGTGATCATGCTTACCACTTCGGAGCGAGAGGCGGATGTCGCCCGGTCCTATGACCATTACGCCAACAGCTACCTTACCAAACCGGTGGGATTTGTGGAGTTTGAGGAAAAAATCCGAAAAATTGATTTTTATTGGATGATTCTGAATAGACCGCCCGTATTGGAAGAATAATCCCCATTGTCCGCTTGGCAGGACAAAAGGAGGAATTTTGAAGCTAGAATCGTTCACAATCGCTATCATTGAAGACGAAACGCCTCATTTCAACCTTATGCATCGTGCCATTGTCAGGGAATTCCCACACGCTGTCGTGCATCATTTTCTGGACGGCAACAGTTATCTGAACAGACCCGCCGACTTTATTCCCGATCTGATTATCAGCGATTATCTGACGCCGGGAATGGACGGCATTGAGCTGTTGTCCGTTTTAAATCAAAACGCGGATAATATTCCGGTGATTATCACCACTGGTCAGGGAAACGAGATGATTGCCGTAAAGGCGATGAAATTGGGGGCAAAAGATTACCTGGTCAAGTCTGGGACTTTTTTTAACCTGCTGCCCAGTGTGGTCGCCAAGGTGATACGGGAAAATAAACTGGCCGAATCGCTGCGCGAATCAGAAAGACGCCGGCGGGAGTTGGCCTCCCAACTCCTGGCGGCTCAGGAAAATGAGCGCCGACGGATTTCATTGGAAATTCACGACGAAATTGCCCAGAGCCTTTCCGCGCTCAAGCTTCGTTTCAGCATGCTTGCAAACAGGCTGCGCAAAGATCAGCGGCAACTGCAAGGCGAGTTTAACGCCACTTTGAACCTCATCGACAAGATCATTGAGGACACGCGCCGGCTTTCGCGGGATTTGAGTCCTTCCATTATTCAGGGCCTGAAGCTTTCCGGATCGATTCGATGGATGGTTCATGATTTCAATCAACAAACGCAAATTCCCGTTTCGCTGAATATGGTGGACATCGATGAGCTGTTCGGGAAGGAAGATCAGATTGTCATTTACCGGATTTTTCAGGAGGCGCTGAGCAATATTCGCAAGCATGCTCAGGCGAACCAGGTATCGGTGACCGTCACGCACGATGACGGTCATATCGTTATTCGGATAGTGGATGACGGCAGGGGATTTGATGTGGCTGAAACATTGAACCGTCATGTGACCCAACGGGGCTTGGGCCTGGCCGCCCTGGATGAACGGGCTCGAATGTTGGACGGCTCTCTGACGATAAGCTCACAAAAGGGCAAGGGCACTTGTATTATCGTGACGGTGCCCATTCGGACGGCGGTTCCCGAATTCCCTCCGTTAAAAGTGGCACCGCCCGCCGCTGCGCAAAAATCAAAATGACACACCGTTTCTATTCTTGCGGGATTAGACCCTTTTTTAGGCCCTTTCGACCCGTTACCAGAAACATGCACGCTTGTGCGTGTATATTTGCCAAAGGTGAAAGATGGCTTTTATGCATTCCAGCATCCCAGCATCCCAGCATCCGGCTTTGCCGGATCAGGTTATAACCTAATTTCACCTTGCAAAACGCTGCCCGCGTGAATCACCCCCTGATAAGGAGAGTAATTTCTGATGGTCACCTCTCCCCTGAGTGCCACCATCGGCTCAAACCGAACATCCCCCTCCACCTCCAGGAAGTTGCACGCTTTCAACGAAGGAACAAATGTCAGGCGCTGATCAAAATGATCAATTTTGCCGAAAAATCGTTGTGACAGGCGCACCGACGGCGGGCGGGCCACCGCAGGTTCGATAGCAACCCGTTGATCCGGGCTTAGCTTAAAGCAGTCCGAACGAACAACCATCAGATCGCTGGTTTTTTTGACGGGCACAAAGCGAGACCGGGGTACTTTGACGGCTGTGGCCCCTTCAAAAAGCGAAATGGCCGCGCCCATGGCGGTTTCCACCTGATAGACTTCAGGGCTGGTGTCATCCCGCGGGTCAAGGGTTTTGGCATTTAAAATCAACGGCAAATCCAGCCTATTCCGAGTTTTCATTCGCTCTTTGAGAAGCGCCAGGTTGATCCAGATATTGTTGGTGTTAAAAAAGGAATGCCGTTGAATGTCCTTAAAATACTTTAAATCATCCGTTGGGCACTGCGCGATTTCCCTCAGGACCAGTCGACCATTCAGGTGCCTGGCCAAGTGCCCCCCCCTTCTGATCGCTTGCTGTCCGTTCAGCCACTTCCATCATAAAGGGAAACTGTTGCTCGGCAAAATACCCCAGCAAGGCGTGATCAATGGTGGCGCCCAGATTGTCAACATTGGAAATAAAGGCGTGGGTAATTCCCTTTGCCAGAAGCGTTTCCAATGTACCGGAAGTCACCAGCGCGGTAAACACATCCCCATGGCCGGGAGGGTTCCATTCCATCTCCGGGTTTGACAGGCACGAGGCGGGGGAAAGATCTTGCTTTAGAATTTTCGGAAACCTGTGCTGTAAAAACTGATAGGGAAGGGACGATGGCCTCATTCGTTTAAGCATGGCCAGGGTATCGGCATGGGTGTTGAAACTGTTCATGAGTGTGAGCTGAACGCCTTGAAGGCGCGCCTGATTGACGATGATTTCCAGAAAGGTTAGCCCATTTTTGACTTTGATTAATGATTTGGCTTTTTTCAGCCCCATGCTGGTTCCAAGGCCGCCGTTGAGCTTAATCATCACCGTCTTGGGCAACATCTTTTTTCCTGCGGACTTAAACGATTCAAGCTCGTCCGCATGAAAAAGTGCTTCACGGGCCACTGGCTGAATTTCGCTTTCCGGAATCATGCCGGTTTCACCCGCCAAAATCTTATTGTAAAAGCGGCGGAAATCTTCAATTACCAATTGTGGCAACCCTGCAGACTCCATTTTCGTCACAAAACGGGTTAAATTGTCATGCTGTTTGGAATGCGGCATCGGTTCACTCTCCGTTGTTATTTGCTATAGGAATTGTTTTTCGTCCCCGCCCCTATTCCAAACCGGGGTAGGGCAAGGTGTCATTTTGCAAAACAGGTAAACATTCAAGTTGTGGTTGTTTGGTGAGCATAAGGACAAGTGGGAATGAGCTCAATTTGCCCGCATGACTATTGTATTTATACAAATGCGGGCCGGTGAATACAATTGTCACAAGTAGCCATTTTAGGGTAAAACAGATAGGTAATAATATGTAGAGGGTGTTTGTAGAAAAGCGCGAAGGAATTTTCCCCGCAGCTTTCAGTCAAATCAAGCCGTGCTCGTGGTATAGCCCTTGGTGATGGCGTATCGGACCAGATCGGCGGTGCTTTTAAGACTTAGCTTTGTTCGAATATTGAAACGATGGCGCTGGGCTGTTCGCAGGCTGATGAACAGCTTTTCACTGATCTGGCGATCGGAGTTTCCTTCAGCGATCAGCTTTAGAATCTGACGTTCCCGATGCGTCAGCGGGCTGGGCGCGGCCTTATGGTCGCCGCGGCAGATACCGATTATCTCCGTGGGAAATTCCATGGATAATTTGGGTGACAGATAGGTGCGCCCGTTCCGGATTTCTTCGATGGCGCGCAAGAGCTCTTTGGCGGTATCATCTTTCAGTAAATACCCCTGAGCGCCGGCCTCAAGGGCCATAAAGAGAAATTCGCTGCTTTTATGCATACTTAAAAACAAGATTTGGATATCCGGATAGCGGTCCCGAATTTCTTTGGCAGCCTCAAAACCGCGCAGACCGGGCATGCTGATGTCGAGAACCACCATGTCCGGCGTGGTTTTTTTCAATAGCTTAAGCAGTTCCAGCCCGTCACCGGCTTCTGCGATGACCTTTAACCCCTTGGCGGCGTTGATCAGTGTTTTAATGCCTTCTCGCATCATCACATGATCATCTGCGAGCACAATGGCATATTCTTTCATGGGCCAAGCCCTCTTATTGTCAAGATTCTATAGTCTGTCCGTATGGCCGAATAGTATTAAAGCCGGTAGAATTTTGCAAGGTCATTGTTTTTCAGGTCATTGTTTGTCGAATAAAGGGCGTTCTCACTTAAAGATAAGTGGGACAAGATAAGTGGGACTGGCCACTATCTCGGGTGATAATAAGATAAAATCGCATTACAAAGTCCATCAATGGTGTAGGTATCCGCCACGAGTTGCGCGGGCATGCCCAGGGATGCAGCGGTGTCGGCCGTGATGGGGCCGATGGCGGCAATGGTGACCCCGTCGAGCAGATCGGAAAAACGATCCTCGGGCAAAAGCGCCTTGAAATTTTTCGCCGTCGAAGAACTGGTAAAGGTGATCATGTCGATCGAGCCTTCTTCCAGACGTGCTACCAGATCGACTGCATTGTCCAGGTCTTTAAGGGTACGGTATACAGGAACCTCGTCCACCTGCGCGCCCATGCGGGTCAGCTCCACGGGAAGAATGGGCCGCGCCTCCAGCGCTCGGGGAAGCAATATTTTTTTCCCCTGAATATTCTCTTTGGCAAACGCCTCGATAACGGATTCGGCCCGGTAGCTGGATGGCACGATATCGGCGCGAAGACCGTTATTCAGAAGGCATTGCGCCGTAGCGGGTCCGATGACCGCCGTGCCGATATTACCCAGGGCGCGTGCATCCCGGCCGGTTTCAAATAACGTTTGAAAAAAGAATTTAACGCCATTTACGCTGGTAAAAATAAGCCAGTCATAGTCGGCAAGGTGATCCATGGCCTGCAAGAGCGGCGCATTGTCTTCGAGCGGCACGATTTTTATGGTCGGGCATTCCAGGCACTCGGCGCCCGAGTCCGAGAGGCGTTCCACCAGATCGCTGGCCTGCTCCCTGGCGCGGGTCACCACGATGGTTTTACCGAAAAGGGGTCGGTTTTCAAACCAGTTCAGCGTTTCACGCAATCGGACGACCTCACCGATGACGGTAATGGCCGGCGGTTTCAATTTGGCGTTGGCTACCTTTTCAACAATGGTTTCCAGCGTGCCCACAACCGTGACCTGTCGGGAGGTGGTTCCCCAGCGAATGAGCGCCACCGGCGTATCCGCCGGTTTGCCGTGCGCCACGAGCTGGCGAGTGATTTGCGGCAGGTTTTTAACGCCCATGAAAAAGACAATGGTGCCGACCCCCTTGGCAAGGGCCTCCCAGTCGATGCTCGACCCGTTTTTCCCCGGGTTTTCATGCCCGGTCACAAAGGCCAGTGTGGAGGTGAAGTCCCGATGGGTCAGCGGAATACCCGCATACGCCGCAGCGGCAATGGCCGAGGTGACTCCCGGAACCACTTCAAAGGCAATTCCCCGCTCAACCAGTACCTGGGCTTCCTCACCGCCCCTGCCGAATATATAAGGGTCTCCCCCTTTTAGCCGGGCCACCGTTGCGCCGGTCATGGCTTTTTCAACGATGAGCGCATTGATGCTTTCCTGACTTTGGGTGTGATAGCCGCCTTTTTTGCCGACGTAAATTAATTCGGCCGCGGCCGGTGCGTGTTTTAAGAGGGCAGGGGAGGCGAGATAATCATAAATAATGACATCCGCCGCTTGAATGCATTTTAGGCCTCTAACCGAAATAAGATCCGGATCTCCGGGACCCGCACCCACCAGATAGACTTTACCGCTCATTATATTGACTCGTATCGGTTCTTTTTCATGGGTTATAGATGTTGTAAAAAGGACGCCGAAAAATATGCTATCCTCTTTTGCCAAGCGCCTTAAACTGTTCCGGACTTAAGATATCTTTAAGAATGTCATGGGCGCCTCGTGCCACCAATTGCGTGGCAAGGGCGATGCCAAGCGCCTCCGCTTGGTCAATCGGGCCGGATACCTGGTCCCGAAGGATTTTTTTCCCGTCCAATGCGGCCACAAGCCCGTGCAGCCTCAAGACATCTTTTTCGATGTGGCCATGCGCCGCCAGGGGCACCTGGCAGGTACCGCCCAATTGACCCAGAAAGGCCCGTTCCGCCGTAACAACCGCGTGCGTGGGGGCGTGATTCAGAACAGATACCACTGCGGCGCTTGCCGCATCATTTTGTCTGATTTCAAGGCATAAGGCGCCTTGGCCAACCGCCGGAAGCATCAGAGAGGCGTCCAGGTATTCCGTAATTCGGTGAGTAAAGTTAAGGCGTTTCACGCCGGCGGCCGCTACCACGATCGCATCCAGGTCTTCCGTGTCGAGTTTGCGAATGCGGGTGTCCAGATTGCCGCGAATGGGAAGAAGACAAATGTCCGGCCTGGCATGCAGCAGTTGCGCGCCCCGGCGAAGGCTGCTCGTGCCGATTTTTGCGCCCGGCGGCAGTTTGGAAAAGCGTTTTCCGCCTTTGGCAATAAGGACATCCTCTGCCTGTTCACGCTCCGGAATGGCGCCGATGCATAACCCTTCGGCCAGTTGGGAGGGCATGTCTTTCATGCTGTGGACGGCCACATCCACGCTGCCGTCTGAAAGGGCGGCCTCGATTTCCTTGACGAAAAGCGCGCTGCTGCCGATTTGTGCCAGTGGGACATCCTGAATTTTGTCCCCTTTGGTTTTGATGATGGATAATGCCACGCACAGAGAGGGATGTGTTTGGATTAAGGCATCTTTGACCCAGTTTGCCTGCCACAACGCCAGTTGGCTGCCGCGGGTGCCGATTCGAATAGACGCCCCCATCAGTGGCCACAACTCCCGCAGTTGGTGGCGCTGCACCCGCCGCAGGCAGAAGCGCCGGCGGATCGGCTGACGGTTTCTCCGCTTCCCGATTTGCTCATAAAGCCGCAGGCCGACATGAGGCGGTGAACATCTTCACCCTTGCATTTCGGGCAACAAGGCGTTTCGCCGCTAAACACCAGACATTCAAAATCCCGGTTGCAGGCTTCGCAGTGATATTCGTAAATAGGCATTGTTATTTCCTCCCGTCCTAAATTATTTTCGTTTTCTCATGATAATCATCAGGGAATTTAAAGCAACCGTTTACCGGTGGGGAAGGGCTGTCAGCACGCCTGATCCTGTGTAACATCACGGAGGTTATTAATCTCTTCGATATAGCGGGTTGAATCATATCCACGTTCCATTGCGGCCTGAAAGGCTGCCAGCGCGTCTTCGAGCCGGTTTTGTTTCAAATAAAGTTTTCCCAGCCGATGCCTGAATTTGCCTTCATTGGGGGCGATTTCAATGCTTTTTTCACAAAAAAGAGCGCCGATTTCGGGGTTTTCCCCCTTATCTTCATAGAGCAGGCCCAGGGCCGACAGGGCGGCTGCATCGTTGGGGTTAAGTTTGACCGCCTGCCGATAGGCGTTAAACGCGTCCTCGTTTTGGGACAGGACCGAATAATAATCTCCCATCAGCCGAAAGGCAAGGGCTCCCGGTTGAAGCTGAAGCGCTTTTTGTAAATAGGAAAAAGCCTCCGTCGGGTTGTTGATTTCCAGATAGAGCCGTCCCGTTTGAAGCGCCACCTCGTAAACATCGCCACCGAGCCGGTGGGCTTCCAGGAAGTTGCGTAGCGCCACCTCACGGTTGTCCGTGAGAAGATGAACCAGCCCCAGGTTATAGTGTGCCATGAATTCATCCGGAGCCAGTGCCAATGCGCGCTGAAACATCTCTTGCGCCCGGTCAAAATTTCCCAGCAGGCTATGGCAAACCCCGAGGCTGTTGCAGACATTGACGTTTGCCGGTGCCAGAAGCAGCGCTTTTTCGAATTCCGCCATGGCGCCGGGAATATCCCCTTTTTGGAACAGGTGGTCGCCGCTGATATTCAGGCTCACGTCATCGAATAGGACGAGACTGCCGGGTCCGAAAAATGCGGCGTGATCCAATGCTTTATAAGCGTTATCGAGAATTTGGTTTCGTGAATAATCAGCTGTCGGAAATGCGCCGATGCCGCCGGAAACGGTTGCATTCATCGCTGCGGCAAGGCGGCTGTTTAGCACTTGTCCTGTTTCCAAACACGCTTGATCGTTTTTGTCCGGGAAAAAGCTGACAAAAAGGCTCGAATCGATGATACCCCACCAGCCGGTTTCCGCAGCGCATTCGGTATCGATTGCTTCCGCGAGCGCCAGGAGAGCCGTTCCGGCCTTCTCCTCTGCGATCGGATCAAGACGCAACACCAGAATACTGAAAACCTCCTGAGCCGCGAGTCTTTTCAACGAAGCAGTGACGAGCGCCTGCCCCGTAATCAGTTCCGGGAAAGCCGGCTTAAGAGAATCGGGATCGATTCCGGATGGCGCTGTTTTTTCGGGAGCATCCGTGCTGGATAACAAAAACTGACTTTCGGTGCTGATGGGGTGATACATATCAAGGGGTTTGAAGGTCATGGTCTATTTCCTGCCGGGTGTTTGTCCAGGAGTGCCCTCACAGCCATTTCGATCAGAGGGGCCTCGTCTTCCTGAATGGTCCTGGGGTCCAGGAGGACTGTGTCCGCTTCAATGCGGCCGATGATAGGCGGGGTGAATTGTCGCATAAAGCGTTCGATCGCCCGGGCCGAGAGCGTATGGACCGAAATTCCGATGCAAACGGTCGGTAGATTTAACAGCGGCAGGGCGCCGCCGCCTACTTTTGAAAAGAGGTCTAATAATTGTACGGAAAGCCGATCATCCGCGATGGCGTTCAGCGATTCAGCCAGCGCGTGCGCCCTGGCGGTTATCGTTTCAAGGGATAGGGTCAGCATTCGCAATGTGGGAATACCGGGAACGGCCTTTTTTTCATCGCGATATAGGCGCAAGGTGCTTTCCAGGGCTGCAAGGGTCAGCTTGTCAATTCGAAGGGCGCGTGTCAGAGAGTTTTGCCGAATGGCCGCTATCATCGGTTTTTGACCGAGAATAATGCCGGCCTGCGGGCCGCCCAGCAGTTTGTCTCCGCTGAAGGTGATCACATCGGCGCCGGCGGCGACGGATTCCTGAACGGTCGGCTCTTTATGAGGAAGACCGTATCTGGAAAAATCAATGAGTGTGCCGCTGCCCAGATCTTCCATGACCGGCATATGGTGCTTTTTTCCAAGGGCCACAAGGTCTTTCAATGGTACCGATGCGGTAAAGCCGACTACGCAGAAATTGCTGGCGTGAACTTTGAGTAACAATCCGGTTTCCGGTGTGATGGCCGCCTCATAATCCCGCAGATGGGTCCGGTTGGTTGTGCCGACTTCTTTCAGGATCGCGCCGCTTTTTATCATAACATCCGGAATTCTGAAAGCGCCGCCGATTTCTACCAGCTCGCCCCTGGACACGATGGCGTGCTTTCCCCTGGCAAGGGTGTTGAGGCAGAGCAGCACGGCAGCGGCATTGTTGTTCACCACCATGGCGGCTTCTGCGCCGGTGAGCTCACATAACAGATTCTCCACGGCGCTGTATCGCGAGCCCCGGTTCCCGGTTTCGAGATCAAATTCCAGGTTCGAATACCATTTCGAAATTTGTGTCAGATTTTCAATGGCGGCTTCGGCCAAGAGGGAGCGGCCCAAATTGGTATGCACCACAACCCCGGTGGCGTTGATCACGCGACGCAGATTGGGCGTCATGGCGCGTGCGACCAGCTGTTCAACTTGTTGAAGGATACTCATCTCGAATAATGGCTCGGACCCGTGTGCTTCAGAATTTTCTTTGCCCATCAAAATGGCGGATCTGAGGGTTTCAAGGCTTTCGCGAATGGCGCTGGTGATGATGGATTTGGGCGCTCCGGAAAGGGATATCCTTGCCTGAGCCAGCTCAAGCATGCGATCGACGCCGGGGATGGCTCTTAACGCCTCTTGTTGCGGTTTGCTTAAGTGGGGCATGCGATTATCCGACACGAGCAAATGTTTCCGATGTGTTGAGAAAAACGGATGGTGGGATTAAATCCACAATCTCCGGCAGCCGGCTGGCCGAAAGGCCGATTTTTTGCAGCCGTTGGTCCAGGTTGTTGCCGTCCATACGCTCCATCTCAAGCCCGGGATGAAATTTCGTGATGAGCAAATCCGCCAGATACACCATATGCGCTAAATTCGAATAGGTTTCCTCATTTTCCGGTGAATGATGATGTTCGATCACATGAATCAGGGAATTCGGGAAAGACCACTTTTCAGCCAGCATGCGTCCGACTTTCGTATGGTCAATTCCGAGTATTTCCTGCTCGACTTCGATGCTGTTTTTGTTCAGGTCGACCAAATTGCGATAAAAGAGCGGAAAGGCCGATGAGATATACTGATCGAGAACCACCTTTCCGATATCGTGGAGCAGACCGGCCGTGTAGGCGGAGGCTTTTGTGGCCTTTCCGGCGGTGGCTGCCAGAATGGCCGCGACCTGAGCCGTTCCAATGGCATGATAGAACAGTCCTCCCTTGCACAGGGAGTATCCATGCCCCTTAAGATCAAAAAAACCTTTGACCGCCGCTGATACCACTAACTGCACCAAAAGATCCCGGCCCAAAAGAAGAATGGCATGATCCAGGGTGTCAATGGGTTTGCCTCTGGAAAACAATGCGGAGTTGCACAATTGAAGCGTTTTCGCGCTGATCACCTGATCTTTTTTAACTTCATCGGCAATGGCGCCCAGATCGTAATTGTCTTCCTCCACCAGACGCAAAATTTTCAGCGCTACTTGGGGGATGGGGAAAATATGATCAAGCGCTTTGCTGATTTTTTCAGGAGAGGGAACGATCGGTTTTTGATCCGGTTTGTAACGTTCAAGAGCGATGGGCTCGATTTCGGTTTTGAATGTTTGCAGATTCAGACTGATTCGACAGGTAAAAAACCCGCCGGTTTCGGATTTTATAATGGGGATACCGGCCTGTGAGAGTATGGTCTTGACAATTTCTGCGGTTCTGCCGCCGATATCCAGCGACAGATCCTGCGCCATTAGCGGACCCACCAGCGCGCCGCCGGCAATCACCCCCTGCATGCTTTCCAGAGAGGCGCCTTCTCGAAGCAATGCCTGAATAAAGGCCGGCAACCCGGTCGATGCATATTTTTCCGGAAATCGGGCGCCTTCGGTTGAAATTGGTTCGGGAAGCAATAAATGAATGAGTCCGCCCACTTGATTTTTCACATCGAACAAGGCAACGCTAACGCACGTTCCCAACGATGCACTCAGCACCAACGGCTTTGATCTGGAAACAAGGCTTGTTCCGGCTGAGACATGGTATCGATCCATTCCTGATAAGCTTCCCCTGAAAAATATAAATCATTGAATTGAACCCATAGCACCCTAAACAGGATTGTTTCAATAAGAATTTTTTGCTATGAATTTCAAAAAGTTTCGATGATTCAACGATGGGTGCCGGCCGGAATACGGTTGCGCGGCGAAACCAAGAGACGGGGTTAATATGCAAAATCTGTTAGTTACGGGTGGTTGTGGTTTTATCGGGGCGAATTTTATCCGGTATCTGTTATCCGAATCGGATTTTGACGGCCGTATTATCAATGTGGATGCGCTCACTTACGCCGGCAATGCAGAAAACCTGGCAGGAGTGGAGATGGCTTATCCAAAACGCTATGTTTTCGTCAAAGCCGATATTTGCGATCGGGATGCCATGGCCGGGATTTTTGATGAATACCGGATTGACGGGGTGTGTCATTTTGCGGCTGAATCCCATGTGGATCGCTCCATCGATGCGCCAGCCGCCTTTGTTCAGACCAATATCGTCGGAACGTTTATATTGTTGGAACAGGCCCGAAAGCATTTCCGGCGGCTTTCTCGTTTTCATCATGTCAGCACGGACGAAGTCTACGGTTCGTTGTCGGCAGAGGGCTTTTTTACGGAAAAAACCGCTTATCGGCCAAACAGCCCCTATTCGGCCTCCAAGGCCGCATCCGATCATCTGGTGCGCGCCTATGGCCATACCTATGATCTGCCCGTCACGATTTCGAATTGCTCCAATAATTACGGCCCGTACCAATTTCCCGAAAAACTGATTCCCTTGATGATTTTAAACGCCCTTTCGGGAAAGCCGCTTCCGGTATATGGGGACGGGCTGAACATTCGCGACTGGCTTTTTGTCGAGGATCATTGCCGCGCGGTCTGGCTGATTATGAAAGAAGGGTTGCGGGGAGAAACCTACAATGTGGGGGGCGCGTGTGAAAAGAAAAATATCGACGTGGTGCGGATCATTTGTGATTTGTTGGATGAAATGGCGCCTCGGTTGAGGTCTGGGCCGCGAAGAAATCTGGTGACGTTCGTCAAAGACCGCCCCGGACACGACCGCCGGTATGCCATTGATTTTTCAAAACTTCATAAGTCGTTGGGATGGTCGCCGCTCGCCTCCTTTGAATCGCAGATGCAACGGACCATTCTATGGTATCTGAATCATGCGGACTGGGTCGAACGGGTCCAAAGCGGAGAGTATGCCCGCTGGGTGGAAATGCATTACGGAGGGGGCCCCTTGGAAAGGAGTGCATGAAGCAGGCAAAAGATTATATTATTTTCCCGCTGGATGTGGCGACGGTGGCGGAAGCCCGGCATTATGCGGTTGCGTTGAAGTCCTCAGTGGGCATGTTCAAGGTGGGCCTGGAGCTTTTCATTCGATCCGGACCGGAAATCATCAACATGATTCGATCCGAAAGTGATGCCGGCATATTTCTGGATCTAAAGCTTCACGATATTCCCGAGACGGTTCGGCGGGCCATGGCGGTTGTGGCGGATTTAGGTGTGACGATAGCAACGGTTCACTGCGGGGAATCACCGGCCATGCTTGAAGCGGCCGTTGCGGGAAGCGGCGGAAGGGTCGGGGTATTGGGCGTGACCGTGCTGACCAGCGTGTCGGCAGCCAATATTCAATCGGCCGGGTTCAAGGAGGAATTCTCGCGGGATCTATCCAGACTCGTTCTGAAGCGGGCCCTTGCGGCAAAGGCGGCTGGTATGACCGGTATCGTGTGTTCGGGGCTTGAAGTGAAAACCATCAAAGCCATAATTGGCAGGGAGTTTATCTGCGTCACGCCGGGCATACGCATGGCCAGGGAGCTTTCCGGTGCGGACGACCAGCACCGGGTCGCTACACCCGCTGAGGCGGTTCGGAACGGATCGGATTATCTGGTGATTGGGCGCCCCATTCGGGACGCCAAGGATCCGGTGGCTGCGGCCGATCGGATTGCTGAGGAGATCGCCGGCGTTATCTGATTAGAAAGCCCTCCAGAGAATGATGCCGGCAATGGCGGCCGCCAGCAAGATAAGCGCCACCTGTTGTTCGGAATTGAAGTCTTTGAAGGGCATT
This sequence comes from Desulfobacterales bacterium, assembly GCA_034003325.1. NCBI lineage: Bacteria > Pseudomonadati > Thermodesulfobacteriota > Desulfobacteria > Desulfobacterales > Desulfobacterales bacterium. Next base: position 238,985 of record JAVEYW010000005.1, read on the forward strand.
TCAACCATTAGTCTTTTTTGTCCAACTCGAATGCGTTGTGAAGCGTTCGGACGGCCAGTTCCGCATATTTGAGATCGATGACGCACGAGATTCGGATTTCAGACGTACTGATCATTCGAATGTTGATGTTTTCATCGGCCAGTGCCGAAAACATTTTGGCGGCCACACCGGAATGACTCTTCATTCCCACGCCGGTAATGGAAACCTTTGCGATGTCGTCCGCTGTCCAGACATCCTCGGCATTTATCTCCGCAGCCACGCTGCGCGCCAGCTTTTCGGCTTGTTTGAAATCAGGTTTGGGCACAGTGAAGGTGACATCGGTCAAGCCGCCGATTCGGGTGTTTTGAAGAATCATGTCCACCACGATACCGGCATCGGCAAGGAGCGTGAAAATTTTGGCGCAAATTCCCGGTTGATCGGGCACCTTCCGAATGGTGATGCGTGCTTCGTTCTTGCTGCAGGTGACGCCGATGACCACCGGGCGTTCCATATTTTGTTCTTCATTAACCAGCATGGTTCCTTCCTCCTCGGAAAAAGATGATCTGACGTGGACCGGGACATGGTACTTTTTGGCAAACTCAACGGAACGGATTTGCAGTACCTTGGCGCCCAGGCTTGCCATTTCAAGAATTTCATCATAGCAAATCGTGTCGAGCTTTCTGGCCTTGTCACAGATATTGGGGTCTGTTGTGTAAATGCCGTCAACGTCCGTGTAGATTTCGCATACATCCGCTTTAAGCGCTGCGGCGATGGCAACAGCGGAGGTGTCTGATCCACCCCGGCCCAGGGTCGTGATGTTTCCGGCGGCATCGCACCCCTGAAAACCGGCTACGACCACGATGCATTTTTCATTGAGCAGCTCTCGAATGCGCGAAGCGCCGATTTCGATGATCCTGGCGCTTCCGAAGGAGCAATCGGTGCTGACCTCGGCCTGATGCCCTAAAAGCGATTGCGATCGGTATCCCATGGACAGAAGCGTCATGGCAAGCAAGGCCACGGTTGTCTGTTCTCCGGTGGCCAGCAACACATCCAGTTCTCGTTTTTCCGGAAAATCGGAAATTTGATTGGCCATGTTGATTAATTTGTCCGTAATGCCGGCCATGGCGGAAAGCACCACCACCACGTCATTGCCTTGATCAAAGGTCTTGGCGACCCGTTGGGCGACATTTTTAATCCGATCCAGATCGGCGACGGATGTCCCGCCGTATTTTTGTACAATCAGTCCCATATCCGCTCTCCTCTATCCTAAGTTCCCCGCCGAAAGATACACGCCCGTTTCGCGACCGACATCAATGCGAAAGGTCATTATTTTTGTTGCGCTGCGCAGCCGTTCTTGGTGGAAATGTCGAGCCTCCTTATCACACTCTTTGCCTGAAGTCCATAAGCGCAAATGGAAATTTTGCGTGTCGTATCGCTTTGAATTTCGAAAAAAAGCGAGAGATGATCTTTCGGAAGTTCCGACGCGATCATTTCGGGCCATTCGATCGCAACGAGGTTTTCCGGTTGAATCAGGTCATAAATGCCGATATCTTCCGCCTCACTGGAATCGTTTATGCGATAAAGATCCATATGAAACAGCGCAAGCCGGCCCGAATATTCATGGATGATCGAATAGGTGGGGCTGGTGACATAATCCGCGTCGGGAACACCGATTCCTTTGGCGAGGCCCTGAACAAAGGCTGTTTTACCGCTGCCTAGATCCCCGGTCAGTGCGATGACAAGGCCGCCTGTGATTGCATTGCCGATGCGCCGGCCCAGCGCCCGGGTTTCCGTGACTGATCGGGTGAGCGTCTCCAGTTTCAGACAATCAGTTTCCATGATTCGGAGCGTTATGGCGGGCAGCTGAGGTTTCGGGTTGAGCCAATGCGGCGATTTGATACGGAAGCTGCGCCATCACCTCGCTCGCCAGAAAACCGAACGGCCCCGAGGTTTGGGACAATCGATCGGCCGCCGCACCATGCAGATAAACGCCTGCCAGGGCCGCAAATTGCGGTGCCATGCCCTGCACGATAAGGCCCGCGATAACACCGGTCAGCACATCCCCCATGCCGCCGGAGGCCATGCCGGCGTTGCCGGTGGGGTTGATAAATACGTGGCCATCGGGAAACGCGATTACGGTGCGTGCCCCTTTTAATACGACGCATGTGTGATAGCGAACAGCGAAATTTCGGGCGCATGCCACACGGTCTTTCTGAATGGCTGCCGTGCTGAGGCCGGTCAGGCGTGCCATTTCACCGGGGTGAGGCGTAATGACGGCGGGGACTTTGGTCTTTTGAAGCAGTTGCGGGGTATCAGACAAGCAATTGAGTCCATCCGCATCGATCACCAGGGGGACGGCTGCTTCCGGTAGAAGGCCGTGAACCAGCCGACGGGTGTCCTCGGCGGCGCCGAGACCAGGGCCGATGGCCAGGCATTTTTTCCCGGTCGATAATTCAAGAATCGGCATTAGGGCGGATTCGCCCAGAACGCCGGTTCCGGTTTCGGGCAGCGTGGATGTCATGACTTCCATCAGGTGGGATGACACAGAAGCACAGAGACTGGACGCGATGCCGAGGGTCACGAGCCCCGCGCCTGCTCTCATGGCCGACGTGGCGCTCATAACCGCCGCCCCGGTTTTTCCGGGGCCGCCGGCAATGACCAGCAGATGGCCCGTTGCGCCCTTATGGGCATCGGGGCGACGCTTCGGAATAAGGCCGCCGATAATCTCCCGGGTCAGCAGCTGTTGTTTCGGCGCCACTCGATCAGTGATGTGGGTCGGAATGCCGATATCGACAATCTCCAGTTCGCCGGTCAATTCAGCGCCGGGATAGAGGAAGTGCCCGATCTTGGGATAGGCAAAGGTGGTGGTGAGTTGTGCCTGAACGGCGGCGCCGCAGGGCAGGGCCGTATCACTGCTCAGCCCGGAGGGTATATCCACCGCCACGACCGGCTTGCCGCTGGCATTGATAAATTCGATGATCGCTTGGTAAAAAGGGCGCACTTCGGCCGTCAGTCCGGTTCCGAGAATGGCATCCACCCATAGATTCGTGTGTCGCATTCGGGGCTGTTGTTCGGCAAATGCGCGCATGTCGGGCACTTCGATGACGGGAACCCCTATCGGATTCAGGAGGTGCAAATTTGCCGCTGCGTCTCCTTTAACCTTCGAGCTTTCAGTCAGAAGAAAAACGGTGACAGGTGCGCCTTTTCGGGCGAGATAACGCGCCATCACAAATCCATCGCCGCCGTTGTTGCCGCAGCCCGCCATGATCCCGATGCGCCGGGACGCTAAATCCGGAAACCGGGTGAGCATCGCCCGGACGGCACCGTATCCGGCGTTTTCCATGAGCAGTCTGCCGGGCAGGCCAAAATCACGGATGGTGAGTGAATCCATTTCCCGCATTTCGGAAGCGGTTACGACATACATGGCGAACCTCACAATCCTTTGACAAGGGCCAGCATCTCCTTAACCGCCTGTTCCATCCCCACGAGCGCGGCCCGGGCGATAATACTGTGGCCGATGCTGAATTCGTCGATTTCCGTTAACCCCTTGAATGCGCCGATGGTGTTATAACACAAGCCGTGGCCTGCATTGACACCGAGTTTCAGTCGATGGGCCAGTTTTGCGGCGTCGAGAATTTGGCTAAAAGCCTCATTTTTTTTCCTGGGATGGATGGCCTCGCAAAAGGCGCCGGTATGAATTTCAATCATGGAGGCGTTGATTTGGTGCGCAATCTTAATCTGTGAAGGGGCCGGATCGATGAAGATGCTGACGGGAATGCCGGCGTCCTGAAGGATGTCGACGGCTTCTGCGATGGCGGTTTTGTTAACGATCAGGTCCAGCCCCCCTTCGGTGGTCAGCTCTTCGCGTTTTTCAGGCACCAGGGTGACCAAATCCGGCTTGATACTCATGGCGATGCCGACCATTTCGCTGGTTGCGGCCATTTCAAGAATCATTTTTGTCTGAATCACTTCCCGCAACAACCGGACATCCCTGTCCTGAATATGACGTCGATCTTCCCTCAGATGAACAACGATGCCTTCGGCGCCAGCCAGTTCCGCCAGCACGGCGGCGGCAACGGGGTCCGGATAGCGGGTGCCGCGAGCCTGCCTCAGGGTGGCAATATGATCCACATTGACTGCTAAGTTGGCCATGTTTCTTCTTCCTTTTCTTATTGGCTTTGTTTGATCAGATGCATCAATTCATCGGCTTTTTCTTCCATGATGGCGGCTTGTGCCGCATCATTTTCATGATCATACCCGAACAGATGTAACACCCCGTGAATTAACAGCGCCAGAAACCGATCTTCCATGGGAATATCCGCCGCTTCCGCTTCTCGTTGGGCCGTGTCGGCTGAGATAACCACATCCCCCAAAAGGGTTGGGGTTACCATGGAAAATTCGCCTTCACGCATGGGAAAAGCGATCACATTGGTGGGGCCTGTCCGATTGAGGTATTGCTGATTTAACGCGGCGATTCCCGAGTCGTCCACAATCAGAAGGGACAGCTCACCGTCAGGACAATCCAAGGCGTTTAAGATGACCGTCGCTGCCTTGTGAATCATTTCCGGAGATAGGTTTATCCGATTTTGTTGGTTGTCGATCAGTACTGCCATTTTTCCCTTTCCCGTTGCTCGTGGCGGGATTATCCGGATATTCAATTCGATGATGATGAATGCCGGTGAGGATTTTATTAAAGCATTTAGCGATTTCATGAAGATCACGCAATGTCAATTCACAATTGCCCAATTGCCCGTCCGAAAAAATTTTATTGACCAGATTTTGAACCAGTTTCTGAATTCTGGCGGGTGTCGGGTTTTCAAGCGTTCTGGAGGCGGCTTCCACGACGTCGGCCAGCATCACAAGTCCGGCTTCCCGGGTTTGGGGCCTGGGGCCGGGATATCTGAAATTTTCGATATTGACGGCATCCTCTCCCTTTTGCTGTTTGGCTTTATCGTAGAAAAAGGTGATGAGGCTGTTGCCGTGATGCTGGCGGATCACATCCGTAATGTCATGGCCGAGCCGGTTGGCCCTGGCAATTTCAACCCCCTCTTTGATGTGGGAAATCAAAATGAGCGCACTCATGGAGGGCGCCAGTTTATCATGCCTGTTTTTCCCGCTTCTTTGGTTTTCCACAAAATACAGAGGCTTGTTTATTTTTCCGATATCATGGTAATAGCCGCAGACCTTGGCCTTGAGCGGATTGGCACCGATTTCCGCGGCTGCTGCCTCCACCATGGAGCCGACTACGACACTATGATGGTAAGTGCCAGGGGCCTCAAGCATCAGCCTGCGCAGTATCGGTTGATCCAGGTTGGCCAGTTCAAGCAGGGTGACATCCGTTTTGTATCCAAAGGTCATCTCTACCAGCGGCGCCATGCCGAGGGAGATAATGCCGGTGTTAACCCCTCCCATAAAAGCAAACCCCCATCCCCATAACAAGTTCAGAACGGAAAGATCCGCCCGGTAGATGTGGATGGCCGTGACCAACACGATATTGATAATTCCCAGTTTCATGCCGGCCTTGATAAACACCTTTCGTTCCCGACACTCCCGAATCCAGTGGGCTGCCAGCGCGCTGCTGAGGAAAAAATAAATAAAAAATTCAAACCGGTTTTGAAAAAGAAGGGTCATGCAGGCTGCGGCCAGCAAGCTGAAAATGAGGGACGTGTCGAGTCCGATAAACAGGCAAACCACCATTGCACCGGAGGCAATCGGAATACCGTAGTAAACACAATGCTCCGATAACGCGAACGCGCCGCTTTGCGTTAAGGTGTTGGCCACAATCAGGGATATTTTGCCGAGTAGAAATAAGCTTAATAAAACGCAGGCCATGAAAACCAGATCTTTGGTGTGTTTCTTGTCGGATTTGTGGCCGCTTGTCATATATAACTGATAAATGATCACCAGTAGGCACATTACGACCATGGCGGCGCCAACGCCGCTGGCAACCATTTCTTCCTTTTTCAGGTTGGACTGCATGGCGTTGAACTTCACAAGATGAATCGGCGCCACCCGTTCTCCTTCCCGAATGATCATCTCGCCTGTCTTGATCTGGTAAAGAATCGGTTTTATCGCCGCCATCGCCTGTTTTCTTCGTTCTTCGGTTTCGCTGCGGTTTAGCGTAATATTGGGACCGATCATTTCCTGAATGACATCAACGAGGAGGTTGCGCAACTGATAGGGGTAATCCTTTAAAAGGGGATCCCCGACAATTCGGATCATGGCCTTGGCCTGGTCAAGACCATATATGCCCCTGAGCGTGGTGACCGTATTTTCGGTTTTGTTTTGGACGCTTCTCAGCACGATTCCCTTATCGATTTCTTTCAGTAGAATCTCTTTATTCGAAACCACGCCGTTGTCCAGGATTTCCTTGATAACCCGATTGATGATGTTGGGCATGTCCTCGGAAAATTGTTTTTGAATAAGAAGGGCATACCCCGCTTGACTGACTTTGATGCCGAGCATTGTTTCAAAATCAGCTTTCATGGCCATGGCCTGGTCTTTCGGGCTGGGCGGCGGCGGAGTCGCCAACGGCTCCGGCAGCTCGGATATCTCTTCATTCTGGGGGGGCGCGGATTCGGCCGGTGGTTTGACTTCAAATACCGCCCTTAGTTTGGAAAATGCTTGATTAACGCGGTTTGCCAACGTGGTAACCATGAGCTTGTCATGGTCGTAGACCGCCAAAACGGCCTCTATCGCCTCGTGCCGTTTGACTTCGGTGGCTTCCTTGTCTTCAATAAAGAAGTCTTCGGTTGCTTTGATGTTTCTTTCCGCCACATCGCCCAGTTGGTAGACATGACGCTTAATGGCCAGGCTAGGATACAGGATGAGCGTGAAAAGGCCGGTGAGCAGCATCAGTATGGCGCAACGTATAAATAACTCGCTATTATCCTTAAAAATATTATGCTTTAATGTTATCGCCATATGTGTTTCGAATCATTTAGCGCACAACGGGGTCAGGAATGCGCATGTTCGACCGGATCATTTGACACCGAAGGCAGGCGGTCCACCTGCTTAGCGCGTTGTTTTTCCTCGTCGAGAAGTTCATACGCCCGAATAATTTCCTGAACCAACTTATGCCGGACCACATCTTTTTTAGAAAAAAAGATGAATTGAATGCCTTGGATTCCCTGTAAAATATTTTTGGTTTCAACGAGACCGGACGGCTTTCCGGTCGGCAGGTCGATTTGGGTGATATCTCCGGTAATGACGGCCTTGGATCTGAAGCCGATCCGTGTGAGAAACATTTTCATTTGCTCAGCGGTTGTATTCTGTGCTTCATCCAAGATGATGAAGGAGTCATTCAGTGTTCTGCCGCGCATAAATGCGATCGGCGCCACTTCGATGACCCCCTGTTGCATCAAGTTGGATACCTTTTCAAACCGCATCATATCGTGAAGCGCATCATAGAGAGGTCTTAAATAGGGATCGACCTTGTCGGCCAGACCCCCCGGTAAAAATCCGAGCGATTCACCGGCTTCCACGGCGGGGCGAGTGAGGATAATGCGGTTGACTGCCCCTTTGCTTAACGCCGCGACCGCCATGGCCATGGCCAGATACGTTTTTCCGGTTCCGGCCGGCCCGATGCCGAACACGATGTCATGGCTTCGAATGGCGTCGATATAATTTTTTTGGGCCAGGCTTTTGGGTGTGATGGCGCTTTTTTTTGAGGTAATAAAAACCGTATCGAGAAAAATGTCCCGAAGCGAAATTCGATCGTTCCCGCTTAAAACAGTAACCGCATAATCTATATCCGTAGGATAAAGGAGGTAGCGCTCTTGAAGCAAGCCATAAAGCTGATTCAGCACATTGGCGGCCAAGCGAGCGGGAATCTCATCCCCCTGAATAAATACCATGGTGCCTCTTGCGGTAATGGAGACTCCCGTTGCCTCCGCTACCCGGCGAAGGTGAGTATTGTGCTCGCCGAAAAGCTGCATCGCCAGTTCAGGCTCCGGAAAAGCCAACTGAAGCGGTGTTTCGATTTTGGTAGTGGGTGCATTGTTCATTCAGACATTCTCATATTCTCACCTTGAATTTCCCTCACCTATCATAAATAACCGTCCATATGCAAACGGCAAATGACATTCCTTGTATGGCAGCGGAACCGCATGGTCTATCTGGCCGATTGCTTGCATCCCTTAAAAATACCTTGACTCGGCAGGCGTGCTCTGATAGCGTTCCAAAGTTTTTAACCAGTTGTAATTTCTATTTTTTTTTGGTTTTAAACCGGTAGCGAGTCAGGTCTTGTTCCGAAGGACGGCACCCGCATATTCCGGGCTGTGGAGGACATAGTGAATCTTTTCGATATCATATGTATCGTGATCCTCGGATTTTGTCTTGTAAGGGGCATTTTTCGTGGATTAATTAAGGAAATAACAGCCATCGTCGGGGTGATCGGCGGATTTTACGGCGCCTATACATTCTATCCGAACGTGGGGATTTATTTGAAGCAGTGGATTCCCAATATTGCTTATCTAAACATATTGAGTTTTCTGATTATTTTTTGTGGTGTGCTGATCCTTGTCAATGTGCTGGGGATTATTATCAAATACCTGCTCAATGTGGTGTTTTCGGGGTGGCTCGATCGCATCGGCGGCGCCGGATTTGGACTTGCAAAAGGGCTGTTGATCGTTTGTGTCCTTTTTATTGCCTTGACGACCTTTTTACCGAGGGGAGACTCTCTGATTCAAGATTCCGTTCTTTCCCCTCATGTATCCGCTGCCTCCGAAGTCATGGCTACCGTGATATCCAAGGAGATGAAGCAGGCCTTTGCGATTAAAATAGAGGCGCTTAACAAGGCTTGGAGCAAGAGAAAATAGGTATGGACAAAAAAACCGGTATCGACCAACTGGTTTCCCTTGTGGCGGCGCTCAGAGGGGAAAATGGTTGTCCATGGGATCGAAAGCAAACCGTCCAAAGCATGACGGTCTACCTTTTGGAAGAGACCTATGAATTGGTGGAAGCGATCAACGCCGGTGATCCCGGGGCGATTTGTGAAGAATTAGGGGATGTTCTGTTTCTGATAGTGTTTGTTGCGCATCTTTTCCGGGAGCAGGGGAGTTTCGATATTTCGGATGTCGTATCCCATATTCATGAAAAGATGGTGCGAAGGCATCCTCATGTGTTCGGCGAGAACACGCTTGAAACCGCCGAAGAGGTTAAAAAGCAGTGGAATGAGATTAAAAATAACGAAAAATCGAATTCTTCAAATATGTCTGTACTGGATTCGGTTCCAATCGGCCTACCGGCGCTTATGCGCGCTTATCGGATTTCCGAGCGGGCGGCGGCCAACGGGTTTGACTGGAACAGCTTGACCGGCGTGATGGAAAAGGTGCAAGAAGAGTGGCAGGAGCTGAAAAACGAATTGGCAAAAGAGCCGTTCGCGAATCAAACCGGGAACGCCGTTTCAATGGAATTCGGGGATTTACTGTTTGCATTGGTGAATGTGGCGCGTTTTGCCCGCATTCACCCGGAAACCGCCCTGGCTGATGCCATCATGAAGTTCAAAAAGCGTTTCATGCATATGGAAATGGCTATTCGGGCGGAAGGCAAAACGCTGTCGAATGTACCTCAGCCGGAAAAGGACGCACTCTGGGATAAGGCCAAGGTTTTGATTTTCTAAATATAATCCCCTCGATGAAACTTGATCGATTCCAACCGGGCGGTCAGGGCGACTTCAGATGCGATTCTTTGTAATGCCTCATTCGGCACCGCCATGTTTTCAGCCTCTTTAAGAAGATTGTTGGCATTATTGTGAATCGTGTTCAGCAATGGTGCAATGTCTTTTAACGATTTCGACTGGTTGTTGAGATCGTCGGCATAATCCCTCAATAGATCCAACAGTTGGTTCGTCTGTGTAACGACTTTTTCAATGGGGGACTCAATGCTTAAAAAAGAAGCGGCTTGAATTTCACCCAGTGCGCGCGCGGCGGGATACGTCTCGGTTGTTGCCTTTTCCCCCAAGGCTTTGTTCAGAGAGTCTTTAAAACAAATATCCGTCGTTTTTTGGACGGTTTTGTGGGGCTGAATGGCCTGGTTTTCAGATATCGGGATGATGTTGCTCATTTGAAATGCCTCCTTAGGTTAATTCATCCCATGATTATGCAAAAAAAAGGCCAGCATTAACGCCGGCCTTGAACAAGTATTTATTATATTGAAATATCAGATAAAATAATATTTAAGGCTTTTTGGAAGTCGGACACACCCGGCAATTTTTTCCGATCCTGTATTCCTAATCCGGCAAAGCCGGATGCTTGAATGCTGGAAAGCTGGGATGCATAAAAGCCATCTTTCACCTTCGGCGAATATACACGCAAAAGCGTGCAAGTTTCTGGTAAAGGGCATATGGTAATCGAAAGGGCCTAAACGATATCACTGATAATGGCGCCGATAATCGAGTCGGCAATTTTATCCGGATCGATAGAATACTGATTCGATGCAATAGCTTGCTTGAGTTCCGCAACCCTTTCCTCACGGACATTCGGGCTTTTGGCTACGGCGGTTTTTGCCAATTGCATCTCTTTTGAAGCTTGGGACAAGCTGACTTTGTCGTCTCGGGATACTCCCGCGTTATTGTCCGTAGCCTGATTTTCGCGGATATCGATCCGGTGTTTGTCCGCAGTCTCACTTAACAGCGTCCGGTGCCCGTATTTTTGCGTAATGTTGCTGATATTATTCATTTTCTTACCTCCCGGAGCGGAGGGCTCCTATAATTCCATATTCTTATCCACGGCTTCTTTGGCCAATTGTTCCAGCCGCTTGATCAGAAAACCCGCATTCTCGACTTCCAGCGTGTTCGTTGTTTTTTTATTGTTGCCGTCGATGACATTAAAAACGAACTTGTCATCCCGTTGACCTTTGAAAGAGACGCTTGTCCCGAGCTCACCTTCCAGCTTGTCCACGATTTCCTTATCGACATCATCCTGCGGGCCGGAGCGGGTGATGCGATCAACGATATCGGCAGCGACTTTATCGATAATCGATTGGCGCTTCGCTTCAGCCGAAATATGGATTCTATCTGACGGCTGTTGTTGGTCCAGCGCTTTTTGGCGCTCGATCAGTCGGGTTTGGCTGATCTGTTTGCTATACACTTTCAGTACATTATGTATTTGATGCGCCGGAATTTGCATACACCGTTTCCTTCAAATCAATGCAACCGTTATGACAAGGCCCGTATCAGCCGATTCGTAACAAAGAAAGACGTACTTTTTGAATAGGTTGGCGGCCCGAATGTACTTATGTCTTAAGGGTGATATCGGTTGGCATGAATAAAACCTTTAGAGAAAAATAGCCATTTCTTTAAAAATCTTTGCATGGGCGGCGCAATAGATTCGAATGAAATGCCGATGCGTTGAAAAAGCGATTTCGGGCAAATTTGAAATCGGGAAAAAACCAACGTCGGAGGCATCATCTCCTGCGACCGGATCCCCCGTATAATTGGTGACGAGATAACCGATGAGCAGCACCATGGGATGATGCTCTCCACGACTTGTTGTCACTCCCAGTAACGTATCGATTCGCCCTGTCAGCGATGTTTCCTCCTTAAGCTCCCTGAGCGCAGCCCCTTCCGATGTTTCGCCCAATTCCATAAACCCGCCGGGCAGGCACCATTTTCCGGCTTGCGGCGCAACGCTGCGTTCCACCAGGAGGATCCTGTTCTGATTGTCCACGACCACGGTGCAAGCGGCGGGAAGCGGGTTTTCATAAATCGCTTTGATACAGGTATCGCAAAAGAGACGCTCTGTGCCTTCCCACCACTTTTTAGTGAGGGGGCCGCCGCAATAAGGACAAAACTTTTTTTGAATCATGAGCTATTGAATGTCTCCAGCCGGCCGGTTAATCATCGAAATTGCCGGAAGCCCCCTTGTTGCTGTTAATCAGACGTGCCTTTTGCTTTATTTTTTCCACTGTCCATTGGCCGGGATCTTCGATCCGTTCGGCTTTGGGGCCCGGGTCAAAAGTGCCTGCCCGGCAGATCGCCTCAATGGCGAGCGGTGCGGTGTCTTGCGCATTCAACACATTTACCAGCATGTTATAGACAAACGACTCGACCCGCCGGGTTATGCGCTCCCTTATTTCTTTGGGCTGCCTCAGCAGTTTGCCTTCGAACGGAAGGTTCAGATTTTTATAATTGCCGCCCTTGATGTTTTTCTCACGGGCATATGCCGTCATTTCTTCCCACACCGCTTCAGTAACTCCTTCGCCCTTAACCTTAATGAAGTTGCCGTCCGCATCCAGTATCGCGTTGCCGTAATCGTTCACTTCAACCCCCCATGAGATCATCTGAAGGGCGGTGGCCACGTTGGCTTTCGTGGTTTTGGTTTTGGCGGCGATTTCCCGAAGTCTGTCCGAGCTGTTGCCGGAGGTGCCGTGTTGAGCACCGGACACATTATACGGCGTCAGCGCCTTATGAATTTGCGCGGTCAGTGCTACCTGTATTCCCTGTGCGCTGGCTTCTATGCCGTGCGTGGTCCCATTGTTCAGGGCGATCCAGTTCGGAAAAATATCATGGGCGTTGAGCCCTTGAATCAGAAAGCAAGCTTCCTCGACGGTCGACAAACCTTCTTTCCCTTTTATTTCACCAACTTCTGTCTCAAGACCGGCCCATTTCGGAATAGAGGGGTTCAGCTCGATGCTGGCCAGCAGGTTTTCATCATCGGGCAGGTGTGAGGCGTCAACAGCTATGGAAGTGATGCCGGCATCGAATATGGACGGGATTTCGGTTTTGGCGATTTCGATATCCTTGGCGCCCTTGATGCCGTAATGATCTGCATGAACGGCAACGGGAATGGTGATGCCCAGTTCATTGCACAAGGCATCCACGGTTCTGGCAATGTTCCAGTAATTGATGGCGCAGTAGGCACTTGCGCCCCCCTCGGATTTGGCGATCTCGATAATCATGGCGGCGTTTGCCCGCTGGGCGGCCATCAGTGCGCCCCGGATGACAAAATAATTCCTTCCGTTGGCCGCCATGGCGAGCGCGTTGCCCTTTTTCAGCATGGCAAGATCGATGAATTTGCCGCTCACAATGAGGGCCTTTGAATTGGGAAACAGGGTTTTGACATTGGGCGGACGGCCGACAGTACAGGCCGTATCAAAATCAACGGAAAGAACCGTGTTTGATGTGCTCATGATTCATATCCTCCTTATCAATAATCGACAATTGAATATTCTGGAAGCTCATAGAGTTTTCGAATATTATAACCTAAGGTGTCCGGTAGATAGCGCCCCCAAATTTTAATCGGTATGTCATCAATCTGTTTGGTCGGGCTCATTCCGACCGCAAGCAGGTATTCAATGATGTATTCGATATTGATGGTGATGTTGCCATAGACATTTTGCTGCCGGCGTTGTTTGAAAATCCTGGTTTCGTGCATGGATCGACCAATTTCGGATTCCACTAGCTCTTCGATCGTCGTGAAAATAAGATCCACTTGAACGGTGTTGCTTCCGCTGTATAGAAACCACTCAAAATCCCGCGACAGGTTGTTTGCCGGAAGGCCTCGATAGCGGTACGCATCGCTGGGCGGCCGCGATTTGAACCTTTTGGACATATAATCGAGATCGACCGTGAGTTCAACCACATAATGAACGGCATTATAACTGCCCGTATGAACTTCTTTCTCAATAATGGTCGCTCCGGGTAGCCCGGATATAACAGATTCAAGCTGTTCTTCGGAAATACCGTTCTTGATGAGTTTAAGTCCCAGAACATCTTTAATGGTCATGTTGGCGGCCGGAAGACTGATCCCGTTTCGTTTAAATTCGAGCAGATGCTCCTTTTCCGCTTGTTCAACCAGCTCTTTGGCGTTTTCATTCCCTTTCCCTATTTGTGTTGCTAATCTGGCGGCGGTAAGGCGGACCTTGTCGGCAATATGCAGGGCGGCATACCGGCTTGCTTTTTCGGCAATCCGTTTAACCCGTTTGAATCGGCACATGCCGGTCATATGGCCTTGGTTATCGTAATAGGCCAATGCGGCAAGAGGGGAGCCGACATAGTAAAACTCCGGCAATTTCATATATTCAGAGATAAGGTGCTGTACGCGTGAATTATCGATGTCCGTTGCGTTGCAGATAAAGTCTTTGAGTTCATTTTTGGTCGCGATTCTTTTGAACTGTGTCAGGTTCGTCAGAAACGGATTGAGTTCTTTAATAAAAAGAAGGAGCCGCTCCCAGGCGACAAAACTGTCATAGGTGATGATTCGAGTGATTTGCAGTGGATCTACCGGATCAAGTTCGTTCGACAACCAACGGTTTGTGATTTCAAACAACTTATCTTTATGTAGAAATGCCGATATATACATTCAGCTTCAGGTTCCGGGGTGCGGGCGTTAATTATAAATTTTTCGGCGGCTCGAAACGCACGAAGAGACTTATGGCCAATACAAATGCCATACCGCTCCCTTGCCATCGGCGTCTGCTCTTGATTGAATCGATAAACGTAAGATCATGATAAAGCGTAAGCGCAAATGGAAATCGTCTATCAGAAAACCGGATGGTTCCCTAAACATATAAATTGATCAGGGTGCCGATCATTTGCATCGCGTTCGGTTCTATTCGTTTTCGGGAATTATATAGTTCTGTTTCCTGTTCGAAATCAAGGACATACCGACCGAAACGACAGCCTTTTGAAAACCGGCTGTTCTGAAAATATGCGTCTTGGTCTTCGCGATAGCCAAGGGCGTAATCCGGAGTTTCGATAACCACTATCGGGTAACCGCTATCTACGTAAGGGATTATATTTAAGTTGGATACCATATTCATGTTCCCAACCCCCCCTTTTTCCATCGAGACGGCAGTGGATAACCCAGCATAAAAACGGCTATTTTCCGCCTGTTGATCCTGACCGAACCGAAACAACTTAAATTCGGCGCTCAAGCTCGAAAATGTGAATGGTCCGCTTTGATCAAACTGCCGCCGGTTTGTTGCTTGTTTCAATCCGGCTTATCGAAACGATGTCCCGGATTTTTCTTTATCTTAATTCGAATATTAGTATAACGCTGTTGTGTGTCAAGGAAAAAGGGAAGAAACGGACCGGCAAAAACCACTTGACAAAAAATAAATCAAATCCTACTGTCACAAAACATGTTTAAGCTGCACAACGGCGTGTGGGTGTGGACATTTGATTGAAGGACAAAGGCGTCACTTCCCGATGAGGGGTTGACGCCTTTTTTGTTTTGCAGAAAAAAATGCCTTTAGGAAGCGCGGACGGCTTTTTGACGGTGTGGGGTTTTGCAGGGCAAAAGCCTGTAGCGTAAAGGAGAAAGACATGTGTCGTTTATTTGCCATTACCAGTGATGAGCCATTGTCGCCCATGGTTGCCATCGAATCGATGGAAGTCATGCGGGAAGGACACGACGGCTCCGGCGTGGGGTTGCTGCTCCGCGATTTGGGCGGTCCCTTTGAGGAGATGAAGGACGCACCGATTCTTTCCGGCATTTTCAGTGATACCGGGATAAAGCGACTTGATGCCTATATGATGGATTTAGGCTTTATGACCAAGTTCAGGCTGTCCATCAAGGTTCCAAAGACGCCTCCCCCGGGTACGCCCAAGCGGGATACCTATCTGGTGCGGGCTTATGAGTATCCGGAAGAATGGGAGGGGCTGACCCGGGAAGTGATATCGGACCGGTTGCTCGGCATTCGACTCAAATTGCGGGAGATGGGAGAGGAAAAGGACGATATGATCGTCTACTCCTTCTGGCCGGATGTGATCATGATCAAGGAGATCGGTGATCCGATGCAGGTGGCGCGCTACCTGAATTTTGACCGAAAAGAGCTCAAGGCACGCGTGATTCTGGCGCAAGGCCGTCAAAACACCAATTACGCCATCAACCTCTATGCCTGTCATCCGTTTTTTATTCAGGGCTTCGGGTCTATGACCAACGGCGAGAACACGGCGTTCATTCCCATTCGGGAGTATTTGAAATCCAGGGGATTTCACGGTTACTCGGGATACCAGTCCGATTCCGAGGTGTTTACCCATATTCTGCATTTCATGCAAACCAAACTAGATCTCGGCATCGAATTTTATAAGCATGTGATCACTCCCTTACAGGATGCGGACATCGCCGTACATGCGAATTCGAGCTTTTTAAGGCATCTCAAATACACCTGTCGGCCGCTGATTATCGACGGGCCCAATTGCGTGATCGGCAGCTTGCCGGACAACACCCTTTTCATGGTTCAGGACCGCAAAAAGCTCAGGCCCGGTGTGGTGGGCGGCCGCCCCGGATTGTATGCATTTTCATCAGAAATTTGCGGCCTGGACGCCGCGATTCCGAACCGGGATAAGAGCAAAGACTTTCAGCCCATGTATCTGGACACAGCGCTTGTGCGTCCGGACCGTAAGGAGGTTACCCTATGTACCCAAAGCGCGCCGTTACCCCTTCCACACTGAGTGTAAAGGATTTGCCCTGGCAGGTTCTCTGGGACAAGGACAAGTGCACCCTGTGCGGGCAGTGTACGGCTGTTTGTCCTGTAAACGCGATCGAGCTGGGCGTGTTTCGCAAACGGGAAGTCCTTACCGGCCTTAATATTTCAACGACGCCGGAAAACACCTTTCAAATCTGGTACGGCATTCGACAGAAGACGGACCCGGCCTATAAATGCGTCGGCTGCGCCATGTGCAACCTGGTTTGCCCCAACAACGCCATTACCCCGCTTCGTTCCGATGAAACGGATAAGCTGCGGTTTCATATCGACCGGGGCGGACAACCCAGGAGACGCGGCGGGCGACGCAACAGTGGTGAGAGTTTGTTGGATCGCATCAAATTCATCCGGATTTCCATGCTGACGGACCCGGCGCTGGATGCGGGCCGGCATGAATTTGAGCTGCGGACCCTGTTGGGCCGCATGCTGCCGCCCGAAGAGAATTTGCAGCACCTGAAGCAAAATGGCTGGATTCCGCCTGTGCGCGAGATCTATCCGCTGATTATCGGCGGAATGTCCTTTGGCGCTTTATCTCCAAATATGTGGGAGGGGCTTCAGATGGGGGTCGCCTACTTGAACGAGGAGATGGGCATGCCGGTCCGCATTTCAACCGGTGAAGGAGGATGCCCGCCCCGATTGCTGCGCTCACGGTTTTTAAAATATGTGATTTTGCAGATCGCCAGCGGGTATTTCGGATGGGATGAGATCATTCACGCCATTCCCCACATGAAGGAAGACCCTTGCGCGGTGGAGATTAAATATGGCCAGGGGGCAAAGCCGGGCGATGGCGGGCTTCTCATGTGGTATAAGGTCAATCAGCTCATCGCCGCCATTCGGGGGGTGCCGGCCGGAGTCAATCTGCCCAGTCCGCCCACGCACCAGACAAAATACTCCATCGAGGAGGCCGTGGCCAAGATGATTCAGTCCATGAGCATGGCTTGGGGGTTCAGGGTGCCTGTTTATCCTAAAATATCAGCCACCTCAACGACGAATGCCGTGCTCAATAATTTAAGCCGGAATCCCTATGCGGCGGGTCTTGCCATTGACGGCGAGGACGGCGGCACAGGGGCTGCCTATAATATCTCCATGAACCATATGGGCCACCCCATTGCCAGCAATATTCGGGATGCCTATTTGAACCTCGTGAAAATCGGTCGTCAGAATGAAATTCCCCTGTTCGCGGGCGGCGGTGTTGGAAAAACCGGCAATCTGGCGGCCAATGCGGCGGCGCTCATCATGCTGGGCGCTAGCGGAATTCAGACCGGAAAATATATCATGCAGGCAGCTGCGGGATGCCTGGGGTCTGAAAGCGACCGGTGCAATATTTGTAATATCGGCTTATGCCCGAAGGGAATTACTTCCCAGGATCCGAGACTTTACCGGCGCCTGGACGCAGAGGATGTGGCCCAGCGCGTGGTGGACGTATTTTTGAGCTTCGATATGGAGTTGCGGAAAATTTTCGCGCCGCTTGGGCGTTCCACCTCGCTTCCCATCGGAATGTCCGATGCGCTGGGGATTGATGACGCGGCGGCCGCTGAAAGGCTTTCAATCAAGTATGTCGTGTAAAACAAGCTGAAAGTTGGACGTCGGGAACTTGCGAGATAGGGAAAAACATGATGAATGACAAATCATATCACATTATATTGGGCAACGTGAGGGGCAACCGCCTCAGCACCCGGGTTCTTGAAGAGCAGATTCAAATGGCGGTGTCCATGGGGTATCGCCAGATTGAGGTGCGGGCCTACGGCCAGCACGGCATCGGCGGACGCCTCTGGAAAGCCGGGGATGAGAAGATTCACATTCGAATCACCGGGCACTCCGGACAACGGGTGGGCTCCTTTGGGTATGCCAACACCCGCATTGAAGTCATGGGACCTGCCTCTGATGATATCGGGTGGCTCAATGCGGGCGCCCAAATTGTGGTGCACGGCCATGCTGCCAACGGCACAGCCAATGCTATGGCCCAGGGCAAGGTCTATGTCGCCGGCAATATTGGTTCAAGAGGCATGACCATGACCAAGCAAAACCCGCGTTTTGATCCGCCCGAGCTTTGGGTGCTCGGATCTGCGGGCGATTATTTCGGGGAATTCATGGCCGGCGGGATAGCCGTTATTTGTGGCTATAACCCGCAGACGCCGAAAAATGTGTTGGGTCATCGTCCCCTGGTGGGTATGGTGGGTGGAAAGGTGTTTTTTCGGGGACCGCATGCCGGTTTCAGCCGGCAGGACGCCAAACTGGTTCCGATCGATGCGGCCGATTGGGCATGGTTGACGGAAAACCTGAAGGTCTATCTGGAACATATTCACCGAACCGAGTTATTGGACACCTTATCGGATGCCAAAGAATGGCAATTGCTGGTTGTTAGATCCCCTCAGGAGAAAATCGGCGGCACGCAGCGGGCCATGCATGACTTCAGAAAAAATGTCTGGGACAAGGAGCTGGGAGAAGGGGGCTTGATCGGAGATTTGACCAAGATTGACCGAAGCCCGGTTCCGCTGATTGTAATGGGTGAGTTACGACGCTTCGTACCCGTTTGGGAAAACCGGAAATACCTGGCGCCGTGTGAGGCATCGTGCCCTACCGGCATGCCGGTGCATGAACGATGGCGGCTGGTCCGTGAAGGCCGGGTGGATGAGGCCGTGGATTTGGCGCTGGCGTATACGCCGTTTCCCGCTACGGTGTGCGGCTATTTATGCCCCAACCCCTGCATGAGCGCCTGCACCCGTTCCAGCAGCTCCATGGCATCGGTAGATGTCACCCAAATCGGAAAGGCCAGCATTCAGGCCAAAACACCGGCATTGCCCGCGCTTAAAGCCGGACGCATTGCGGTGATCGGCGGCGGCCCGGCCGGTATTTCCGTGGCATGGCAGCTTCGTCAACGCGGGTATGAAGCCGTGGTGTACGATATGACCGAAAAACTGGGCGGAAAGATCAGCGCGGTCATTCCCGAGAGCCGGATTCCGAAAGAGGTGGTGGCAGCAGAGCTGACCCGTGCAAGGGAAATCATCCCTCATGTTCACCTCCAGCAGGCGCTTCAAAAAGAGGATGTGGAGCGGCTTCGGAATGATTTTGACTTCATTGTCGTGGCTGTGGGCGCGCAAAAACCGCGCACGATTCCGATCCCGGGCGGTGAAAAAATGATCACGGCGCTGGATTTCCTCGGAAAAGCAAAACAAAATGCGGTAAAACCGGGAAAGCGGGTAATCATTATCGGCGCCGGTAATGTGGGCTGCGATGTGGCGACCGAGGCCGCGCGTCTCGGGGCCGCCGATATCACGCTGATCGATGTGCAGGAGCCGGCCTCTTTCGGAAAAGAACGGGATGAGGCCGAGAAAGTCGGTGCAAAATTCAGATGGCCCTGCTTTACCAAGGAAATAACGGATGCCGGCGTGGTCCTAAGAACCGGCGAAGTGTTGCCGGCCGATACGGTGATTATCTCCATCGGTGATCAGCCCCTGTTGGATTTTCTACCCGAAGCGGTTGCCGTTGAGCGTGGTTTTGTCACGGTAAACGATATCTATCGGACAACCGATGAGAAAATTTTCGCTATTGGCGATGCGGTAAAGCCCGGCCTGATCACGGACGCCATCGGCGCGGGCCGCAAAGCCGCGGGCGCCATCAGTGATCTGCTTTCCGGCAATGAACCCGCTAAAGAAACACGCCGAATGATCGATCGCAAGCGCGTGACACTCGAGTATTTTGATCCAAGGTTTCGGGAATTTGGCGATGTAACGCAGTGCGGCGCGCATTGCGCTTCCTGTGGCGCGTGCCGGGATTGCGGCATCTGCGTGCAGATTTGTCCGGAAACCGCGATTCGCCGAATGGAATTGCTCACGGGCGGGTATGAATATGTGGTTGATGAAACCCGGTGCATCGGATGCGGATTTTGCGCCGGTGCGTGTCCTTGCGGGGTATGGGATTTAGCGGAAGGGGCGCCGCTATCATAAAACAATGTTGCCGGCGCCTGTTTTTTTTGTAGAAAATAAGCGCCGGTTGTTATTTCCGCTTGATCGCGACACGTCCCGCATTCGTCTCGATAAACACGCCTTCGCCCTCATGGAATAACCGCTTGGAAAGCGTTACGAGGCTTTGACTCGTGAATTTGGCAATCTCATCGCCTAATTGCACATAGAGGTTGTCTTTCCGAATAAATAACTCTTTCGGGTTCAGAAGAATTTTTTTTTGGGTGTTTAAAACCGCGGTGATGTCGCCGTCGAGGATGAGATCAAAAACGAATAACGCCGTATCCTCGAAATTGAAATAGACTTTTTCTTCAAATTCGTCCGACTGTTGATAGACGTGGTAGCCGCCCGCATCTTTTCGAATAGCGGCGTGAAAATACCGGATGACTTTCTTGTGTTCGAACGGGCCGTGCTCGTTATGCCAGCAGCCGTTTTTATCCAGCCAGAATACGGCCTTTTCCCTTGGAACCGTTATTTTCTTCATATCGCCTTCTTTGCCGCTGCGGTTAAGGGCTTCACCCCCCACTTATTTTCGGACTGGAGGCTTTCTCAATATCGATAATTCGCACCCCTTCCAGATAATCCCGGCTCTCATATTTTGTGATTTGCATGATTTTTTTGGTGATTGACCCCATTCTCACCGTTTGTCGACGGATTTGTTCCAAGGCGTCGCGAATGCCCTTTTCTTTAATTTGGGCGGAATCGATCGCATCCACATAAAGCTGAATCACCTGAAGGGGTTGGTTCAACTCGTGGCACACCGCGCCGGCCATTTCTAGAACCCCGGCCAGCCGCTCTTTTTCCAGCAGGCTCTGTTTATACTTTTGTCGTGCCAGGACCGATTTAATTCTGGCCAGCAATTCCACCCGGTTGATGGGTTTTTTGATATAATCCGTGCCGCCACATTCAAAGGCGTCGTTAATCGTCTTGTTATCCGTCAACCCGGTGACGAAAATGATCGGAATTTCGCTGGAACGGGAGTCCTGTTTCACAATGCGGCAAACCTCCAGGCCGTTCATATCCGGCATGTCGATATCCAGCAAGATGAGGTTTGGGGTCAATGATTTTAAAATATCAAGGCATTCCAAGCTGTTATCTGTGATAACCGTTCGGTATTCTTCCTTGTCGAGCAGCGCTTGCATAATGCTCAGATTGGTCGCATTGTCATCAACAATTAATAATGTGTCTTTATCCGGGTCCATTCCGTATCCGGGTCCATTCCGTTTTAACGCTGCCAAATGCGGTTTAATCAACAAATTCCGTTCCAAACCATTGCTGAAACCGTGCCTGTTGAAACCGGCTGAAACCAAAAGGTTTCTCTTTGAATCCCTTTATTTGCATACTCCGATAGTCCGCTAAAAGCAAGGGGCATTCCCCGAAGAACGATATGCGAAATTCCCCATAGTTGCTCTTTCTGCTTAAACGATCAGCGCTACCGACGGCAGATAATGTTTTACACCATCGAGTGCCAGGTGAAACATTTTACTGCCGTAAAGAATGACAACGGCATTGTCCTTATTAACGCAAAGCTCGGCGAATAAGGGGCCGATGATGATGGTGGGATCGGTTGTTTCGGGGTGCGCCGTTAGGGCGGCAACCCAGGACCCTTTACCAGAAACATGCACGCCTTTGCGTGTATATTCGCCGAAGGTGAGAGATGGCTTTTATGCATCCCAGCATTCCAGCATTCCAGCATCCGGCTTTGCCGGATTAGGTTTGAAGGCGGTCTTGAAGAATGGAAAAATAATCAAAGGGGGCGTCAAAAGGCGCTTATACCCCTATTACTTTCTAAGCGTATTTTTTGCCAAAGTGCCCAGAAGAATACCGGAATCATTGGGCGTATCGATTTTAACGCGGCGAATGTTGATCACACCGGCGGATGAGAGCATATCGCTTAGCTGCGCCTGTGAATAGGCCCTGCCGGTTTCTGTGGCGCAAAGCATATTCAGAGAAAAAAGCGCTGGAAAAAGCGGGCCGTCCATGCGATTATTCATCATAAATTCGTGAATCATAATCATGCCGCCCGGTCGAAGAACGGAGACGACCTTTTGAATGATATTTTGGCAGTCCGCCGGCCCTTCTCCGTGCAAAATGTGCGAGAGCCATGCAGCATCATAGGTGCCGGGAATAGCCTCTTCAAGGAAGTTTCCTTCTATAAAGTCAATACGATCGGCCAACCCGAAGGATGCGATGGTTTTTTCAGCAAAAGGGCGGGTTGTGGGCAAGTCGACAATCGATGCTTTAAGCCCCTTGTTTTTTTTGCAAAAATGGATGGCATAGGTGCCCGGCCCACCGCCCAGGTCCAGCAAGTGCGCGCGACTGGACAGATCAATGGCTTCCGTGATTCGAGGGGCTATATTCATGGCCAGGTTGAACATGCCCATCAGAAAGCTTTCCCGCTTTTCATCCTGCGCGTGCCTGGACTGTATTTGAACCGGACCGCCCGTCAGGACGGCTTCGTCGAGCCGCTCCCAGATTTCCATCAGGTGATGGTGGTGCAGAATAATATGCCCGACGTACTGCGGGGATTTGCATGAAAGCCATGTGGCGGCAGCTTGCGTATTGGCATACCCGCTCGCGGATTTGTGCAGAAGCCCCATGGCGCAGAGGGCGTCCAACAACGTCGCGATGCCCCGCAGATCGCCGGATATTTCGCGAGCGACATCCTGCGCCGGCAGGGTGGTATTGTCCAGCACGGTAAACACGTTCAGCTTGACGCCGGTATGCAGGGTGCATATCTGCCAATATGTGCCGGCGGTTTCCAGAATGCGTCCGATGGCCCAGATGTTCTGACTCAACTTCCCCTCTTTTCTTACCCTAGAAAAACGGAAATAACATCGTTTCTGGCATTAATGTTTTGAATGGTGATGCGAATAAGATCCTCGGGCTTAAGATTGATGCCGCCGGACTGGGGCATAAAGCATTCAACCATGTACTCCGTCAACAGAATCGAATATCCGTCCTTGCGCTTGTTCAACACGATGGCCTCTTCTTTTTGCCCGGTTCTTTTTTCCAGATGCTTTAACAGCCAGTAGCGATTACGCCGGAATTGTAGCCTGGAGACGGCGCTCATGGGTTGCTCAAGTTTTTGCAACAGCTCTTCGATCTGTTTTTCCGTGTACGGCGCTTCCATGCCGAGGACGGCGCGAATCTGGCGTTGCGTGATCAGATCGAAGTACTTGCGGATGGGGCTGGTGGCCGTGACATAGGCGTCCAGCCCTAGCCCCGAATGGTTACCGGGCGAGCGGCCGAGCATGAACCGGCTTAAATGCTTCCGTTGCATCCAGTTCTGAAACAGCGTGCCCTCGCTTTGCTTGAAAAGCCGCTCCCTGGGCTCGGGCTGCGCCCTGAAAACCGCCGGCACGCCACGGGAGGAAAGGTATTTGGCCATGAGCCAATTGGCCAGAATCATGATTTCCGCCACCAGCATTCGGCCCGGGCTTTCACGGTTCACCTTGCTGACGTTGGGCGCGCCTGTCTCGTCTATCCAGATGTTGATTTCCGGCAGAGAAATTTGGACTGCCCCCTGCGAGAGCCTGAATGCTCTGAATTTCTGAGCGATACCGTAGAGCAGAGCGATCTCGCCGTCCTTTTCCGCCATATTGGCCGTATCATAATAGGTCAACTGCCGCTTGATGTTGATGACGCTGGGCACGATGTCATAGTCGAGCACTTTGCCCGAACGGTCCATTCTCACCAACAGGCTGATGGCGGGGCGTAACATACCCGCCATGAGGCTGCATAAATTCTCGGCCAATTCGGGCGGAACCATGGAAATCTTTTGATCCGGCATATAGATCGAGCTGCCGCGAAGCAGCGCTTCCCGGTCAATCGGGTCATCCTTTTTGACAAAATAACCCACATCGGCAATATGAACACCCAGCAGAAGGTGGTCTCCCTTATCCTGAATACTCAAGGCATCATCGAAATCGAGGGTAGCCTGTCCATCGATGGTCAGAAGCGGCAGATCCGTCAGATCGCGCCGGTTTCCATTCAGAAAAGCTTCGATGGATTGTTGGCCATATTTTCCGTAAAGCGCCACCGCGCTTTCCGCCACCGGCTCGGGGAATTCATCCGGGACTTTCAGTCGCAGCAGATCGATATTCTCGTTCTTTTTCCAGATGCCGAGCTTGACCAGGGCATGAAAAATGATTTCTTCATTTTTGACACCGGCCCGGGCCATCACGGCTTTGGCAAGCACAGGGTCATCGGATTCCTTTTCAAATAAATAATAGGATGTTAACAGCGATATGAGCGCTGTTTTATCCTCGGGCACCGGTCCGGGAATGGACTGCCGCTTATCCTCGATAACGCTTTTTAGCCAGTCGCCTCCCGCTTGAATGAGGGTATTTTTGCGTTCTTCCTCGGCGGCCCTGGCATTCATTTGTTTTACCTGTTCTTCGGTATAGGGGAAAAAACCGTCCTCGTTGAATTTAAAATAGGTTCGGTTCTGGAAAAAGGCACGCACGACGGCCGACTCCTGATCACTGGTCGGTGTATTGGGAAAACAAAAGGCGGTCATGGTAGATACATCTATCCATTCCTGTTCCGAGTTGAGCACCTCCCAGAGTTCCTTGATATCGACTCGATTGGTGAGTGCGTTGCGGCGAAGGGCGGTTTCTTTGAGCAGTTGTACCAATTTGGTCCTGCCCATGGCCGGGTCCAGACGTTGCTCGCACCGGTGCGCCAAACGGCTCGCGGAAAGGTTCACCTCCCGATCGGCCTCGGTGAGTAGCCGAAGCCGCGCGCTTTTCACCTCCAAAACGACGGCGCATATAATTTTCTGATGATCGATGAACTCGACGATGTTTCCTGATTCCATAACGGGCTTTCATAACAACCGCCCGGTTGAAAGTCAACGAAACGACTGCTTTGAAAGGAAAATTGGCGCCGCATAGGTTTGTTTTTCTCACCCCCTTTCCTGACTTCATTCCGTTTTTACAATAGGTTATCAATAAATTGGTTGTTTTCCATGTTGACACCTAAGGGGCATTTTTTTATAATTCACAAATTATTGTTTAAAATAGTGATGTTATCAGCTTGTTTGGTGGTTGTGCGATTGCCGGTCTGAAGTCGGCGGTATTTGATATGGGTAAGGCAAAAGAAATACGAATCCATTTATAGCAGGGGGAAGGATGAATAAAGCGGACTTTACGCGTAAGCTTTCCGTTAACGGGAAGTCGTACACGATATACGATATTAACCGGCTCGGTGAACAGGGAATTGCGGACGTGCGCCGTCTTCCCTATTCCATTAAGATACTGGTGGAAAATTTGCTTCGAAAGCTCGATGACAAAGTGGTGCTGGTGGAAGATCTGAAACAAATCGCGAATTGGCAAAAAACATATGCAGCGCCGGTGGAGATTCCCTACCACCCGGCCCGCGTGCTGATGCAGGATTTCACGGGGGTTCCGGCGGTGGTGGATCTTGCCGCCATGCGCGATGCTGTCAAAGCCCTCGGGGGGGATCCGAAGAAAATTAATCCCCTGGTGCCGGTAGAACTGATTGTGGACCACTCGGTGCAGGTGGATTATTTCGGTACGGCTGACGCGTTGAAAAAAAATGTGGAACTGGAGTATCAGCGAAATACGGAGCGATATCAGCTTCTCAAGTGGGCACAGAAAAGTTTTGATAATTTCAGGGTCGTTCCTCCCAATTCCGGCATTTGTCACCAGGTCAATCTGGAGCATTTGGGGCGGGTTATGATGACCGAAAAAGGGGCGGGCGGTGAGGTTGCTTTTCCCGACACGGTGGTGGGCACCGATTCCCATACTCCCATGATCAACGGTATCGGCGTGATGGGATGGGGGGTAGGCGGCATCGAGGCGGAAGCGGTGATGTTGGGTCAGCCCTATTACATGTCGATTCCCGAAGTGATCGGGGTGCGCCTGGTGGGCGCGCTTCAGGAAGGCGTGACCGCCACCGATCTGGTACTGACGATTACCGAAATGCTTCGCACGCATAACGTGGTGGAAAAGTTCGTGGAGTATTTCGGTCCCGGCATGAAGCATTTGACGGTCACCGATCGGGCTACCATCGCCAATATGACCCCGGAATATGGGGCCACCCTTGGGTTTTTCCCGGTGGATGAAAAAACCATCGCTTATCTGAGAGCCACCAACCGCGCTGAGGCGGCCGCCGTGACGGAGGCCGCCGCAAAGGCGCTGGGGCTTTTTTACACCGATGCGGTTGAGGCCGACTATTCAGTGGTGCTGGAACTTGACATCAGCACGGTCGCGCCTTCTGTGGCCGGCCCGGCCCGGCCCCAGGACCGCGTGCTTTTGAAGGATTTGAAATCGAGCGTGAATGATTTACTCGGCTGTTCTTATGAGCGCAATACGGACGTGACGCAAGCCTCCACCTTTCATGATGAATCCGGAAGCCTGACCACGCGGGCGGCCGAGTGCAGGCCGGCTGTCGGCAAGGCGGTACGCCTTCAGCTTTACGATAAGGAGGTTGAGATCGGAGACGCCAGCATTGTGATTGCCGCCATTACCTCCTGCACCAACACCTCCAATCCTTTTGTGATGCTGGGGGCGGGGCTGGTTGCCAAAAAGGCGGTGGCCAGGGGGCTGCGGGTACCCGCCTACGTGAAAACCTCTCTTGCGCCGGGCTCACGGGTGGTGGAGCGCTATCTGAAGGATGCGGGGTTGATCCCCTATCTGGATGCCCTCGGGTTTCATGTGGCGGGATTCGGGTGCATGACCTGCATCGGCAACAGTGGCCCGTTGCATCCACTCATCGATCAGGCGATTACGGACCATGGGTTGACCGTGGCGGCGGTGCTTTCCGGAAACCGGAACTTTGAGGCAAGGATTCATCAAAAAATCCGCGGGAATTATCTTGCCTCTCCGATGCTGGTGGTGGCCTTTGCCATTGCCGGTCGTATTGATGTGGACCTGACCACAGCACCGGTGGGGATTGATCCCAACGGGGAGCCGGTTTATCTGAAAGATATTTGGCCAAGTTCAACGGAGATCAACGCGCTCATTGCCAGGCATGTAAAGCCTGAGTTTTATGCCGATGAATACGCAGCTGTGTTCGATGGGGACGAGTTCTGGCGGACCCTGCCGGTAGCGAAGGGGGTCACCTATGCTTGGGAAGAATCATCCACCTATATTAAAAACCCGCCGTATTTTGAGGGCTTATCCAAAACCCCGATTCCGCCGACCAATGTGTCCGGCGCACGAGCATTGGCGACACTGGGGGACTCGGTCACCACGGATCATATTTCTCCGGCCGGTGCCATTCCCGAAAATTACCCCGCGGGCCTGTATCTGAAGGAACGCGGTGTGGCGCCGCCGGATTTTAACTCTTACGGCGCGCGCCGGGGTAATCATGAAGTGATGATGCGGGGCACTTTCGGCAACATTCGCATTAAAAACAAAATGGTTGGTGAAAAAGAGGGCAGTTTTACCATTAAATTTCCGGAGGCCGAACAAACCTATATTTACGATGCGGCCATGGCGTATAAGAAGGATCGTGTTCCGTTGGTTGTGTTGGGCGGAAAAGAATACGGCACCGGATCTTCGCGGGACTGGGCCGCCAAAGGGACGGATCTTCTCGGCATTCGGGCGGTGATTGCCGAATCCTATGAACGTATTCACCGCAGCAATCTGGTGGGCATGGGGGTTTTGCCGCTCATGTTTCAGCCGGGCGACAGTTGGCGGTCACTGGGCCTGGATGGTTCGGAAACCATTGATATTCAGGGGATTGACGGCATGATGCCCCGAAAGGTGCTCTCGGTCACGGCGACCAAGGCGGATGGCAAAGCCGTTTCCTTTGATGTAGTGGCCCGCCTGAACACCGATGTGGATGTGGCCTATTTCGAACACGGCGGTATTTTACCCTACGTGCTGAGGAAACTGATGGAAAACTGAAAAGATGAATCGCAACCCGGGGAGAGTGCGTGATCGGACCCAAGGAGGCTATTTTTCTGAGAATATTTTGGCTAGTATCTCAAAAATTCTGAGATATAAATTTCCGTTGCCGTTCCTGCGGGTATGATTTCCATCACGCTGGCGATCAGATAGCCTCTCAGGGCGAGGTAATCACCTGAATTCAGGAATTCTTCGGCTTCCGGTGTTTGAAGCGCCCACACCACGCGGTTGCGGATTTGGCTGTCGAGGTCAGCGACTTTTTGGCGGTAACTTTTTTTGACGCAATTGATATCCAGGGTCATCTTGATGAGATCCCCGGAACGCACCGATGAGATGACCGGGCCGATGCTGATGTAAGTGTCCGGTTTTGAATATTTATCCGATTTAAAGGAAGGAAGCGGTATCTTTATTTTTCCTTCCTGAATCCAAAATATCGCCGTCATCACGACCACGAAAACACATGCCCCGGCGGTGATCCATTGGGTTTTAGAAGAGGCCGTTTTGGTCGCAACGGGTGCATCGGGTTGTGGTGTCGGCCTGGCTTTGTGCGGTTTTTTGGGGGGGGGAGCCGTCGGCGGCTTGATCAAGCGCGAGACATCAACCTTGTCCAGTTCAAATCCGGAATCCGTGCTGTTGAGATTATTATCCTTATCCATAACCATGTTCTTTTGGGGTATTTTCAACACGCATAACATGTTTATGCGCTTGTATCAAAAGCAAATTCATTCTTGGTTACCGGCGCCCATGAAACCAGGCGACTTTGGTGGCTGTTTTAATCAGCGCCATATTCCCACGTTACCCCGATGTTATGATTTTAACATAATGCCATATATGACCCGATCGCCATGAGTAACGCCATTTCCGTGGGCCGCATGTTACAGCTCAGGACAGCCTTTATTACCTATAATATTTCAAGGCTTCGTGAACTTATCCGGTATTTACCGAAGAAAAAATTTGAACTATTTCAAAACATTCCTTTATGGATTCATGTGAATCTCACAAAAGTTCCCGGTTATGTCGATTCTCCGCAAACCCCTTGTGGCATATACCGATTTCACGGTTCAGGGTTTTGGCGACAGGCATCTCAACGACACAAGTTGTTTCCCCTGAAAAAAACATTCACTCGTTGTGCGCAGAATGACGTCATCATCGGTCTGTATCTGATGGGGTCTTCCGGCACCTTGGCGCAGACGGATAAATCGGACTTTGATTATTGGCTGGTGATCGATGACGAAGGTGCAACTGCTGAGCGCATGGCATTGTTTCAGAAAAAGCTGGACCGCATCAAAATCTGGAGCAAAGAACGATATGACCAGGAGGTGGGGTTCTTCGTGCTCAGCCTTTCGGATATTCGGGACAACAGGTTTGCAGCTGTGGATGAGGAAAGCTCGGGTTCGGCGCAGCGGACCTTCCTGAAAGAAGAGTTTTACCGGACTTTTATCATGATCGCCGGCAAGATTCCTTACTGGGCGGTGGTTCCTGCGAATATCAGTGACATCGAATACGATCAATGGATTCAATGCGCGAGGCAATCGCGAAGCCTTAAATTTATGCCGGAAGATTATGCGGATCTGGGTAATCTGGAAACCATCAGCCCCGAGGAGTGCCTGGGCGCTTTGCTTTGGCAGATGTTCAAGGCGCGCAAATATCCGGCCAAATCGCTCATAAAGGCGGCGCTGATTGCGCATAGTTATTTTTTTAGCCGAAAAAACGGACTGCTGTGCGATCGAATCAAAGCCCAGTTTGGCGGCAACGGATGCGGGGATCAAGGGATCGATCCGTATGCGGTGGTATTTGAAACCGCAATCGATCTTTTTCAAGCATTGGATGATGTGGAAGGGCTCGTGTTGATCAGAGAATGTGTTTTTCTTAAGCTCTCGGAGCCTTCCCGGTTCGACGGTCGCGAAAAAAATAGTCCGAAACTGCGTTTTCTGGCACAATATCAAGCCGAGTGGGCATGGGATAAGGATCAGACTGACCGGCTGACTCGCTTTCACGACTGGCCCGAATCAAATCGTCTGGCCTTTGAAGAAAGAGTTTTTAATAAGATCGGGTTTCTGTATAATCTTATTTTGCGAGCGCACGACGGAACGACTTCGACGCTTTCCATGGCTCCGTCCGACCTGATTACCCTCAAGAACAGGATTTCGGCTGCAATTACAAAGAAACCCGGCAAACTGCACCGCTGTTCGGCTTATCTTCAATCTCGTTTGGGAGGCTTAGTGTTCCAGGTGAGCGGGTATCTGAATGATAGGGGGCAAGAGGCCTGGTCGGTGTATCATCATGTGGGTGAACTGCGTCATGCCCGCCATGTGGTGTTTTCCGCTTCGGAATTACTCCGCGTTATAGGGTGGTTGCTGGCCAACGGATTCTATTCCCTTATGGGTTGTCTCCTTGAATATCAGACGTATCAACTGCCGATCAGCCCGCAAAGAATCAAACGCTTGGCTGATGACGTCTATCGGTTTTTTTGCAGCGCACCGGTTTCTCCAGCCGCCATGTTATCCATTCCGCAATGGGAAAAAATCGGCATTTTACTCCATCCATTGGCCGATGGCTCGGAGGGCCGTTTGTCCGGAGCTGATTTTCTCGCCGTAAACTCCTGGGGGGAGTTTTTTTTCGAATCCATTGCATTGGCACATATCGATGAAGCTGGCGCAATCTGTTATAAGATATCAGAATTTTTGTGGAATTTTTATAAAGGGACCGAGGGCGGAAAACCTTTCCATCAGGTTTTTCAGATGCGGGGAAATCTTGACATTCGCTTCCTTCACAGGATTGAATCGGGTTTGGCCGTGTTTAGGGATCGGGATATAGGCTCCTTGCGGCAAGGTACGGCCTTTTCAAAACCGGAAAGCGAAGAGAACGACGCACCATGGCTTGATTTGCTTTAGCCGGCGGCCTCACCTATACTGCAGACCCGGTCGTAAAACTCTGGCATTCGGTGGGGGATTTGTGATAGGAAGGCAGCTTCGATATGAAGCCCTTTACCAGAAACATGCACGCTTTTGCGTGTATATTCGCCGAAGGTGAAAGATGGCTTTTATGCATCCCAGCATCCGGCTTTGCCGGATTAGGGGGGCGTTATAAAAAGAAGCAACGATCGCGAAAGCAATGAAATCCGGATACTGAGGGCATGAAGAAACTCTCTTTTTTACTTGTGGATGATAATTCCTGGGCGCTTAAGGAGCTACAGGATGCCTTGAAATACTTTGGGTACCGCACCATTGAAGAGACGAGTCGCGCCGATGAGGCTTGGCGGATGCTTCGATTCCGGCGATATGACTGTATCATCGCGGAAATGGAAATGCCCGGCATGAGCGGGCTTGAATTGCTGAAAAAAACTCGGGAAGACGATCGGTTTTACAATATTCCCTTTTTCCTCACCAACTCGGCCTTTACCAAGGTGAAAGTCGTCATAGCCGGCCGGGAAGGAGCCACTGGCCTGATCGTCAAACCGTTTGATGTTCAAAATTTCAGACAAAAAATGGAAATGCTCAAGGTTGAACCGGCGGATGCGCCCGATCTGGTTGAGACTCGTCAAGCGCTGGAAGAAGGGCTCAAGTTGATCGAGCGGAATGATCATGCGGGTGCCCTGACGGTTTTTGAAAAGATGGTCGAAGCGGGAGAAAGCGCAGAAGTATATTATAATATCGGTTATATCAAAACCTCTCAGGGACAATACGGGGAGGCCATTGCCGCGTTCCGAAAGGCGACGCAACTGGACCGTCTTTTTGCCAAAGCCTATGAGGCAATGGGGCGAGCCTACCAGAAACTGGGGCGGAAACAGGATGCTGAAAAGGCGTTGCAAAAGGCGGCCGATATTTATATGACCAAAGAGAAAATGCAGGATGCCGAGGAGATTCTGACGGAAATTATGGAAATCAATCCGGATACGGTCAATGTTTATAATAGTCTGGGGGTGCTCTATCGAAAGAAGGGAGATTATTTAACCGCACTCAAACATTACCAGAAAGCATTGAAGATTCACCCCGATACGCCGCACATTTATTATAATATGGGCAGGCTTCATCTTGATTTGAATGATCCCGGAAAAGCAAAACGTTTTTTTGCCGATGCGGTTAAATTGGACCCCGGGTTTAAAGAGGCAAGGGAAGTGTTGGATGCTATCGAGCTGGGTGAATTTTAACCCATTGAGCCAGTTCCAGAACGCCCCATTATCTATTTGAATGGGGTAAGTCGCATTACCCACTCATTGGCGGCATCCGGGTCCGTGGTCCTGACTTCCTGAATCCGTGCATGATGACAGGTTTCTTTCAGGCGAAGCTGGGTGTGCAATCCGGTGATGAGTGTGCCGACATGAATCAGACCACTGGCGCTGACCACTGCGATGGCTTTCGTTGTTTTTGACAGCTCCCGAATGGATTGCTTTTCGGTTGTCAGTTCATCAATTTCTTCCTGTAATGTTGCCATGTCCGTTTCAAGAGCGGCAATTTGTGCTTCCGTTTTTTCCTGCTGATCAAATTGTGCGGTGAGCGTCTCCTCGGCCTCTTTCGCTTTTTGCGCAAGCTCTTGAATTTTTTTCTCCATTTCCACAACCGCCTCGGGCTGTGCCGCCGCTTTAAGTTTTTCCAGATTTGCCTGCATGTCGCGTCGCGCCACCATGGAGCGATCCTGTACCTGGGCCAGTTGGGTGATTTTCTGATGAAGCGTCTGCTCTTCGATATCCAGTGCAGCCATTTTTGATCTTAACTGCGCATGCCTCTCCTGGCGTCTGGCGATGGCGTTTTGAATTCCTTGAATTTCCTGCTCTATATGTGCATCCACGCCGGCTGATAGCCGGCAGGGCGTGGAGACATCCGTGCCGATATCCTGGGCGAAAATGCCTTGTTTGGCTGAAATGGTGGAGGCGAGGATTTTTCCGTTGGCGACACGGCAGGCGCCGCTGGTTTCAATGGTGGAATCCGTGATTTCCTTCAAGACGGAAATATCTCCAAAAGAGGCTATCTGGGCACTTTTAATGTATTTTGCTTCAATATTCCCCTGACTGTTGATGACGGCGCCGATAATGCCGCCGGTGACTTTGATGTTGCCGGTTGCCTTGATTTCGGCGCCCATGATTTCCTTGGCGGTGAGGTGGTGTGCATGAACGCGAAAGCCGGCCTGCACACAGCCCGTTACAACGATATTGCCGTCGAAATCGACATGTCCCGTTTTCAGGTCTACATCTCCGTCTATCCTCAGCTCGGTCAATACGCAGAGACGTCCGCCAAAGGTCATTTTCGGCTGCCCATTCGTCAATGCGATGAGTTTTAGGCCATCCTCGGATAATTTCGTGCCCGACCCCTGACGCAGCTTTACATCCACCGGTTTTGGTGCGGGGATTGACGCCCCATGGACATTTATCCCCGGTGCGCCGGGTGTTATGGGGGTTTTTTCGATCAGAAGATCTCCCTTCTTCACCCGAGGAACTTCCCCATGATCCCGATAATCAATTTTGCCGCCGGCTATCATTTTGCCGGCGGTTTTCCCGGCTTCAAAATGGTATTTCAGCACGGCATTCGTTCCGGGTGTCGGGGGCGTACCTCGAGCGACGATAAGGGAGTGTCCCTTGGGAGCATCGGTTTTTAAATACGTTTCAATATCACTATCCGACAGAATGCCGGTGGTTATGTTTCGGGCTTGAAGCAGACGATGGATGTGTTCAAGCGTGTTGGTCGCCGGTTTTCGACCGAATGGCTGCAAGGTGGCGGTCAGCAAATCCTGCGACACGATCACCTCAAAATCCCCTTTGCCCACCGGCGGTTCCTTAGTTTCAGGTCTGCCCGCCGGCTCATCCACCGTTGCTTTATCCGCTTTTGCAGCCGAGCCGGGTGTTGCCTCTTCGGTTTCAGTTAATGGTGATGCAGCGGCCGGGCCGAGTCGCCCTTGCTCCGCCAGCACGGCATCTCGCTGTTCCGCCGTAATTTTCCCGGATTCGATCAATATATCACTGATTTTTCGAATCGTTCGCATATTGGAAAAGGCGGTGGACTGAGCTTTAAGCGCTTCATCCGCATCTTTCCGCGTGATCAGTTTTCTGGCGACGGCGACAGCGCAATATCCCCTGGCCAGTTGACTGGCGTGCCAATATTTTTCCGCGAAATGAAGCAACGATAGCTGTTGTTCCGAAAGATACCCCTTTTCCAAGAAAACCGTCTCAAGGCGAATCTTGTTTTCATCAGAGGCGTGGGCCGCTTGATAAGCCAGTGCGGCCTCAAGCTGTTCTTGCTGAATAAGGCCGTATTTCAAGGCGAGTTTTCCGATGATCGGGTAGGTTTTCGGGGATTCTCCGGAAACGGCTTTAAAGTTCTGGCCGCATCGTTTGCACAATACCGCTTTGCTGATAAACCTTTCCGGAAGCTTGTAGACAGTACCGCAGTGGGGACATGCGGTCTTGGCCGTTTTGGTATCCGTCATGGTTGCCATTCTTATTTGCTGAAGATCGTACCATGAGAAATGCCGTGGTGGTAAGGATGAATTGCCACGGCATGGCAATTGCCGCTCAATTGAATGCATATCCATGTCTTGCTGTTATTTTAGCTGCTTGTACAGGCTTCGGCACGAAAAGTCAATGTTTTAGGTTTACTATTTCGATGGCAAGCCCACCGGTTTTCCATTAGGGGTTTCATTCATTGCATTCATCAAGTTCTCCTTGATCTGGAATTATGAGTCCTATAGAGTCAAACACGAGAGTCAAACACGGTAATTGAGACACTCGAATTTAAATATGGTTTCTGCCGAGTCGCATAAATGGCATCTTTCATTTTTTTGTTCACGCTGATGGTGACGGCTTATCTTCTTGGCGCCATCCCCTGGGGGCTGATATTGACCCGCCGGGTAACCGGCCGGGACCTTCGCGACAAGGGAAGCGGGAATATCGGCGCGACCAATGTGGCCCGAGTGGTGGGCAACACTTTGGGCGCGCTAACCCTTTTTCTGGATATGCTCAAAGGCGGACTGCCGGTTTATCTGGCAGGGGTATTATCGCCTTATGTCGATTTACTTCAGGGGGAAATCGTTGTGTCCCTGGTAGGTCTATGCGCTATTCTCGGGCATTTGTATCCGGTCTATTTGGGATTTAAAACCGGCGGAAAGGGGGTCGCCACCACTGCTGGTTGTTTCCTGATGATTTCACCGGAGGCTTGTGCCGCTGCTTGTCTTGTTTTTTGCCTTGTTTTTGCGGGATTTCGGCGCGTTTCAGCGGCCTCCCTGGGCGCGACCGCGTCGCTTCCCGTATTTATCGCCATTTGGGGGAATTCGGTTTTTTTCACCGTAACCGCTGTTCTATCGGCCATCCTTATTTTTATTCGTCACACGGGGAATATCAAACGGCTCCTGAACGGCACGGAACCCGTTTTTGAAAAACGGCCCAGAAGGTGACGGATTCATGCGGATAATGCCAATAAGAACGCGATCAATCCGGCCAGAACAAAATGGCTTTCCACCAAAAATTCAAGCCGGACGCCTGGCAGCATGCTCCCATTCTGATGCGCTGTTACCACAATGAAGAGAAACACCGGACAGACCGCCAAGGCAAAACCCAACGGCGCCACCAGGTTGAGAGCGGCTGAAATCTGAAGCATCAGGAATAGCGCGATGAGGAATATTTTCAGCAGACGCCTCGCCCGTTTTTCTCCCATGAGAACGGGAATGGTTTCTTTTCCCACGATGCGATCACTTTGCATGTCCAACATGTCAAAAAACGCGCTTCGCACGAACACCATGCCGGCGGCCCAGATAAAAACGAGAATGGCCTGAAGGCGCAACGCGCCGGTCTCCGCGATGGCGGGGAACAGTGCGACGACTACTCCCCACGCCATTGCGATCAGAACGGTTTTGGAGCCGGGAATATCCCGAATGCTTCGATATTTTTTCAGAAAGGGTTTGGGCACGATTCGGGTGTTGTACAAAAGGCCCGTAATGCTCATAGCCAATAGGATCAGAAATGGAAGCCATCCGACACTCTGCGCCGTTAAGAGCCCCATGGCGCCGGCAGCTGTAGCCAAAATCTCGAGCCGCCGCTTGTGCGTGTTGTAAAATAACGCCCGTTCGGGGTCTTTATACCGGTCTATTTTTCTGCCGGTCAGGTTATTCAGCAAATGCATCGACAATACATACAGCATGGCAATCAGCACATAGGGAGACTGCTTTTCAATGCCCTGAAGCCGATTGCAGGCGTAACAGAGGCAGCCGGCCCCTACGGACACGTAGATCGTCGTCAGCAGCAAGGATCGCTGTAGCATGAACAGCAGATTGCTGAAGACGAGGCGGTGCTTTCCCGTCCGGGGAAGTGTTTCCAGTGCGCGGAAAACCCCTTTCGTGATCCAGTTCGGGGTGGAAGCGCCTGCCGTAATTGCGATGGATTCAGCGGAACAAAGCGCTTTTTTGTCCAAATCCGCCGCTGTTTCCACATGATAGGCCGGCCGGCCGGTTTGTCGGGCCAGTTCCAGCAGGCGTTTGGTGTTACCACTGTCGCGCCCTCCGACGACCACGATCGCATCGGCGGTTTCGGCCAGGGTGCTGATTTCATCCTGACGCTTTTGCGTGGAGTCGCAGATGGTATCAAATACCTTGTAATGAGGGTGCGTTTCCGCGGCCCATTGTTTTACCGACTGAAACAATGCGGTGCTTTGAGTGGTTTGGGCGACAATGATGGCGGTATCGAAAGAGGGTAGGGCGCTAAGTGCCGCCATCGTACCGGCGACATACCCCTGTTTCCCGGCATATCCCAACAAACCAACCACTTCCGGATGATCCTGATCCCCGATGATAATGGTGGCATACCCCAGATTCGCATATTTCTTGATAATTGCCTGGACCTTAATGACGCGCGGGCAAGTGGCGTTGATGATGTGAAATCCGGCATTCCGAAGGGCTCTCTTTGCCTCCGGCGGCACACCGTGAGCGCGGACAATCACGGTGCCGGATCCTTTTTCGGGGATGGTGTTAAGAATGCTCACCCCTTTTTCAGCCAGGAGATCAAGCACCTGCGGGTTATGAATGAGCGGGCCGTACGTGTATATGGGGCCGCTTTGCTTGTTGGCCGCATCCAGGGCGAGATCCACCGCCCGCCGAACGCCCATGCAAAACCCGGCAGTTTTGGCAATGATAATGTTCAACCCGCAACGCTCCGGATCAGTTTTCTTTTTCCAGGAAAATCTTATGATCGATCAGCGACAGGGAATGGATCTTGGCCTTGAGAATTTTCTGGTCTCCGAAAATGCTGGTCAGGCGCAGGCCGTCGGCCTCCGGCATGACCGTATCGACGGCTTCCATAACCAACTCCTGGTTGGATTCGGTGATAAGATACGCATTGGCTTCACACATGAGGTCACCTCTTTTATATTTTTTTTAAACCCAAACCGGCAAAGCCGAAAGCCGGGCGGCTGGGCTGCCTGGCGGCCGACGACCTTCTCCGGTTATCCACGCTTTTTTAAGCATGTTTCTGATAAAGACCCCCAGCCGCTTAGTGACACTGACGACAATACCGGCTCAGGGTAAATGTTTTTGTATTAGCGCATCAATCAGGTGCGGCAAGGGCATGGATTGGACCCCCACAACTTCCACGTTTTCCTGGGTCAGGGGAATCAATATTTTTTTCGCCGGACTTAAGGCCACCGCTTCAGCCATTTTAGGGGTTACCTCTCCCATCATGGCATGGGGGAGTGCGATTCCGATGGTGCCGATCAGATAATCCGCGTGCCGGGTGGTTTGCTTGATCGCGTTTTCTCCGGAAGCGCCTTTATTGGCGCCGGCCTTGAGCATTTGTGCTGTGGCGATGGCATTGGTTCCCAGCGCGAGGATTTCCGTACCCTCGCCATAGCGCTCCCTGAGATGTCGAATAATGGCGCTGCCAATGCCGCCGCCCTGGCCGTCCATGACAATAATACGATTCATTATATCCTATAGTTTCTTTATTTTTTGCAAGTTTTTGCGCTCTTTTTTCGGCAGCCGCCGGCTGGGTCCCTTTTTCTGTGTGGAGGGTACCCAGCCGACGGACTCTACCCCTTCGGTTGATTCCCCATTAAAAAAAACAGCCTCGGCCATGATCATTTCAAATTCCGGTGAGCTGATGGTTGCAGCGCCGCTTGCAGCGGCATGATGCACAATTTCCCGATCCGAGCTGACCACTAGAACCTGTTCTTTTTTCATCGCGGCCAATCTGAGAATGACCGTATCAGCAGTTTCACCTTGATGGGAATAGGTGATGTGAATACCCTGCACCTTGTCCCGGTGATACGCAAATTCCGGTGCGCCGGTGCCGTCGAAGACCACAGTGATCCGGTGCGCCGCTTTTTTTTTATAGGCGGATAACATCTCTACCAGCGCTTCGCGCCCCAGTTGAATATCCTGTCGATCATATTTGCCGAATCGAGAAGATTGCCGAATCAGATTATATCCATCTATGATGATATGCACGGGTATACTGCTATATTATGAATTAAATCCGCTGCAGAATCTCCAACAACCGGGTCAGGTCCTCATCACTGAAAAAATCGATCGCCACCTTCCCCTTTTTCCCTTTTCGCTGAATGGTTACCCGCGTGCCAAATCGGCGGGAAAGTGTTTCGGCGAGGGCTGCCAGATGAATCTCCGTTGAGGTTTCAGGAAACGCGTCCGGTGGCTTGAGCTCTTTTTTCAGCCGTCGAACCAGGGCTTCTGTCTGTCTGACCGAAAGCCCCTTGGTTATAACGGTGCGCCATGCCGCCAGTTGCCGGGCCGGTGATTCCGCGCCAAGCAGCGCCCGGGCATGGCCCATGCTGAGTTTATTCTCGAGAATGCTTTGCTTAATCTGGTCTGGCAATTGGCGAAGCCGCAAGGAATTGGCAACGGCCGGCCGGCTTTTCCCCACCCGCTTGGCCGCTTCTTCCTGCGTCAGTCCGAATTCACTCATCAGCAGGTGATAGGCTTCGGCTTCATCCAGGGGATTGAGATCCTCCCGCTGAATGTTTTCGATGATGGATAATTCCAGAAGCTCTTCATCCGAGATGTCCTTGACGAGAACGGGCACCTGTTTCAGGTTTGCCATTTTAGAGGCCCGCAGTCGGCGCTCGCCGGCGATCAGTTCGTAGCCGATGCCATCCCGTCTCACCAGCAGGGGCTGCAGAACACCCTGCTCGCGGATCGATTCGCAAAGTTGTGCCAGCTCTGCTTCATCAAACCGGCGGCGCGGCTGATAGCGGTTAGGACGAATCAGACTGATATCACTCAGTAGATAGGCACCTTCAGTAGCGTTTTCACCCGAAGATGCCAGGGGTATCAGGGACTCAAGCCCGCGGCCGAGCGCTGGTTTGCGTTTTTTTTTGGCGTCTTCGTCGCGCTGGTTGTCCGTAGTTACGCCCATTTAAAAAAACCTTTTATCAGAGGAACGTTCAATAATTAGAGGACTGTCAGATTCGTTCTAATATTTCCTCGGCCAGGGACTGATAGCTTTTGGCGCCGACAGAAGAGGCGTCATACAGTATAATCGGTTTGCCGAAGCTGGGCGCCTCACCCAGTCGGACATTTCTCGGCACCACCGTTTTAAACACCAGGTCCTTGAAATAAGCCTCTGCGTCCTCCGCCACTTGCTGAGACAGATTGGTGCGCTTATCATACATGGCCAGAAGGATGCCCGAAATCTTCAGGCCCGGATTGAGGCCGCTTTTTAGCCGCTTAACTGTATGGAGCAGTTGGCTGAGTCCCTCCAGGGCATAAAATTCGCATTGCAGCGGAATCAGCAGGTAATCAGCGGCGGTCATGGCATTAATGGTCAACAAGCTTAAGGACGGCGGGCAATCGAGAACAATATAGTCAAAGGTGTCTTGGACCGTTAGCAGAAGCCGTTTCAGCGCTTGTTCCCGATCGGTTTCATCCATCATTTCCACCTCAAAACCGATCAGCTCCACGCGAGAAGGTATCAGTTTGAGGGTGTCAATTTCCGTATCGACGATGAGTTCCTCGGCACTGGCACGTCCGATCATACCGTGATACAAGGATTTTTCGATGTTGCCTTTATTAATTCCCAGCCCGGTGGTGGCGTTGGCCTGAGGGTCGCAATCCACCAATAGCGTTCGTTTGTTGGACAGCGCCAGCGCTGCGGATAGATTGATGGCCGTGGTGGTTTTCCCCACGCCGCCCTTTTGATTTGCGATACAGTATGTTTGCGCCATAGCCCGGAACTTCTACCATAAAAAATGTTGTTTGAAAAGGTTTTAAGATTATGTCAAATATATCAAAAGTGTTGTGGTTGATTGTTTTTTTGTAACGAAACAAGATGCCGGACAACGATTTAACAAAGGGCGACGAGCCCTTTGTTCGGCACCTTGGCGACAAGCAAGGTGCTTTTCCACTCAGTGGGGTGTTTTTATGCTTTTTAATAAAAAAACAATAGGTTGTCATTTTGTATGCCTGGCGGTTTTCTTGATGGCGGTCGTTTCTAGTCCATTGGCCATGACAGTTCAAGAGGAGGAGGAGCTGTCAAAAGAATTCCTGAAGGTAGTGCAAACGCATTTTGAGGTAATTCAAGACCCCCTCATCGTCAACTATGTGAACCGAATCGGAAATCGGGTGATAGCCGGATTTTTACCGCAGCCGTTTCAATATCATTTTAATGTGATAAAACAAGAAGTATATAACGCCTTTGCCGGGCCGGGGGGTTATGTTTACATCAACAGCGGTCTTCTCGCCGCCATGGACGAAGAGGAAGAGCTCGCCGGAATCCTCGCGCATGAAATATCTCATGTGTCCTGCCGTCATATATCGGAGAAAATCGCACGCTCCGGAAAAATACAAATGGCAACCCTGGCCGGTATGGTGGCCGGTATTTTCCTGGGCGCCACGGGCGGCGGCGATGCGGCCAGCGCCTTGACTATCGGGTCGATGGCGGCCGGACAATCGGTTATTCTTGCCTATAGCCGAGAGGATGAGCGGGAGGCCGATAAAGTGGGGTTGCGAAATCTCTATGCGGCCGGCTACACGGGAGACGGCTTGCTGACCGTTATGAAGAAAATTCGCGCCAAACAATGGTACACCTCTGATGACGTCCCCTCCTACATCACCACTCACCCCGGCTCTGAAGAGCGGATCGCGTACATCGGCAATTGGATCGCCTCGAATCCCCCGCCGAATTTCACGGTTTCCCCGGATGATGATTTTGAGTTCAATCGAATCAAGACTCGCCTCATTGCGTTGTACGATGACAAGCGA
This sequence comes from Desulfobacterales bacterium, assembly GCA_034003325.1. Lineage (NCBI taxonomy): Bacteria > Pseudomonadati > Thermodesulfobacteriota > Desulfobacteria > Desulfobacterales > Desulfobacterales bacterium. The sequence continues at coordinate 280,428 of JAVEYW010000005.1, forward strand.
GCGGTGATAAATCAGTACGAAAAGGAGGTGAGGGACAAGCCGAACAATTTTTTTGCCCATTACGGGTATGGTCTGGCACTAATGCGGACGGGACATTATCAGCAATCGGTTGATGAATTAAAAAAAGCCATGGAGCAGCGTGCTTTTGATCCCTATCTGCCGACGGATATGGCGCAGGCTTATTTTCTGGGTGGCCGGTATGAGGCCGCGCTGAAATTATTGACCGACACCGTGCCCGGAAAGTTAGATACGAGTCGTCTTTTTTATTTGGGTCGGGTTCAGATGGAAACGGGGCGCTTCGAGGCCGCGAAAAATACGTTTTTGCAACTAAGGGCTATGGACCCGAACTATCCGGCCGCGCTGTATTATCTGGGGGAAACCTACGGCAAGATGGAGATTATGGATGAAGCGCATTTTTATCTGGGCATGTATTACAAGGAAAAAGCGGATGTGATGAAGGCCGTGTTTCATTTGGAGCGGGCACTGACAAAGGCGACTAGTGAGGACCATAAGTCGAAAATCGAAGCCGAGCTCAAATTGCTGTCAAAACGGTATAAAAAGGAAATAGAAGAAAAAGAGAGAGAAAAAATAGAAAAGGTGGAACGGGAAAGACAGGAGCAGGAAAGAGAGCAACGGGAGCGGGACTGGTATCTGGAACGAGAAAGAAGGCGCCGTGAGTAGGGCGAGTACGGCGCCTATATTCGGTCAAAATGTGAAAACTGCATCGTAAAAGTGCCCCGGCCCTGTGTGGCGGATCGCAGAATGGTGGAATAGCCGAACATTTTGGCAAGCGGCACCACGGCCTTGATGATCTGTACACCCGATTTTGCCGAGATTGATTCGATTTTCCCGCTTCTGGAATTCAGATCGCCGATGACCTCTCCCATAAACGTCTCCGGAACAAAAACTTCCACCGACATGATCGGATCCAACAGAAACGGCTCGCCGTCGGTTAGTGCCTGCCGGCAGGCCATCGAGGCGCTGACCCGGTAGGCAAGCTCGGTTGAGATGCCGTCTTTAAAGCTTGCCCCGCTTAAAACCGCTTCGACATCCACGACCGGATAGCCCATGAGCGTGCCGCTTTCCAGGGATTCCATGACGCCTTTTTCAATCGCCGGCATAAAGATTTCCGGAATAACGCCCGGCGCGATTGTTGATCGAAAACTGTTTCCGGCGCCCCGTTTTAAGGGGCGAAGCGTAATCGTAACCTCGGCAAAATGTGCCTGCCCCGCGACTTCCTTATTGAAAACGGCCGTGCCGGTGCCTTCCCGCGAAAGGGCTTCCCGGTAAACCACCTGGGGTTTTCCCACATTGACATGGGTGCTAAATTCCCGCTCCATTCGGCTGACGATGATTTCCAGATGCAGCTCACCCATTCCCGAGAGAATGGTCTGCCCGGTATCGTCATCGGTTCGCACCCTCAATGTCGGGTCTTCCACCAGAAATTTTTCCAGCACCTCCGCCATTTTTTCCTGATCCGAATGGGTTTTGGGCTCAATGGCGACCGAGATCACCGGTTCGTAAAAATCCATTCTTTCCAGAACCACGGGATGTGTTGCCTGGCAGAGCGTGTCGCCGGTAGCGGAGGCCTTAAGCCCCATGACGCCGACAATACTGCCGGGTCCCACTTCCTCAACCCGCTCGCGCTTATTGGCGTGCATCAAGAGTATACGGGAGAGTTTTTCCTTTTTCTGAAGCAGCGGGTTATAAACATCCTCGCCGGTTTTCAGGGTGCCGCTGTAGATCCGCACAAAGGATAACCTGCGGCCCTCAATCATGGAAACTTTAAAAATGAGCGCAGCCAGTGGGGCTTTTTCTTTTGGCGGGCATTCCACGCTTTCGCCGGATACCGGATGGGTGCCGACCATCGGCGGCAGGTCTGCCGGACTGGGTAAATATTGAAGGACGGCATCGAGAAGAGGTTGAATCCCTTTGTTTTTCAATGCACTGCCGCAAAGCACCGGTACCAGCTTCAATTCAATCGTGGCTTTTCGAATGGCTGCTTTCAGTGCATCGATGGACAGCGGGGTTTCCGATAGATAGGCTTCCATAATCCCGTCATCGGCCTCTGCCAGTGTTTCAATCAGTTTTTCCCGGTATTCGGTTGCAATTTCGAGCAGTTCCGGTTCGATATCCACCGACGAATAGGCCGCGCCCAGTGAGTCGTCATCCCAGACGATCTGTTTCATCTCCAGCAGATCGATGACTCCCTTGAATTTTTCTTCAGCACCGACCGGCAATTGAAGCATCAGGGGCGTGGCATGCAGGCGCTCCACCATCATTGCAACGGTACCAAAAAAATCGGCGCCCACACGGTCCAGCTTGTTGATAAACGCCATTTTCGGAACCAGGTATCGATCCGCCTGACGCCAGACGGTTTCGGACTGGGGCTCCACGCCCCCCACGGCACAAAAAACACCCACGGCGCCGTCAAGTACCCGCAAAGAGCGCTCCACTTCGATGGTAAAATCCACATGGCCCGGCGTGTCGATGATTTGAATGTTTTTGTTGCGCCACAGGCAGGTGGTGACAGCAGAGGTAATGGTAATGCCGCGTTCCTGCTCATCCACCATCCAGTCCATCACGGCTTCACCGTCATGCACTTCTCCGAGTTTGTGAGAGCGACCCGTATAATAAAGGATTCTCTCGGTAACGGTGGTCTTGCCGGCATCGATATGAGCGATGATGCCTATATTTCGAATGTCGAAAATTTTAGATTTGGTTTTCATCGTATAATCAGCATATCCGCGTTAAATGGAAACCGCCGGTCCACATGACCTGCCAGGGTAAGGGCGTCCCGACCGTCAATGAGTATTTTGACCGCCTGAATCTTCATTCAACTATATTAATCCGGCTGCTTTCAGTTGTTTTTATTCTGAATTCTGGATTCTGTCTCCTGGCTACTGAGCAGTTACAAAGATTCTTACTTAAGCCAAACCTTACGGCATGTCAAGGAAGCGATCACGGGATTTCAAGGCAATTACGGCCGCACCGACTCAGTTGTGGGCTCGGTTTTGGGCTTGTGTTTTATGCTTTTTTGGCCTTAGAATTAAAAAATGATCCTATACGGTAGCCGCTTCTTGCGCCAGAAGACGCTCAACGCATGAATGAACCCTGACACGCAGAATAACTAAAAATGGAAATAAGGCTTGATCTATACAAACATTGCATTCAAACATCGCTCAAGCGGCTTCAGGAGCAGACGCTTTCCAATTATTTTGCCAACCGGATAGATGAAATCACCCTTGAGCAGACCTTGTCCTTTGTGCAGTGTGCCCTGAACAATCTCGATTTTCCGAGATTACGCAGTCAATATCCGGATCTTGCCGGGGGTACCCACGCCAAGGTCGTGCTTTCAATGGACGAGGCGGGCCAACTGACTCTGACAATTAACGGAAACCCCATTGCGCCATAATGCCTCAGGCTGAAGCGTAATCAATCTGCAGCGAAAAACCCCTTGATCCTTAGGCCCTTTCCAGAAACATGCACGAAAAAAAAAGAACAGCCAGGGTTGTCATACGGAAAATCCGCATTATTGTATCTGCACACCCTGATGAATTGCGGCGGGGTGTTTTTTTTTGTATTATCGAAGCACGTTTTAAAACTACTCAGGAGACAACAAAATGACAGAGGTTTCAAAAATCACACTATACAGTGGCGGTCACAAAGGGGCGGAAGCGGAATTCGGCAAACTTGCCGAGGCTTGGCATATGAATGAAGTGAATATCTCATTTGAAGGGCACAGTCCTGAACGCACCCGGGGCATTCGAGTTCTGAGCCGGGAGGAGCTGCAAAAGGGCGATGTCAGCATGGAAATTGTATCCACACGGATGAAACGCACCTATTCTCAGACGGATAAGATTCGCAAGGTCATTCAGTCCATTTTTCATATGGTCAATAGCGGCTACCATGTGCTGGCGGTAGGCTGGATACAGGCGGATAACACCGTTAAGGGGGGGACCGGCTGGGGCGTTGAGCTGGCCAAATTATTTAACCGGCCGCTGAACGTTTATGATCAGGAGCGTAAGGGGTGGTTTTCCTGGGAGGGCAGCCGCTGGATTGAGAGTGAACCGGTGATCACCTCGGATACGTTTGTCGGCACCGGCACCCGTAATCTCACCGATGATGGCCGGCAGGCGCTTTACGATCTTTTCACGCGTTCCTTTGGTTCTGTGGAACAACAATAGGACCGACTTCACCGCGTTTCGCCTCTGCATTGTCGGTGGCGGGCCGCGGGTGAAAAACGCATCTGATCACCTTACAGGTTTTTGATTCGCCTGTTTTGGATGCTGCCAAGCCTTTGTTTTAAAATCAAATCCTTTTTTGGTCAGCAGGAGAATGCAGGTGTCCACTACCCGGGCATCGTACAGGATGCCCTTTTGCTTACGCAACTCGCGTATGGCTGCCTTCATTCCCAGGGCTAACTCGCGGTAGGGGCGGAAAAAGGTTATGGATTCAACCACATCGGCTACTGCCAGAATGCGCGCCTCCAAAAGAATTTGATCACCCTTGAGCCCTCGCGGATAGCCGCTGCCGTCGAGGCGCTCATGATGCTGATAAATGGTCTCGGCCAGTGGCCATGGGAACTCAATGCCTTCTAAGATATCAAAGGCCGTTTGCGGGTGCATGCGGATAAGGCCTATCTCGTGTTCGGACATCGGGCCGGGCTTGTTCAGAATGGAGGCCGGTACATTGATCTTGCCCAGATCATGAATAGCCGCCGCCATGCGTAACCCCTGAATGCGCTCCCAGGAAAACCCCATTTCAGTGGCGATTGCCCGGCAGAGTTTGGCTACCCGACGTTGGTGACCGGCCGTGTATGGGTCGCGTTTTTCAATGGTCATGCTCATGGCCTGAATGATGGCGCCCATGATCTTGCGCATCCGATCCTGGCTATTGCGCAATTCGGACTGAATTTTATGAAGGACTCGGGCATCCATGATTCTTTCAAGCATACCGGTAAATTTTCCCCGGGTATCGAATATGGCGGTGGCGGTAATTATTCGGGAAGCGTCATCGGTCGGTTTGCAGTGGGTCTGCCCGTCGAAAAGCAGCGGCTTGTCTTGTGCTTGCACGCAAATCAAAGGGCAAGCGGGTGTGCCGCAAAACGCGCTGCTAAAAATCTCGTGACACTTCCGACCGACCGGCTCTTGAGCCGCTTTGCCGATCAATTGTTTGAAAGCTGGGTTAACGAATTGAACGGTGAAATTTTGATCAGTGATCATTAACCCGTCTGAAAAATTCGTAAAAACCTGTTCCCAATCTATTTGAAAGGTCATTTTCAGTCCGATGGTTGAAAGTTGGAATTCGATAAGGGCCGACTTGATAACCCAACCGGTGCTGCGTCCTGTTCGATGCCGTTCCGGCCACGAATGTAAAAGGGCGAGGGGGTCAGCGCGCATATTATTTACTAAAATATTTTTTCTTTTTGGATACTATATTTCATCGTAACCGGAACTTGGCCGGTCAGCGGGATGTGTTACAACGCCCCCTCTCACCATATTGAAATCAATGGATACAGCACACTGCAATAAACGATTACCATCCTCAACTGATGGCTATTTTTAGCCAACCCGAGCCAAAATTCCCTCTTGTGGCAATGGTGGAGGATATGCCATATCTGCCCTGGTATATCGTGTTGTTTTACTTTTACCATGATTGTGATGCCGTTTGCGAGCTTCAAAAGCGCAATAACGCACCTATATGATGGGTTGTTTTATGCTTATCCCCTATAATTATATTCAGTTAGCTTGGTCAGACCCGATGCCGCGATATGATGCTATTCTGGTGTGACACTGTTTTAGCTGACAAATATAACCTATTTAGGACGCCGGCTGCATGAAGCGGCCAAGACTGATACAGGAATAACGAATGGACCTCATAACCAAGAAAATAACGCACTGGATAGACGAAGGAAAAGATCCGAGAATCGCTCACTGGCAGGGTGGGCTGGAGCGCTTGCAGGAGGTTGTTTCGCCCTACATGAAACCCGGCAACCTGGTGCCGGTTCAGCCTCTGAATGCGGAGGATGTGACCGTCTTTAATGCCGCCCTGGCGGCGGTGGATTTGAGCCCCACCCTCACCGCGGCCTTTATTCCCCCCGCTATTGCCGGGCAAATTGTGCCCCCTGAAACCATTGCTGAGTTGCAGCGAATTGAACGGGGGAAACCCGCCTATAAAATTCTGATTGTTCGGCCCGGTGCGGAAGAGAGAATGGTATGCATTGAACTGTCCGAGCATGCCGAAAAACCCGGCCTGGATATTTTCGAGGCGGGCGTTTTATTGGGATCCTATGATTTTACCACGCAACAGGACTGCTTGGACAATTTAACGAAAACGCTGCGGGTGCATATCTGGAAAAAGGGTAAATGGAGTTTGAGCGAGCACAAGGCCTATACGGTCAACTGGTTCGGAAAAATCCTATATTTTGGCGAGAGCGCCGGGGTTTGTGTTGATAAAAACGTTTCCTTCCTGCACAGCCCCACTCTGATTAAAGGGACCCGCGTCGAGGCGATTTTTACGCTGATTACCGAGACCTTCCTGAATCGCTGCAGCGACCCGGATGAGCCGTTTAAACAAGCGCTCCTCTTTATTCAATCCACCCCGGACATGGATCTTCAGACAAAAAAAGCAACAGAATTTATAGAAGAAAATCTCATTGAATATCTTAACCTGCTGCGGACGGAAGCGCTGGTAAAATTTGACGAATTTTCAGAGAAGGAAAGTGAACAGTTTAAAACCGAATTTTCCAGGGCGACTCGCCGGTTGGTCCAGAAGGTGATGGATACGGATCTAACACATTGATTATTAAACAAAGCCTTTGTGGCCCGGGGGAAAACAGAAAAACGATTGAACAGAGTCTTGCTTTTGCTGATTCTCTGGACTTGAAGACAATAAAAATTACCATGGGCATACGACGTTATCCGAATACAGATCTTGCATGCACCACGATTAAAGAGGGCGATATCACGCCGAATGATTCCCTTCTTATTCCAAAAGGCTCTATGGCGCCGGGCCAGGACGAATGGCTGCGAAGTACTGTGAGCGCCTGGCAGGATGAACGACCGAACTGGATTTTATAGTAGCATATTGAAAAACCTGTAAAAGTTGCGCTGAGATCTGAAAAGACAGGATTTGACAGGGAATGAACCGGTTGGATGGGGGCTGATCGGAAAAAAGATGCGCGTGGGAAGACCAAGGGGAGGAATGTTGAATGATGAAAGATGTGTTGGGCCTGATCATGGGGGGAGGACAGGGGGCACGGCTTTATCCCCTGACGAAACTGCGGGCAAAACCGGCGGTTCCGTTGGCTGGGAAATATCGCCTGATCGATATTCCCATCAGCAATTGTCTTCATGCCGGAATTGACAAGATCGCCATTTTGACCCAGTTCAATTCGGTGTCCCTTCACCGGCACATTCAGCGGGTCTACGCCAGGGACATGTTCTCGGACGGCTGGGTTCAGATTCTGGCCGCCGAGCAGACCCCCGACAGCACCAACTGGTACCAGGGAACCGCCGATGCGGTGAGACAACAACTGTTCCAGATAAAGCAGGTTCAGGCCCGATATGTTTTGATACTGGCCGGAGATCATCTTTACGATATGGATTACCGTGATTTTATCCGGTACCATATCGATACCCGGGCCGATATTACCATGGCGGTGCAACCGGTGGGAGCCGACATGGCGCCGGCCTTAGGGATTCTTAAACGAAGTGCGGAGGGGCGGATTCTGGATTTCGTTGAAAAACCGGCGACGGAAAAACTGCCGAATCTTGAGAGCCTTCCGGGGACCGACGCGCCCTATCTGGCTTCCATGGGGATTTACGTCTTTCCAACGGATCTCTTGCTTGAGGTCCTGAAAAGAGAAGGGGATGATTTCGGAAAGCATATCATTCCCGGTGCGATTTCCGACTACCGGGTGATGGGGTATGTATATGACGGCTACTGGGCGGATATCGGAACCATCCGCCGATTTTATGAAGTGAATCTGGAAATGGCATCGCCGGAGCGGCCCTTTGATTTATACAGCCCGGGACGACCGATTTACACCCGCGCACGGTTTCTTCCGCCATCCAGAGTGCACGGCACCGTGCTGAAGCATGTGCTTCTGGCAGACGGATGCCGGATTTCCGCGGCGGAAATTACCCATTCGGTGGTGGGGCTGCGTTCTATTATCGACGAAAAGGCCGTTATCCGTTCTTCCGTGATCATGGGGGCGGATTTTTATGAAACCGTAACGGATATTGAAGAGAACAAGCGGCTTGGACGACCCCGCATCGGCATCGGGCGCGGTACGCATATCGAAGCCGCCATCATCGACAAAAACGCCCGCATCGGGCGCAATGTGCGCATTCGGTATCTGAATGATCGACCCGATGCGGAAACGGACAACTGGGTCGTCCGGGACGGACTCGTGATTATTCCCAAAAATGCGGTGATTGCGGACGATACGGTCATATGAAAATTCTATTTGTTTCTCCTGAGATTGCGCCCTTTGCCAAAACCGGCGGACTTGCGGATGTGGCCCGGGCGCTTCCAAAGGCCATCCGGACCCTCGGGCATGACATTCGCAGCGTGATGCCCAAGTACCCGTCGGTTTCACGTTCCGGAGCCATTCTGCGCCCTGTTGCCTCGTTTTTCGTGCCGATGCACAACGGGCGCCAAAAGGCCGTCGTGCATCGGGCCGAAAACGATGGTGTGCCTATTTATTTTGTGGAGAACGAGGCGTATTTCAATCGGGATGGCCATTACGGAATCGGCAACTGGGACTATCCGGACAATCTGGAGCGTTTTGTCTTTTTCTGCAAGGCCGCTTTGGCGTATTGTCAGGCCGATGGCTTTTCTCCCGACATCATTCATTGCAACGATTGGCAAACCGCATCGCTGCCCGCTATTCTAAAATTGCGCTACCGGAAGAATGCCGGGACGCCGGTTTTTTCGAACGCGCCCGCCACGATATTTTCGATACACAACAGCGCCTATCAGGGACTTTTCCCCGCGTCCCAGTGGCCCGTACTGACCCTTCCGGATTCGTATTATACCTACGATTTTGAGTACTACGGCCAGATCAACCTGATGAAAAGCGCTGTCATTCATGCGGATATTCTCCATACGGTCAGTGAAACCTATGCCCGGGAGATTCAGACAACGGAGTTCGGCTTTGGTCTGCAGGGGGTTTTTCAGCAACGAAGCGACGATTTTTACGGCATTTTGAACGGCGTGGATTACGATGAATGGAACCCCGCCATCGATCCCCATACTTACGGCATACAGTATTCACCCGATGACCTGTCGGGCAAGCAGGCAATCCGGTCCCGGCTGCGGGCCGAGTTTCATCTGCCGGATCGGGACGACTTTCCCCTGATCGGTATGACTTCAAGGCTGGTGGCCCAGAAGGGAATCGATCTGATAACGGCATGCGCGGAAGGGATTCTGCATCTGGGCGCCCAACTGATAATGCTGGGAGACGGGGAGCACCGGTACCGTGATTTTTTTGAGTGGCTTCTACGCAAATACCCTGACCAGGTAGGCGTGTATATCGGCTACAACAATGACTTGGCACATAAGATTATTGCCGGCGCCGACCTGTTTCTGATGCCGTCGCATTTTGAACCTTGCGGGCTGACCCAGATTTACAGCCTCAAGTACGGCACCCTGCCCGTTGTCCGCCTGACTGGTGGGCTTGCGGATACGATTCGGGACGGTGTCAACGGGTTTACTTTTTTTGATTATTCTCCTCATTTTTTCTACGAGGCAGTGAAGCGTGCCTGCACCGTTTTTCGCCACGGGAAGAATCAGTGGCGACGAATGATGGCCACTGCAATGAACGAGGATTTTTCTTGGCAGCGTTCGGCCGAAAAAATACTTGATATGTATCGGAAGGCGCTTCACCGTTAAAAAAGGGGCGGCAAACAAGCCTTCGGGTTTGCCGGGGGGCGTGACTTGCTTATGCGAGCCCTCAGGGCGCATACAGTTTTAGTTTGAAGTAGAAACCCCCGCCCTAAGGGTGGGGTGATGTGGACTGGCTGCGCCGGTCCCGCATGGGTATGGCCCAAAAGGCCGCTCACCGCTATCCTTACGTCGAGTTGTTGCCGCAACATCGAAACGCAAGGAGGAAGCAGTGAGCAGATTTCGTAAGTTATCACATACGATATGGCATTGTCAGTACCATGTTGTGTGGGTGCCAAAGTATCGGTTTCGGATCTTTACAGGTTCGGGGTTCTTAGCGCGCCGAGGGCCATAAAGCCCCAAGGCGCTCGTATTGATAGGCGATCTCTGTACTTTTTTCTTCGAGACATTTCATATTCAGGTATCGCCTGGTCCCCCATTTCGTAACGATAAGATGCCTCAGCCTTGCGGTCATGGATTGCCACCGGGAAATGCAATGGGGTAAGCCGTAATGACCGGCTCTTCGGAGCCGGTTTTTTGTTTGCCCAGCGAGTCGGGCAAACCCGGTCCGCTGAAAGAAGCGGACGCAGCTCCGGCCAAGGGGAAGGCAATCCGAATCGCAAGGGCGTTGCCGGCAACGGCAGGGTCTGAACGAAGCGATAGGAAGCTAGTGGTACACAGCGCAAGTGAACCTGATTTGGCGGTGCAGTGTCGGGCTGAATCACCGCCCGTGCTGTTTGTCCAATATTGGTTTCCAAGAATAACGGCTCTGAACTTGAATCCGATGCCGGCGAGCAGGTTGAATGCCGCCCGGCCGTCGGTGCCGGTGACCCGGTATAAGCCGAGGTATTCGTCCGTTTCCGAGAAAAGGTATACGTTGGCGTCTTCCAACGGACTGTTTCTGGTGGTGACAGTTACTTCTGTAGCGGCATGCCCGATGGTTATATCGGCGGTCATGACATCCGGCACGCTGACCGGATCACTCCAGAATTGATGCCCGAGATAATCGATTCGGAAGGTGTAGGTACCGTCGGCCAGGTCAAAAGCGGCCGTTCCATGAGCATCCGTGGTTTTGAAAAGACCGAGGTAGGTTCCGGCGGTCGAAAAGAGATAGACATTGATGCCCGGTTGCGGCAGACCGCCGCTGGTGACCGTGACGAGTGCGTCCGCCATGAAAATATGAACCGATGTATTCTTGCCGGTGAAGTCCCTCGACCAGTATGGGCGGTCAAGGTAGTCAATGCGAACCTTGAAGGCGACCTCAGGCAGGGAAAAGTTTGCCTGGCCGTTATCGTCCGTGACCGCGTATTTTCCGGTATAGGCACCTGCGGCCGTAAATACATATACTTTGATTCCGGAGAGTAGCGCGCCTCTGTCTGTGGCAACGTGAACCGTGATATCGGTGGTGCCGATAAGGCAGGTGTGCGTCGTGCCGGGGCTTTTATTTCCGGCGGCATCCACAGCCGTTGTTCTGAGGGTTGTTCCGGCATTGATGGGGATCGGTTCCGTATAAAGGGTCGAATCCACCGTGGGGTCGGTGTCGTCGGTTGTATAGTAGATGTTTGCGGTTTCATCCGTAGTGAGTGTTACCAGTTGCGCCTCGGCGTAGCTGCCTGCGGGCGGAGCCGCCGTCACCGTGGGCGATGTGCGGTATAGGGTGACTTGGCCTGCAGCGTAAACACTCGTCGTGCTTTTCAGGCTGGTGGGGGGGCGCATCGCGTGTTGCGGCATAAACAGCATCGTTCATCCGCGCACTTCTGGCAGGAAAAGCAATCTTTGCAGGGGTGTTTTTTTTGCTTTTCACTTTGCTCATCAGGGACATAAACCTGCCCCTTTAATCCCGGAATGGTTTTCCATGCCATGGGTCACCCCCTTATTTGTTTTTTGACGCCGAATGATCGATCTGTTCCAGAAGGTGACTGATTCTCGGGAACGCCTTCATGTCGGAAAGCCAGTGGCCGGCAATGGCATCAATGCCGGTGTGCGCGCCTAAAATCATGCCCACCACCAAGCCCCTGGCTGCTGAATCGCCGCCGGCCATCACATTTTCGATGAGTGCGTTTTTTAAGTCGTTCTCGTATTTATAGATCAGATGGATCACCCCTGGAAACGCCGCCTCTGTTTCGCATTGCTGCCCAAAGGCCGCGATGGCTTCGCGCGTGTCCCTATCAATGCTTTCTTTTCCCTGCCGGACCCATCGAATCATGTTTTTCTGGCCCGAGCACGAATCGATTGCCTCATCAATTGCCGCGGTTGGGGTCTGGCCGTTTAACACCCGAAAAGCGATGTCCGAAAAAAAGACGGCACTCTTAACCACATCTGGATGATTATGGGTCATGGCGGTTTGTGCGCGAACCGCCGGGAGAAAATTGCCTTTGGTGGTATGGCAATAATAGATGATCGGACTAATTCGGGCAGCCGCAGAGAGATCCGTGGAGTCTGATCCGCTGTCCCTGAAATTGCGACCGTTGCGGAAATTTTCCAGAGTGGTTTTGGTTGCACGGTCAAAATAGCCGTCATAGGTGCTGAAAAATTGTTGCCAGGTGTTGGCGAAATGTTCGGGATCAAAACCGTCGGCGGCCACGATATCCTCAAGCAGCAGCAGCATCTGATCACCATAATGGGTGAACTGCCCCTTATTTTTTGTGGGATGATAGGAACGTCCCAACGGTTTTTCATACCGGTCCAGCCTGCCGTATTTTTTTTCTATGACGTCGGCATTGTAGACCCAGTGGCCGCCAAGCGCCAGCGCATCAGCAGCAAAAGACGCGAACACCATTGCTCTTGCATTCATATCAGTCTCCTTGCATTTACCACTTACAGCGTATCATCTATCAGGAGCTATGCCCGCAACCCGCAGGGGCGAAAAATTTTTCGCCCCTGCTCAATGTCTGAATGATAATGCTTGTCCGGGTATTTTGCAATGCGGGGAGGCTGGCCGGATAAACCTTGCTCATGTCGTCATGCCCTGACAATGTGCGAATACGACATCGGCCGATTTTTTTATTTCAACGCAACCTCAATGCAAGCGCTTTGGGAAAACCGGCGGCTTTCATTTTATCGACCACCGCGTCGATGTCATAGGCGACCTGCCTGAGCACCACCCACTGGTTGTCGATATCATAAATGACGTATTTGGCGTCATGATTGCCGTCTCTGGGCTGGCCGACGCTGCCGACATTGATAACATACTGTTGATCGGCGGAAAGCCGGGTGATGCCTTCGGGTAACCGTTTTCGGGAAAGACTCGAGCCGTTATAAGCGATTAATTCGAGCAAATGCGTGTGACCGACAAAACAGACGCGCTGGGGCATTATTTCAAACGCACGGCAAATCGCATCATCGGAAACGGCAAACAGATAGGTTTTAACGGAATCCGGCGGAAAAGCGTGAACGAAGCGGAACCCGAAATCGAGCATCACCGGTTTGAGCCCGGAAATAAAAGAAAGGCTTTCCGCCGAAAGCATTTTAATGGCTTGTTTAAGCGATTCCCTGGCTGCTGGGTTAAACCATTTTAATTGTGAAGCATCGATTGCGCCCAACTCGTGGTTTCCCATGATGGTGGAAATACCCAGCGCCTGAATGGTCCGGACCACCTTGTCGGAATCCGGCCCATAACCGATCATATCGCCCAGACAGATAATGGCGTTCACTTCAGAGCGCGCGATATCCGCGAGCACGGCATGAAGCGCTTCGAGATTTCCGTGAACATCTGATATAACACCGATTCGCATGATGTGGGCCAAGTTGTCTGTTTTGACATTGGCTTTGCGTTTTGGATGGTTATGCGATAGATAAAGCGCTGCCAATTTCTTTGCTCTTATAAGCATTCGGCAGCAAAATCAATATTAGACTCCGAAGTGGCGTGGGGTCGGCTTTCTGCGTTCGGGTGGACGGAGGCGCTCATTTATGGTTAAAGGCGTTATTATTCTGTTTAGTGCAGCAGTCGTGACGGCATTGACCGTCAATCATTTTTCTCCCTGGGGAATCGCCTTGATTGGGAACTGGAATACGGAAAAGGGCGTGATCAGCGCAAAGCCCAAAAACGATGTCGTGGCCCATGAGCGGGAAATCGGGGACATTCATATCGTAAAAGAGATTTATGACCGGGGGGGCGCGCTTTTTGTCGATGCCCGGCCGGTTGAGGTGTTTAACGAAGGACATATCGCAGGCGCCGTACCCTTTCCCGCAGGGGAGATGGAAGAACGGATAGAAGCGTTCATCAACACCCATGCCCCCGAAACCCGCATCATTACCTACTGCTCCGGCAGAGAATGCGAAGACAGCCATATCCTGGCGGAATATCTGACGGATTTCGGTTTTAAAACGGTTCAGGTGTTTGTGGACGGTTTTCCGGCATGGGAAAAGGAGGGGTATCCGGTTGAATGATTCTTTCACGCATTTTTTTTCAAGTCCCCGGGCGGAACTGATCGGGCGCTGGTTACTGGGCATTGTTTTTTTGACGGCCTGTTTTCATAAAATCCTTAACCCAGCGCAGTTTGCAAAAATACTATATGGATATCAATTGGTTCCGAACGACGTGATCAACCTGACGGCCATCGTTCTGCCGTTCCTGGAAGGTTATGCCGGTCTGGCCCTGATGCTGGGTATATATCCAAAATCGGCCGCGTTATTAATCAACACGATGCTGATCGCCTTTATTGTTGCGATTTCCATCAATCTGCTAAGAGGCCATGAGTTTGACTGCGGCTGTTTTTCCATTCGGAATACACAGGGGCCATCGGCCGCAGTGACGCTGCTGGTGCGCGATGTCATTTGCCTGATGGGGGGAATCTATATCATGGCGTTTCGGGGAACTCGCAAGGGGTGTTTGGTTACATGAAAATTTGAAACACTCGTTATCTCAGCAGATTGAAATACCAATGGATCAGATGTGGGCCCCAAAAAACATAGAGCAAAGCGCCCAGGGAAAGAAAGGGGCCGAAGGGAACTCTCAATTTCATCTTTTGTTGGGAGGATCTCATGAGCAGCAATCCAACCAGGCACCCGGCGGTTGAGCCCGTAAAAATGGTAAACAACACACCCTGCCAACCCAATAGGGCGCCGATCATGGCCAGCAGCTTGATGTCCCCGCCGCCCATTCCCTCTTTCCCAGTTAACGCATGATAGGCCCATGCCACCAGAAAAAGGCTTCCGCCGCCGGATAAAATGCCCAAAAGGGACCGGATCAGCGGGGTCTTGAGATCAGAGTGCGGTAAAAGGAACGAGGCGGCAAAAAAAATGAAAATTCCCGGCAGCGTAATCACATCGGGAATAATCTGGTGGTCGATATCGATAAAGGTCACGACGATGAGCGCGGCGGAAAAGACGAAAAAGATTAGGGCTGCAGGCGTTAGTGAAAACCGGAAAACGATTGCCAAGGCCAGCAAGCCGGTGATCAGCTCGACCAGGGGATAGCGAAGGGGAATGGGCGTTCGACATTGCCTGCATTTGCCACCGAGAAACAGATAAGAGAGAATCGGAATATTATCCCGTGCCTGAAGGGTGGTATGGCAGACCGGGCACATGGAACGGGGTCGAACGATCGAATTGCCCTTCGGAAGGCGGTAAATGCAGACGTTGAGAAAGCTGCCGACGCAAAGGCCGAAAAGGAACACGATGAGGGTCGGGAAAAACAGGTCCATGGCGGGGGCATCCTTTCAAAGGGCCGGGATTTTATGGCGTTTTATTAAAGCCGAACACTAAAGAAGTTCCGTAAAAAAATCAAGTTGGTATTGTAAAAGAGAAAATATGCCTTATACTATACCGTTTGGATAGCGTGAATGGCGCCCATCTGCCATGCGTGCCAACGCAGCGGAACTATTCAAAGCTGAATCAAGAATTTTTTTAAAAGGCTTGATCCGCGACCTCATGCCCAACTTTTTTCCGGTAAGGCCGGACGGGTTAGGCAAGCGCTCTGGGGTTTAGGTGGATTTGAAGATAAACAGGAGAAAAAATGGCTGAGACCGACAGGGACGATCTGATAAGCATTATTGATGAAGACGACAAGGAAGCGAATGTTCCCAATCCGTTACCCTTGTTGCCCGTGCGGGATGTGGTCATTTTTACTGACATGCTGCTTCCCTTGTTTATCGGGCGCGAGAAATCCGTTCGCGCCGCGGAAGAGGCCGTTACGCAAGATCGCTTTTTATTTCTGGCGACCCAGAAAGACCCGCATGTTGAAAATCCGGGGCCTGATGACATTTACACGGTGGGAACGGTCGGGCGCATATTACGAATGCTCAAATTGCCGGATGGCAGGGTAAAAGCACTGGTTCAGGGCGTTGCAAAGGGACGGGTGATTAAATACGTTCGCAAAAAGCCGCATTACCGGGTCCAGGTGGAATTCGTCGAGGAAAAACCGATGACCGAGATTACGCTGGAGGTCGAGGCCCTGATGCGTAATGTGCGGGAGCATTCTGAGAAAATCCTTGCATTGCGCGGCGAGATGACTGGAGATGTCGGGGTGATTTTGGAGAGCATGGAGGATCCGGGCAAGCTTGCGGACCTGGTGGCATCCAACCTTCGGCTTAAAATCGAGGAGTCCCAGCAAGTGCTGGAGCTTTTCGACCCGGTCGAACGGCTTCGAAAGGTAAACGATCTTCTTTCCAGAGAAGTGGACCTTTCGGCGATGCAGGCCAAAATCCAGTCTGATGTGCGTGATGAGATTTCAAAAAGCCAGCGGGATTATTTTCTTCGGGAACAGGTGCGTGCCATTCATCGGGAATTGGGTGAGAACGATGAAAGAGCGATAGAGGTGGAAGAATACCGCAAGCGGGTAAAAAAGGCCAAAATGCCGGCGGATGCGGAAACCGAGGCCATGAAGCAGATTAAACGGCTGGAGCAGATGCACCCGGACTCAGCGGAATCTTCCGTGGTCCGGACTTACCTGGACTGGCTGACGGAACTGCCGTGGAGTAAATCGACCAAGGACTTTCTCGATATCACGCATGCCAAATCGGTGCTGGATACTCATCATTACGGCTTGGAAAAAGTGAAGGACCGGATTCTGGAATACTTAAGTGTTCGAAAATTAAATCCCACCATGAAGGGGCCGATTCTTTGCTTTGTGGGCCCTCCCGGTGTCGGAAAAACATCGTTGGGCCAGGCCATTGCCAAAGCCATGAAACGAAAATTCCACCGCATTTCGCTCGGCGGAATTCATGATGAAGCCGAGATTCGAGGACACCGCCGGACCTATATCGGCGCTTTGCCGGGAAGAATCCTTCAGGGGCTTAAGCAATGCGGCACGAATAACCCGGTATTCATGATGGATGAGATTGACAAGCTTGGCTCGGATTTTCGCGGAGATCCTTCTTCGGCGCTTTTGGAAGCACTTGATCCGGAACAAAATCGGGAGTTCAGCGATCACTATCTCAACCTCGCCTTTGATCTTTCCCGCGTGATGTTTATTTTGACCGCCAACCAGACGGACACGATTCCTTCCGCGTTGCTGGATCGCATGGAAGTGATTAATTTGTCCGGCTACACGCATGAGGAGAAGCTTCAGATTGCAAAGGATTTTCTGATTCCCAGGCAATTGAAGGAGAACGGGTTAAAGGCAAAAAAAATTGAAATCAGCGAGGGCGCCTTATCGCAAATGATCGAGGAATATACCTCGGAAGCGGGGTTAAGAAATCTTGAAAGGGAAATCGGCACCATCTGCCGAAAGATCGCTCGCAAGATTGCCGAAGGGGAGAAAGGGATCGGGAAATTTACCCGAAGCCATCTTCAGACCTATCTGGGGGTTCCGAAATTCATCAAGGAAATGGACCAGGAGGAGAGTCAGATCGGACTTGCCACCGGTTTGGCCTGGACCCAGGTGGGTGGCGAAGTGCTTTATGTGGAGGCCACGCTGATGGGGGGTAAGGGCGAATTGATTATTACCGGGCAATTGGGAGAGGTCATGCAGGAATCCGCACGGGCCGCCATGAGTTACGTTCGCACCAACATGGAAGCCTTCGGCGCCAAAAGCAACGTGTTCGACAATCAGGATGTTCATATCCATGTACCGGCAGGTGCCATTCCAAAGGACGGGCCTTCCGCCGGGATTGCGATGGCCACGGCATTATTATCGGTTGTTTCCAATCAGCCGATCAACAAGGATGTGGCCATGACGGGTGAAATTACGCTGAGAGGCCGTGTTCTGCCGATTGGTGGACTGAAGGAAAAAGCCATGGGCGCGCTACGCGCCGGGATTCGAACCATTATTGTACCGGAAAAAAATAGACGGGATATTTCCGAGATTCCCGCCAACATTAAGCGGAAACTAACCTTTGTTCCGGTCAGCGACATGGACCAGGTGCTGCCCATCGCGATGCCGGGAATGCCCGCGCGGAAACCCATTGTCAAAAAAAAGACGGGTGCCAAACGAAAGTCTGAACAAAAGGCGAATTGATCCATGCGGATTCTGGCGATGGACACGGCTTCCGGATGCGGGAGTGTCGCCGTGGCGGATGGGAATGAGCTGCTGTCTGAAATGGTCACTTCGCGCAGGGAAACCCATTCCAGGCACCTGATGACAATGGTGGACCAGGTATTGCAAATGGCCGGGCTTACCTTGCATGAGATGGACGGCTTTGCCGTTACGGTTGGTCCTGGCAGTTTTACGGGGCTTCGAATCGGCATCAGCACGATGAAGGGGTTGGCATTGGTTACCCAAAAGCCGGTAGCCGGCATTTCGAGCCTTGAAGCGCTTGCGGCGCAGGCATCACCAGCTTCTCAGCTCATCTGCCCGATGCTTGATGCCCGAAACCGGGAAGTTTATTTCGCCCGGTTTCAAATGGCGTCGGGCCGGCTTGAAAGACGGGCCGATGACCAGTCCGCAACGCCCGATTCGGCGTGTAAGGGAATTGAAGCGCCTTGCCTCTTTGTCGGCGACGGCGCGCTAAAATACAGGGAATTGATCACCACAACACTGGGGGAAAAGGCCGCCTTTGCCTTATCGTTTCAACATACCATTCGGGCCTCGACCATATGGCATCTGGGCCGGATAGCATTTCAAAATAATCAGTGCACCGATGCCGCCGCGCTTGCGCCCCGATACCTGCGCCGCTCCTATGCGGAATCAAACAAAAAAATACGAGAAGAATTGACAGGTTTGCCATGTTTCGATATGTAGGATTAATTTTAGCCCCCTTTCAATTGAACGGGGCATGAACTTGTCACCAGCGATACACAACAGGATCCAATCATGACCAACTTCTCATGGCCCGACCCGCCGAGCCAGACGGCTTATCCGGTGGCAAGGGCCGGTTTTCCTTTTATTCTCGCAGCTTCTTTCACCACGGCCGTGCTCGCCTTGCTTGGCCTCACCGTCCCGGCCCTTCTGGGATTGGTGGTGTCCTTGTTTATTTGCTTTTTCTTCAGGGATCCGGACCGGGTGGTGCCGTGTATTGAAAACGGTTTGGTGGCGCCGGCGGATGGCAAAGTCGTTGCTGTGGAAGAACTGGCTTCCAGCCGGTTTTCTGATGGACCCTGCCGTAAAATCAGTATCTTTATGTCCGTGTTTAATGTTCACGTAAACCGGATACCCTGTGACGCGACGGTTCAGCAGGTTCGCTATTTTCCGGGTAAGTTTGTATCCGCGAATCTGGATAAGGCCTCGACGGACAATGAGCACAATGCGGTTTACCTGATAACTGCGTCCGGGAAATCCGTGTGCATGGTTCAGATTGCCGGTCTGATTGCCAGGCGTATTATTTGCGGGGTACAACCGGGCCAGTCGGTGCAAAGAGGACAGCGGATGGGGTTGATCTGCTTTGGCTCCCGAGTGGATGTTTACCTGCCCGTGGAGGCGAAAATTTCAATCCAGGTCGGGCAAAAGGTAACAGCAGGGGCCTCGATTATAGGGGAATGGACTTAACGCAAAACAAGTCATCGGCGCCGGAAGGATACCAGTTGATGGAATGTCGATGAGGAAGGGCATTTTTCCTTTGCCGGCATTACCTAAAAAAATTCGCTTTTATGCACAAGGAGTCTGATATTGGAAAGGGTACCGATTACCAGAGGGGGGTATGAAACCCTCAAAAAAGAGCTGGAGCTTCTCAAAACAGTGGAGCGACCTCAAAACATTCGGGCGATTGAGGAAGCCAGAAGCCACGGCGATCTGTCTGAAAATGCGGAATTTGAAGCCGCCAAGGAACGTCAGGGGTTTATTGAAGGCAGAATTGCCGAGTTGAGCTTCAAAATCAACAATGCCGATATCATTGATCCTTCCAATCTGCCGAAAGACAAGGCTGTTTTTGCCTCTACGGTGTTGCTTGCCAATGTGGACACGGAAGAAAACGTGGAATATCAACTTGTCGGACCGGATGAATCGGATATTAAAAAAGGTCGAATCAGCGTATCCTCCCCGTTGGGGCGGGCGCTTTTAGGGAAAAAACCGGGCGATGAGATCACACTGGCGGCACCGGGCGGCAAGCGTTGCTACGAGTTGATCGAAATCTTGTAACTGCGCATCAATCGCTTAATTAATTGAATTTAGGGAGGTTTTTAGTGGCGAGAATTACCGTTGAGGATTGTCTCAAACGTGTTGCAAATCGTTTTGTGTTAGTCAATATGGCGTCCAAACGAGTGCGTCAGATACGGGAAGGTTCTGAATATCTAGTTAATTCTCCTAAAAATGAAGATATTGTCGTCGCGCTTCGTGAAATCGCCGCAGGCAAAATTATTCGTAAGGAACAGGAGGCAAAGGGTGAGTAACGCAGCAGGTATTCTTTTTCGTGCCGAAGCAAACGGATTATACCTATAAAAAACTGAACCACGCCGTTGGCCGAGCGATTCATCAATATGACATGATTGCCGACGGCGATCGGATCGCTTTAGGGCTTTCCGGGGGGGCTGACAGCCTAACCCTGATCTATATTCTCAAGGAAAGACTGCCGCGAATACCGGTAAATTACGAGATCTTTGCCTTTCATATCGATCCCGGATTTGAGAATGGCTTCAGTGTACCACTTCAAGACTATTGCCGCCGTAACGGCTACCGGCTTGAAGTGGTGAACACGAATATCGGCTCGATTGCCCATGGCGAAGAGAACCGCGAGAATCCTTGCTTTTTGTGCGCTCGTCTCAGGCGAAAGCGCTTATTTGAACTGGCTGCCGCGAATGGTTGCGGCAAATTGGCATTGGGGCATAATAAAGACGATCTGATCGAAACCTTATTTTTGAATATCTGTTATGCCGGAGAAATCAGCACGATGTTGCCGGCACAACCCTTTTTCGACGGGGAAATTACGGTTATTCGACCGTTGGCGTTTGCCGACGAAAAGGACATTCGGCGGTTTGCAAAGGACAACGGTTTTCCTGAATTCATAAACCCTTGCCCTTCAGCCGGGCAGAGTAGCCGGCGAGAGATGAGATTGCTTTTAAATCAATTGTATCAACAAAACCGGAAAATTAAGGGCAATATATTTCGGGCTATGAGCCATGTAAAACCGGATTACCTGCTAAGGTAACAACCGTTTGGAATGATCGCCCCCTGACAGGTCGAAAAAAGAGTTCTAACATGAAAGATATTCAGAGTCTTCCCGACTACCGAAATATACCCATCGATGAAGTCGGCATCAAAAATCTGCGTTACCCCGTAACGGTTAAAGATCGCGCCAATATCATTCAACACACCGTTGCATCCATTAATATGTATGTCGATTTGCCGCACAGCACCAAGGGAACGCACATGAGCCGGTTTGTTGAAATTCTGCAGATGATCCGGCCCGAATTTTCGATCAAAAACATTTCCGCGGTTTTGGCGCAGATGAAGGCGCACCTGAACGCCGCTTCGGCGCATATCGAGATATCCTTTCCGTATTTTATTGAGAAAAAATCACCGGTAAGCGGTGCCCCCGGGCTGATGGACTACACCTGTTCCATTATCGGTTCCAGCGATCGAGACGGTCGGGTGGATCTTATGTCCGAGGTACTCGTCCCCATCACCTCCGTGTGCCCCTGTTCAAAAGAAATCAGTGACGCGGGGGCACATAATCAGCGGGGGGAGGTGAGTTTATCCACACGGTTCAAGAAATTTATTTGGCTGGAGGATATGATCGAGCTGGTGGAATCGAGCGCTTCCTGTGAGGTCTACTCCGTATTAAAGCGCGTGGATGAAAAATCCGTGACTGAAAAAGGGTTTGAGAATCCGAAATTTGTCGAGGACATTGTCCGGGATATCGCGCTGCATCTATACGGGGATGATAATATCACCTGGTTTTCGGTCAGTGCGGAAAACTTCGAGTCGATACACAATCATAGCGCATTTGCCCATATCACCGGCGACAAAAGAGGCTACGGCGCTGATGATTAAATCACAGCTCGTTACGGCTCTGACGGATGAAACGCTCCCTTATTTTGTTTTAATTGCATAAACGCCATCCCTGGTTTTATTCGGTGGTTGAATTTTGGAATTCAGGCAACGAGCGAGCATGGTTTGACTCGAACCATCTTTCGGTTTGACCGCCAATGCCCGGCGAAAATATTTGGTGGCGCTCTCCCAATTCTGATGCCGGTAGACACTCAACCCATTTTCATAGAGGCTTGCCGTTTGTATTACCCCCTGGGGTAGCATTCCGGTAAAACCGAGAATTTCATAAACGCGCAGGGCTTCTTTTTTGCCGATCACGCAAATGGTGTCGAGTTCACAGGCCGCAATTGTTTTTCCAGCCAGCATCCAAGTGAGTCGATTTACTGATCAGGATGTAAGTGCCGTATTCTTTATAGACCCCTTAAAGGCGACTGGCCGCATTGGCCGTATCTCCCATCATAGCGTAGTTTATTCGGCTTTTGGAGCCCATATTCCCGACGACTGCGGGGCCCGTGTTCATGTCGATACGCATTTTTAATGCTGGCATTCCTCTGGATTGTCAGTTTTCCCGAAGCATTTTAAGCCTATCTTGCATATGAATACATGCCCGGCAAGCTACCGCAGCATGATCCGGCAATAGGTTGGGTGCGCCGAATTTGGCAATAATGGCATCCCCCTCAAATTTATCCACAGTTCCTTTTTGGGTCGAGTATGATGTTCGTCAGGCGTTAACCTTTCCGAAATTTCTGAAAACCCCGCGACATCAGGAAAAAAGGTGGTGATTTCCCTTTCTTCGCGGCCGATTAAGATAATATTTCAGAAAGTTAATTTAAACGACTTTTTGCAAGGCCCTCACAGTTGGCAGTGGAAATGTTGGGGGAAATACGGCGACAGTAAACAATCCCATACCGTTACTCAGTGGGCTACAGTATTTATGGCCAGAGCCCTGAACTCATGTGGGCCGTGGAAGACATGCAAGGCTTGAATCGGTGAAAACGGCGTTTTGTCACTCTGCCAGAGCGAAGAGGCTTTCATGGTGGGGCTCAAAGGGCGCCATCGGCACCATTGCGGGTTGCAGGCCCCGTTATATCCTGTGACTGAAAGAACGCTATTATTGCAAAAGTATCCACGCGGCGATGCCGCATGCGTTGAAGTATTACGTCTTTGACGCCAAGGCAGTATAACGGATTTTAAAAGCCCGCCATACCCCGTGCTAATTGGAACACATGAACGCCGGGTCGGCCTCGCGGCGCGCCGGACCGCTGCCGCCTGAAATCAAACAACGGCCGCACCACATCTTTAAAACCAGCAATTTCGGCATGGGTCCAAAAAATGTTTAA
This sequence comes from Desulfobacterales bacterium, assembly GCA_034003325.1. Classification (NCBI taxonomy): domain Bacteria; kingdom Pseudomonadati; phylum Thermodesulfobacteriota; class Desulfobacteria; order Desulfobacterales; species Desulfobacterales bacterium. The sequence continues at coordinate 303,960 of JAVEYW010000005.1, forward strand.
GGTTGTTACGTTTTAAAGTGGAGGCAGCACATTGTTAAATCCTTTCAATGCGCGAATTTTAAACATAGTGGATCCCATCCTTTTCTGAACCGGCTTTCGTGATTGTGTGGCCGACATATGCACTTACCCATGCTTTAATAAAACCCGATTAATTATCTAAAGGTATAGGTAATTGGTTTTTTTATTTTTTTCTTGACAGACCTAAAAAAAGGTGAAATGAAAACCTATAAAGTTAGATAAGCGATATAATGTAATCACAATATTACGTAGTTAAAATATTTGGAATTAATCGGTTACATCCAGCAACGTGATAATCTTTAAATTTACGTATCCTCAGCGAGGGAAACCCATGAAAAGCAATGAATATGTTAGAAGTAGGTTTTCAAGGAGGGACTTCATTAAAACCGCTACGGCGGGTGTCAGTGTTGCGAGCCTTTCGGGTTTAGGAGTCAGCTTTGCAAATGCGCATGCCCTAACCGAAGACAATGAAGTTCGAAATGACAACCCAAAATTGACCCCCTGCGATAACCCAATTTTGACCCCCCTATCGTTAAATAAAAAGCCCTCATTACTGTCTCTATTTCAGGAAGGGGCTGTTTTTGCGTGATGGGAGGGGCTG